>CALDJX010000614.1 GCA_937899075.1 uncultured Planctomyces sp. | reverse complement strand
CCTTTGAAAGCTGCTGAGCCCATTCATGGTAGCTCGCTGTTTCCAATGAATGAGCTGCCGCCGTTGACAGTCAGCGATGGCTATCGGGCGATGACGATTCATCTAACTGATACCGCGTCTGTGATGAACGGACTGCTGCGTCCCGGCGATCATGTCGATATCGAATTTACGCCGAAAACAAATGTGACTTCGGACCCGCGATATCAGGAGATCGGTGGACTTTCGATCGTGCTCTTCAAGGGCGTCCGAATTCTGGCGATCAATCGAGCCTTCGTGCAGACAGACCTCGAATCAAGCGGCAACAACGTCACTCTTGAAGTGGCAAAAGATAATGTTGCTGTGCTGAGACTGGCCGATGAAAACGGTGATCTGTACCTGTCCTACACGCCAGACTCCAGCGGCGCGATCACGGTCGCCGTTGCGAATCCTGATCGACCTACGCTCGAAGAGCTGTTGCAACTGGCGCCTGTTCCTGAGGAACCGGTGCCCCCAACGCCAGATGTCTTCCGGTCAAGAGTTTATAACGGGGCCAGTCGAGCCTTCACGCAGACATTTGTGAACGGCGTGCCGACAGGCAATGGCAACTACGGCGGAAACTATGGCGGCTACGGAAACGTCGGGTATGGCAACAACGGCGGAGACTTGAACAGAGGCCAGTTTGGCTACAGCGGTGCCTATCAGGGGCCGATCAACGGAGCCATTCGGTACGACACTTATCCGAACGGAGCCAACGGTGGGGTGAATCCCGGGTTTGCTCCTGGAGTGGGTGCTCCAAATGGAGCGGGGCCATACAACGGTGGCGGAGTTCTCTACGGGCCGCAGACAGGGACTGGAAATTCCGGGAGACCGGCCAGTCAGCAGCTGCCTTCGCCGACGTCCGGATATACCGGAATCGCCAACAGAACTGCCAGCGCTCGCTGAGCACAAACGACTACTTGAAGATGTTCAAGCGGCCCGGTTATCGACCGGGCCGCTTTTTCGCGTTTGGAATGAGCCTGATCGTCGAAGGATTGTCCTGCTGCATCAGGGCCATTGAATTCATCGATTTTTATTCGAGCGAAGTGGTCGCGTTGTTCGTGGAGTCAGATCGTGAGGATTTGCTCCGTCGCTGCTGAATTTTGTGACCTATGTTCTGGAAGACGAAGAATTGCGTTCTCACAGACCGAGGATCTAAAACGATGATGGTTCGCAGGCAGCCAACAATCCGACAACGCGAGATCGTACGAGCAATCCACTCGAAGCGGCGCGGAAGCATGGCGCTGGCCGCCATGATGTCGCTGCTTGTGATTGTCGGTGGCGTGGCACTCGCACTTGACCGTCTCTGGCTGGACAGTGCAAAAACTGAACTCGAAGCGGCGGTCGAGGCCGCAGCGTTACGGGGCGGTCAACTGCTGGCCTCAGACGATTTGCTTCGGGTCGATGCCGACGCCGATGCACAGCTCGAACGTGCTCGGCAGGAAGCCGGCAGGATCGCTGGCGAAAACCTTATTGCTGGCAAGCCGGTCGAGCTTGATCTCACGCCGGAAGGAGACATTCGTTTCGGGCGTTTGGTCCGTCGCGAACGAACCGGCGAAAATGTCTTTATCGAGACGACCGACCGACCCAACAGCGTCGTCGTTCGAGGTCTGCATTCGCGGTCGCGTAACAATCCCGTCGCGACATTTTTGAACTCAATCAGCGACAACGAAGGAGCAGACGTTTCTGCTCTTTCGGAAGCTTCTGTCGATAACCGCGTCGTTGGTTTTCAGCCGCTGTCCGGCGTTCCCGTTCCGGCGATGCCGCTGGCGATTCTGCGAGAAGCCAAAGACGGCGACACGCGTGAGTCATGGATGTCTCAAATTGAGGATCGGCAGGGAAGTGACCAGTACGGTTTCGATGAACGAACGGGTCAGATTACCGAAGGCCCGGATGGGATTCCTGAAATTCGACTTCGAAGTGCAATTCGGCGAGGTGATCCGGAGAAAGCCAACGTCCATCTATTTGACGTCAGCGGCACTGCGACAATTGACGACCTTCTGCAGCACGTTCGCGACGGTTGGACGGACCTCGACTTACCAAAACGCCGGCCTGAATTGAGGCTTGATCAGGGGGCTCATCAGGTTGAATCGCTCAGCGGAATCAACGGACCGGTTCCACGCGTTCTCCGAGAATCAATCGGTCAGTGCCGAATTCTGTTTCTCTACGACAAGTTCCTGCCGACCGGCAGGTCCGGCGCGGGAAGACTTCAGGTAACGGAAGCCGTCGCCGGACGAATTCTTTCCGTGGAAGTGCTCGAAGACGACGGTTGCGAGCTGATCATTCAACCCGGAGTGATGACGACTGGAACGGCGATACTCGCGTCGCAGGACGAAGGCTCGAAGACGAACGAGCCGAAGAATCGAAATGCTGCAGGCCGCTCGGAACAAGTGGCCAATCGATACATCTACAAATTACAGATTACAAACTGAATCACCTGAGGCCACTCGGCCATAATCAGTCAGAATGAGGCACGCCATGGTTGCTGAAGCTCCTACCGCAACAGTTACGAGCGATGAGGCTCAACAGAAGTTTCAGAAGCTGAAGACGCACCTGCATCGTCGCATGATCGACGCGATCGACCTGTCGAAAGCCGGGCAGATCGAAGAAGCGGAACTGCGGCAGCAGCTGCGGTCTCTCGCGTCGCACCTTGTGTCGATGGACGAAGTGCAGTTGCCCGTCGACCAGCGCGAGCACATGGTCCGAGAGATCATGGACGAAATTTACGGTTTCGGTCCGCTCGAACCGCTGATGAATGACCCGGAAGTCTCCGACGTTCTGGTCAACGGCCCCGATCGAGTCTTCGTTGAACGAAACGGTATTCTGCAGCCGACGAACGTTCGGTTCGCCGACAACGCTCACCTTCTACGACTGATTCATCGACTCGTTGGCCGAGCCGGTCGTCGAATCGACGAAGTCCAGCCGATGGTCGACGCCAAGTTGCCGGACGGCTCGCGTCTTAACGCGGTGATTCCACCGCTCGCTCTGAATGGCCCGACGGTTTCCATTCGACGTTTCCGGTCGCGAGCGCTGCTGTTCGAAGACATGGTTTCAATGGGCTCACTGGCTCCGGAGATTGCCGACTTCCTCGTGATGGCCGTCCGCGGTCGACTGAACCTGCTGGTTTCTGGTGGTACGGGTGCTGGTAAGACGACGCTGTTGAACAATCTCAGCCGCTTCATTCCAGTCACCGAACGCGTCATTACGATCGAGCAGACGGCGGAACTGCAGCTTCAGCAGCCGGATGTTGTGTCGCTCGAAATGCGTCCGGCTAACGTCGAAGGAACAGGCGAAATCGACCAGCGGGATCTCCTGAAGAACAGCCTGCGAATGCGACCTGACCGGATCATCGTCGGCGAATCCCGCGGCGGCGAAGTTCTCGAAATGCTCCAGGCGATGAACACGGGCCATGATGGTTCGATGAGCACGCTTCACGCAAACGATACGCGAGACGCTCTGGACCGACTGGAAATGATGATTGCCTTGTCGGGCGTTGAACTGCCGACGCAGGTCGCTCGTCAGTACATCGCTTCGGCCGTGCAGCTTCTCGTCCACATGTCGCGTCTGAGTACCGGCGAACGAAAAGTGACTCGTGTTTCTGAAATCTGCGGCGTTCGAAACGGTGTCTACATCATCGAAGACATCTTTGTTTACCGAATGCAGGGCGTCGATCAGAACGGTCGAGCGATCGGATCGTTCTTCGCGACGGGACACGAGCCTGCCGTGCTGAAACGACTTGCTACGTCGGGTTTCGATCTGCCGAGCGAGATGTTCGACGCACGGGAACTGCATACTCGACCGTATTCAAAGGAATAACTGCGGCATCGGATGCCGTTGTGAAAACTGCAAAGTTTTGCCGAGACATTATCAGGCAGAAACTTCGAAGCGGACGTTAGAAGTTAATCAGTATCAGGAAAGTCATCATGTCAACTGGATTTGCCAATTCGCCAATTGAGCCGTTGCCTGCGTTCTCGGAGATCCTCCGCGACCAGGAACTCTTTGGAAATCGTGACGATGAAAGCTTTGGCAACTCGATCAATAACTGGTTCGACACCTTGATGATTCAATCGGGAATCGGCGTCGGTCCATCGGTCATGCTTTTTCTATGCACGTTGTGTGGCATGACTCTGGGCGGCTTGATTTTCGTTGTGCAGGAGAGTCTGTTGTCGGCATTGATGCTCGGCACGATCGGATTTGCTGCTCCCGTGATTGTGGCAATGACGATGCGACAGCGACGACAAAAGCAAATGATGGCTCAGTTGCCGGCGATGATCGACGAACTTGCTCGTGCAGCCAAGACGGGGCGGAGTATCGAACAATGCTGGGAACTCGTTGGCAACGACACGGGTGCTCCGCTCGGTAACGAGCTGCAGGAATGTTCTCGGCGAATGAAGATGGGCGAGGACCTGGCGCAGTCTCTTAAAGAGCTGCCGTACCGTACCGGACTCGTAACATTGAATATTCTGGTGACCGCACTTTCGGTTCATCAGTCGACCGGCGGAGACCTGGTGAGCGTGCTGGAGCGATTGTCAGAGACAATCCGCGATCGACTTCTCTTTCTGGGACGTCTTCGAGCAGCGACGACAGGAAGTCGAGCTACGGCAGTTCTGATGCTCGCGTTGCCTGTCTGTATTGTGATCTTCTTCTCAATTCGTGACCCGCTTTACGTTCAGAAATTGATGGCATCCGACATTGGGCGGAAGGTGACGCTGGGGTCTATCGCGATGGAAATTTTTGGTTCGATGTTCATTCTGCGAATTCTACAGAACAGCCAGAGAAGCTGATGCCAGTTGCTTGAGTTTCCACACGAACGATGAGCCAATCGGCTCGGCGACAAAGCTGACTATCAAGGTGTCAGTTCCTGCTTGAGGCAATTTGATGAATATCTCAACTCAGACACTGTTTCTGGTTTTCTTTACTCTGGCGGCTTCGCTCGTATTGACCCTTTTGATCAATCGAGTGCGACGCTGGCGTCAACGTCAACGTGATGAAGAGCAGATTCGAGCAGCTGAATACGAAGATGCGATGCGCAGTTCGCAGGCTGATAATCGGAGTAAATCGGCTGAGATTTCAGCTGACGCGCCGACGGCCCCACCCGTCGTGGCTGCACCAGAACTGGCTGCGTCTGAACCTGCCGTTTCAGAATCGGCAGCTTTAGAATTGGCCGGGGCAGCCACATCCGCCAGTGCAGCGCAGCCGGGCGTCATCAAGGCTAATCAATTCATGGCCTGGTCGCCGCCAGACGCTGAAGTGTGGCAGCCACCGGCTAACCAGGCTTACCAGGTGAGCTGGACTACACAGAAGCTGTTTGGAAACGCTACGGACGACTTCGAAGAGGCGAACAGTCTGCCAATGTTGAGGCCCGACCAGGTTCCGACGAACGATGGCACCGACTATGTCTTCGGCCCTGCGACGTCGACGCTTTCTGCTGTAATGCCCTCGCCGGACACTGAACGAACGACAAAAGAGCTGACGCGAGCCGGCTATCATCAGCCGCATGCCCTGCAGAATCTTCAGGCGGTGCGGTTCATGTTGCTGTTCGGAGTCTTTTTTCTCGGTGGCTGCGCCGTGGTTCTGGTTCCGCAGTCTCTGGAACTCCTGGCGATTCTTGGCACGCTTGCGATGGCTGGGCTTGTCTGGGCCGTTCCTCGAATTTTTCTGCAGAACAAGGCCACCGACCGGACGAGTCAGTTAGAGCGTGCGATGCCTGACATGCTTGACATGCTCAACATGTGCGTCAGCCAGGGACTGACAATTCCCGACTCACTGAAGCGCATCTCAAAAGACCTTCAACCGGTCTATCCCGCGCTGGCAACGGAACTGATGATCGTTGTGCACCAGGCGGATGTGGGAAACCTGCAGATCGCACTCGACAACTTTGCCGATCGCGTGGACGTTCCGGAAGTGGACTCGTTCGTTTCGTTGCTCAATCAGTCGGAACGGATGGGGACGAGCTTCTCGGAAGCGTTGACCGAGTACAGTAATACGATGCGTGAGAGTCTCCGTCAGCGAACAGACGAAAAGGCTAACAAAGCCGCGTTTCGTCTGATGTTCCCGACGGTGCTCTTCATGATGCCTGCCGTCTTTGGCTTCCTGATGGGGCCGGCCATTCTGGAACTGCAGGAATTCTTCGATGACGGTGGGCTGGACGCTCTGAGTGCGAGCGGTGACCTTACGACGGTCTCGCAAGGGTTACGTCAGGCCACGGTCGACCAGTAGTAATCTGACAGAACTCGATTATCCGCCGGTGAGTGCCCCGCTGTGGGTTACTCGCCGAGCGGGAGCTGGCAGATGGCCCACTGTCCGAAGTTCTCTTCGACTTCGATCTGAATCATCGAGACATCGGCTTCGTCGTGATTCTCGATGGTTGGACGGAGGCGTTCGCCGATCCAGCGTGCGATCAGTTCGGCTGTTGTGTTTTCAACCGGCAGCAGAACACAGTCTTCGCGAGGGAACACCCAGCGTCGATCTTCAAACGTCACTTCGACTTCGCGTTCCGACTCGTTCACTTTGATGGTGGGATGATTTGTCGGAAGCAGGACGTGATGGTCCAGTTCGTTGACGATTCCCTGTAGCGTGTCGCGCAAAGCGATGAAGTCGAAGACGTAAGAGTTGCGGTCGAGTGGCCCCGTCAGTTCAACGGCCGTCCGCCAGTTGTGTCCGTGCAGACGCTCGCAAACGTTCCCGTTGAATGTGATGAAATGCGCGGCGCTGAAGACCAGATGATCTTTCGTGACTCGCACCTTCCAGGTTTCGTTGGGCATCAGACGGACTTTCTGCGAAGCAGTTTCGGGCAGCGACTTGCGAGGGACGACGAAAGACGAACGCTACGAACCCCCTGCGGGAAGTCAATTCAGTAGTGGGTCACGTTTGAAGACTCCTTGAATTTGCCTGACTTCGCGAAGTCGCGCGTGAGCCGTGTTGAGAGACTGGTTTGCCCCGCAGGATTCGAACTGCGACATGGCTCGGCGAAGGCAACGGCTGGCCAGAGTCCAGCGACTGGCATTCTGGAAGGCCTCGGCGAGGTTCAGCAGGTCAGTCCCGGCGTTCACCTTGTCGTTCAACTTTCGGTGTAAATGGTAAGCTCGCGAAAGAAATCGAATTCCGACAGCATTGTCTCCGCGGAGAAGGGCAAGTGCTCCAAGGTTCGCACAATCGGTTGCTTCACCATCGTGATTGCCTGAACTCTTCTCAACCGCGAGCGATCTGAGCAGCAGATTTTCTGCCAGTCCGAAGTCTCTCTGATCGATGGCGTCTAACGCGCGGCCGGTCAGGTCTGCGGTGTCAAGTTCTCCGTTTGCCGAGATCGAGTCAGCAGTTGCTCGAGCCTGGAGTGTCATGGCCCGAGATGACTGCCCTGTTTTTCTCAAGATGGCAGCGAGATTGTGGCGAGCAACTTCCGCGAGCCGCCGGTCATCTGATTCGGCGGCGAGGTGGAGCAGCGACTCGTACTCCTGACCGGCTTCGTCGAAACGCTCGGTGCGAAAGTGAAACCCGGCGAGTTCGACTCGACCGTTCGGCGTTTCGTCGGCCAGGGCCGCTGCCTGATAAGCGTTCCAGGCGGCAGATATCTGACCGCTTGCTTCCAACTGTCTTGCGCATTTCAGCAAGAGGCTGAGGGCGTCGGAGGGCGAAGTGGCACACTGGGTTGACGACTCGTTCGGCGTTGTCACGGGGCGTTTCCTTACTCGCGAACTGAAACATGGAATCTGAACCAAAGTTTCAGCGAGTATGGATCCCGGACGACAAGCTCATCGTCGGGTCAGGTCGAGCATCTGTCCGGTTGAGTATCTGCTCAAGGGGAAAAATGCTTCAACATTTCTGACGGAAGGGGCAACCCACGGCGGGATGATCCTTCAATTGAGAGAACGTCAGAAAATGGAATGCATGGCGACCTCCCGCAGGAGACCGCCATGCCTTCCGCCCAAACCTAACGATGAATCGTTGGGTGAGGGGAGAGAGAAGAGAGACGCTTTGCATTCTAGGCAGCCTGCCTAAGTTGTCAATTGTGACTTTGCTGGAATGTCAGAGCACTTCCAGAATTGGTATTCCGTGTTCTGCAGGAGGGCCACCAGGGAAACAAAGGCCTTTCAGCGCCCCAGCTCCTGCACAAAACCATGAAAATGGTCGGAAATCCGCTCAGTCGTTCTTTCGCAGCATTCCGGCCGACGATTCGAAGTATCGCTTGCGGCGGTGGTTGTCTGCGGGCTGAGGCTGACGGGATTCTTCCAGTTCTGTGACGACGGCGTTGCAAAGCCGGCAGCCGATCGTTTCCAGATGGAACTCGACATACTGACTCAGCGAGTCGTCCAGAACTCCCAGCAGGTGGCTGCCGAGCGTGGCTCGTGTTGGGCAGCTCAGCCGATGACGGCGCCAGATTTCTCCGACTGTGTGACCGCCCTGATCACGGCGTCGAATCAGCACGGCAAGTCGCTGTCTCATGTCGGACGAGTCGCGAAGCTGTTCTTCCAGAAGCGACGCTCGTTCAACGGGAAGTTGCTCGTCGAGAAACGCCAGAAGTTCGTCGTCGGAAAATGTGACAGCCACCGGAATTCCCCTGAGTCTGCAGATCCAGATTCGTGCTGCGGTCAACTTAGGAACGTGTCGGAAATAAGTTCCCGATACCAGCACGAAGCGCGAGCAAGTGAATACTCCAAATTCACTCGCTCGCGCTTCGTGCTGGTATTAAATCGGGAACTGCTTCTTGACACGATCCTTACCGGGCGAATCCCGGGCGAGTTTCAGTCGACAGCTGTGTGAGTCGTCAGATCGTAGAACTGGTGATTCGGATCACGAGTTTGCAGGTTTCTCAGACCGTGGCGACCGCCGGCGTCAGATATTTATCGACGTCGTTCGAAACGATGACGCCGTAGTTAACCGCTCCCAGCCAGCCGGACATGATGATCCCCACGGACCCGGCATGGAATAAACCACCGATCTGCTCTGGGAGTCTTCGACTGACATCGAGACCTTCGAACTTGGTGCCGAACGACGAGCCTCGCCAGTGCTTGGTGTAATGCTGAAAGGTGACCGGCGTCGACGCTTCGGCGTGGTCCACTTTCTCACGGATATTCGGAACGTATTGTTCCAGGCAGTCGAGTGTCGTGTCGACAAGATCCTGTTTGGAAGCGGCGTAGTCTTCTTCCGAAAGATTGCCCCAGTCTTCGAAGCGGGCGTTTGTTGACGACACGATGACGTATCGATCGTGCCCTGGCCGAGTCTCGGGATAGTAGAATGAGAACGTTCGGCTGCTGACGTTGCGGCTGAGAATCGCGTCGATGTCGAAACCACGATGCTCGGAGTGAAACAGCAGGTCGCCGCAATGATCGAACGATTCGCCGGGTTTCAGAGCGATGTAAACCTGGCAACTGCTTGTGTTGAGCCGTACGGCTTCGGCCTCTTCGACATATTGTTTGTCAAGATTTTCCGGGCCGATCAGGTCAAAGATTGTCTGCTTCAGGTTGGCGTTTGAGAGGATCGCGTCGCAGCCGATACTGCGGCCGTTGACGACGACGCCTGTGACCTGGCGATCCGGACCGACTTCGATCTTCTCCACGTTGCTGCGGATTCGAATGTCGACTCCGTTCTTAATCATCTCGTCCTTCATCTGAGTGACGAGTTTGTCGGTGCCACCCTGGAAGGTGTAGACGCCCTTGCTCATGAAATTCGAAAAGACGATTCCGTAGGTGATCGCGGGATCTTCCAGCGTCGAGCCATTGGCATAAGTGATCGGCTCCATGAGAAGCCGGACGACATCGTCGCGGCCAGGAAAGAACTTCTCGAACAGTTCACCGGTCGTCATCGCCTGATCGTCGTAGAAGTTCATCTTCCGGGCGAAGGTGAAGAAGTCGTCGACGGTCTGGTGCGCGATGCCGAATTCTTCGGTGATCAGCCGGGTGAAGTCCTTGCGGTCGAAAGTTGTTTTCAGCGAGAACTGCGGATTCTCGAATCGAATACCTTTAAGCTGGACGATCGAGTCAGCGATCTCCTGAGTCCAGTACTTCCGGCACGACTTGACCATGCCAATGGGGAAGCCGTGCAGCGAGATATCGAAGATGTGCCCGTTGCGTCGTTTGAACCAAGTGGCCATTCCGCCGAGCTGATAATGATGCTCGAGCAGCAGCACAGATCGCCCCTGACGAGCGAGCGTGTTGGCCGACGTCAGTCCCGCGAGGCCGCTGCCGATGACAACGACGTCGTAGTGATCTTTTGCATCTTTCAGAAAATCTTTGGCCATAACTCCACCGAATTTTGCCGGGTGACTCTGTTCAATCCCGGACCTGCCCAGCGGCCACTTCGCCGCATGAAATGCTTCAAACCGCGGAGTTTATTGGACGCCACTGCGAAAACCAAACCAGCCAGTTACGACGGTTCAGGCTACTTCCAGGGAAACGTCTCGCCGGTGAGAACTTCGAAAGCCTCGATGTATTTGGCCCGGGTTTTCGTGGCGATTTCGTCCGGCATGTCTGGCGGTGGGCTGTTTTTGTCCCAGTCGGTTGTTTCGAGCCAGTCGCGGACGAACTGCTTATCGTAAGAAAACGGGCTCTGACCGGGTTCATAGCGGTCCGCCGGCCAGTATCTTGAGCTGTCTGGAGTCAGGACTTCGTCGATCAGCACGATTTCGTCGCCATCGAGGCCGAACTCGAACTTTGTGTCTGCCAGGATGATGCCGCGCTCGCGGGCGAACTCGGACGCTTCCGTGTAGATGGCAATGCTGATGTCGCGAAGTTTGCTGGCCAGTCCCTCGCCGATGTGGATGCACGTTTCTTCGAACGAAATGTTCTCGTCGTGCCCGGTTTCGGCCTTCGTGGCCGGGGTGAAGATCGGTTCTGGAAGCTGGTCGGCCTGTGCGAGTCCGTCGGGCAGGGCGATACCGCACACTGTTCGATTCGCCTGATATTCTTTCCAGCCGGAGCCCGCCAGGTAGCCTCGCACGACGCATTCGATCGGCACGACTTCGGTCTTTCGAACCACCATGCTGCGGCCCTGTAACGAATCGACGTCGGTGCCGTCGGGGAGGGGCAGGGTGGTCGGATCGAGGCTCAGCACGTGGTTCGTGACGTCGAGCCGGTCGAACCAGAAGCGGCTGACCTGAGTGAGCACTCGGCCTTTGTCCGGGATTCCGTCCGGAAGTACCCAGTCGAACGCGCTGATTCGGTCCGACGCGATGAACAGGAGCTTGTCGCCGAAGTCGTAGATGTCTCGAACTTTTCCCTGCCGAACAGGCATCCCCGGCAACGACGTTTGGAGTACTGCGGTGGACATTGTGGCTTGTACCAGGACTGGCGGAATTGTCGTCAGAAAAGTCAGAAACAGGAGCACCAGAGATCACAATTCGGCAGGAGTGTACCGGTGGGTAAGATCGTTGAACAGTAGCGGCGCGGGGGGTACACTCGCCCGCTCTTTCCGAGACATTCTGGTCTCGGGTGGGTGCTTCAGCTGCTCGATATTCAGGGCAGAAAAGGAATGTTGACGCACTCAGGGAACGGATTTTGACTTGTCTTCGCGCTGCCTGGTTTCATGGTTTGAAACCTTCAGTGACGCTCATCTGAATTCACCAGAACAATCCGTTCCAGCAACATTGAGGTTCCTCTATGGGGGTCATGCGGTTCACGGTCCATCCCGAAGGACTGTTGGATGCTGAAGCTGATCTTCCCCGAGCCTACATCAGTGGCTTTGACGGACGAGTCTTTGCTTCCCGTTTCGAGGTCGACGGCGACGTTGTTGCCTTCCGGCGAGTGACCGCTGACAGTGGAAAGCTTCAGGTTCCCTACCCGGTTGAAGGATTCGGGAAACCAGTCGTCAGCACAGCCAGCCTGCGTGAGCACGAAGATCCTTACATTCTTTCTCTGGAACTGGCTCGCGGAAAAATCTGCCAGGTGAGAAACCAGCTGGCGACCTGGGAAGGTCTCGGGATGCAGATTCCCGACGAGTTTCGCACCGTCCATAAAGAAGCGCATCATCTGTTCGCTCAGGCCACCGCGGCCAAGCCAGACGTCGCCGAAGTGACGCGACTGGCTGATCAGGCAATCGCGAAGGCGTTTGAGGCAATTGACCAACTCGCCAACGCGTACGTTCGGCAGCGACTTTCTGTCCGATTCAAGAGGTCTCCGACGCTCCCCGTTTCGTTTGGATGCAGCATCAACTGTGTCGACACCCCGTACAAACAGCTGGAACCGTTCCTCGAAACGTTCAACGCGGCGGCGATTCCGATCGAGTGGAAGCAGATCGAGCCCGTCGAAGGTGAGTACAACTGGGACTCTTGCGACGAACTCGTCGCATGGTGCATGGAGAACCGGTTGCTGATGCGCGGCGGCCCGCTTCTCGATCTGTCACCGCACGGTTTGCCGGACTGGCTGAATCAGTGGGGGCATGACTACTTCAACCTGCAGAGCTTTCTGTGTGACTTTGTCGAGACGGCGATCTCGCGGTACGCCGGCAAAGTTCGACTGTGGGAAGTTTCGTCACGAGTCAACACGGGCGGGTCGTTCAATCTGACGGAAGAAGAACGTCTGACACTTGTCGCTCGCACGTTGGAAGTCGCTCGGCAGAGCGACGAAGAAGGTCAGTTGATGATCCGGATCGAGGACCCGTGGGGCTCCTATCTTTCCGCAGGTCAGCATCGGCTGTCTCCGATTCAGTTTGTTGACGCTCTGCTGCGGTGCGGCGTTGGCCTTTCGGGGATCAACCTCGAATTTTCCGTCGGGTACGATATCAAAGGCAGTGCTCCTCTAGACCTTTTGGATATTTCCAGGTTGCTCGACCAGTGGAGCATGCTCGAAGTACCGCTCAACGTAACACTGGCATTTCCGTCGGGCAGCGACGCAGATCCCAATGCTTCGGATGAAGTGCCCATTGCTGAGAACTGTTGGCGCAGTCCGTGGAGTGGGCAAGCTCAGTCGGACTGGATTGATTCGGTGTTCCCGTTGCTCATGTCCAAGCAGTCGGTCGTCGGGATTTACTGGAGCCATCTGACCGATGCCAGCCGGCACGTATTTCCAAACGCTGGCCTGATCGATTCAGCCGGAGTGCCAAAGCCGGCGTTCCAGTCGATTCTTGATCAACGAACCGGCAAGTGGCTGAAATAATTGCGAGCTGTAGGGGGCGTCTTGACGCACCAAGCCCTCAAGCAAGTTGCTCCGCCAGTCTTTCGGCCGCCGACTCGCCGCTCGATATGCAGTCGGGAATGCCCACGCCCGCATAGGCATTGCCCGCCAGTTCGAGCCCTTCAATCTTTGCAACCAGCTCACGAATTCTGGCGACGCGTTCGCAATGACCGAGGTGGTACTGCGGCATCGATCGTTCGTAGCGGCAGACTTCGACGAAGTCAGGTTCGCCGTTGACGCCAAGAATCGACTTCAGTTCTGCAAGGACCGTCGTTGTGATTTCATCGTCGGACTGATCGAGCATTTCAGGTTGCATGGCGCCTCCGACGAAAGTTCTCAGCAGGATTCTGCCTTCGGGTGCGCGGCCAGGAAACTTCCGACTGGTAAACGAAATCGCCAGCACCTTTCGGTTTTCGATCGCCGGGACGACCAGCCCGAATGCGTCGAGGGGATGTTCGATGTCGGACAGTTTATGACCACTGACGACGACCGCCGCCGACGAATACTCGATCTCGTTGAGCAACTTGATGAGTTCCTTCATCGAGTCAGCGAGCGAAGTTTCGTCACGATCGGTGACGCATGATTCAAGGATTTTCGCTGAGCGAAATGCCGGCAATGCAACGACAACTCCGTCGAATTCGTCGGTCGATCCGGATGTTAATGTGACCAGGAATCCGCCGGTGTCAGTTTTTGAAACCGCAGTGACAGCTTCGCCGAGCCTCACAACAGATTTCTCGCGGATCACGTCGAGCAGCCGGTTAAACAGAACCGAGATACCATCTCGCGGCGCGGTAAACAGCCCGTACCGTGCGCCGCTTCCGTCATTTTCGGAGCTGCTTTCCCGAG
>CALDJX010000613.1 GCA_937899075.1 uncultured Planctomyces sp. | reverse complement strand
TGCGATACGTTCGAGCCGTCTTGTTCTGCGACGGCAGTCCATCGTCGTCGCGGTATTTTCGTGCCGTTCTCTCGCTCATTTCCGCCATCCTTGCTGAATCGGCCAGAGTCCTGCCCATTCCGAGCAGCCGCCGAAGTTCCTTGATGCGTCCATCCGTGACCATCGCAACCTCCATGAAAATCAGGAGATACAATGGTCAACAATTCAGCCGCAGCCCGGGAATTCTAATTGTCGCTGAGTCAGCACCACGGCCAACGCTCAACCGACACAGTCATCAACCGGAACTTCTAATTGTCGCTACACACAAACCATTTCCAGGGCAGCCATCTTGAGCGACTCCACATGGAACGGAGTCACGTTGGCATGGCCCAGCTTGATAAACGAAGACCACGCGGTTCCCGGTTCAGTCGTCGACGGATCCACGGCGCCACCCATGGCAACCATGCGGTCAATCACCTCCTGGAAGACGCCGGCAACCAGCTGCCGTTTGCCGTCCGCGGTGTACGACGTCATGAAGGGACCGACCATGCCAGCCGTCGAAGTGCCTCCCAGAAAACCGTATCGCTCGACCAGTACGGTCGACGCACCGTTTCGGGCCGCAGCAGTTGCCGCGGCAACCCCCGCTGATCCGCCTCCGATCACAGCGACGTCCATGGAAGCACGTAAAGGAATGTCCCACGTGTGACTGACTGTTTCTTGAGTGTCCGACATGTATTTCAAAACCTGACGTCAATCCGCGGTGGCATGATCGATGAAGACGATGTGCGAGGGGTTGCCAACTGGAGCGTAGTGGCCGGTGAAGTTAAGGCCGCCGGCCTTACGGTTCACTGCAAAGACGGCAACGCTGTCAGCTCGCTGATTACCACAGTAAAGAAACCGACCCGTAGGATCGAAGCTGAAGCTGCGTGGATAATTGCCTCGTGTCCATTCTTCGCTAACGAACGTGAGATCGCCATTCGACCCAACAGAAAAGATGCCGATGCTGTCGTGGAGCCGGTTGCCCGCATAGACGAATTTCCCGTCAGCGGAAACGAGGATTTCAGAGCAGAAGTTACTTCCCGCGAATCCCGGCGGGAGCGTTGAGATCGTCTGCCGCGAGGTCAATCGCCCCGCTTTGGAGTCGTAGTCGAACAGCACAATTGTCGAGCCTTCTTCCTGGATCGAGTAGAACCACCGACCATTCGGATGAAAATGGAAATGTCGTGGCCCATCCCCAGGCGGCAGCACAACCGCGTGCGGTTCGTTCGGCGTCAGGACACCTTTCGTGTCGTCGAACTTCCAGACAAAGATACGATCCAGCCCCAGGTCCACATGCAGAACGAAACGTCCCGAGGGATCGGCCTGAATCATGTGCGCGTGAGTCCGATCGTGTCCGCTGAAAGCAAAGCTGCCGGGAGGCGCATTGGTCGCTCGGGTGGGGCCGATCTTTCCTCTGTCGTTCTTGATGTCCGTCGCTTCGCTCAGCCGACCGTCGGGCAGAATCGGAAGCACTGCTATTGAGCCTCCGAAATAGTTAGCAACCAGCAGGAAATGTCCTGAGGGATGCAGGCTCACATAGGTCGGGCCGGCGCCGCCAGAAGGCACCGTGTTCAGCAGCTTCAATTGTCCGTCCCCTGGATTGACGGCGAAGGCACTGACGGTGCCTTCCTTGCTGCTTCCGACGTGATCAGTCTCATTGGATGAATACAGTCGAGTGCCGGCGGTGTTAACGGCCAGGCAACTGGGGCTCGTTCCCATTTCGTAAACGCCGGCAGGCGTCATCGCTCCCGTGTCGCGATTGACCTGGAACAGGTGAATGCCGCGACCATTGCCGGGCGGCAAATCGACCTGCGTTGGTAACATATCTTTGAGCGGAGCGCTGAAGGTGCCGACATAGGCCATGAGCGGCTGGTCGTCTGCCTTTGGTTGCGCCTGGGTCGGGCGACCGAGAAGCGATATTGCCGCCACGAGGGCGACAGATGTCAGCAGAGAAGAACGGCAGAATTTTACGGAACGAGTCATGGCAGGAAGCCTTCTGTCTGACTGAATGGAACGTTTGCCGTCGTTGGTAACGGCCGGGCGAGAGGTGCCTTCTGACGAGCAACGAGCAGGACACGAGATTAGCCTCCCGCCCACCGCACCTGAACCGACTCGTGTGAATTGCAGCCTGGCGGAAGGACCTCCATCTGAGCCGGCAGCATTGACGGACTGATCCAATGGCAGCCCGCTACAAACCAAAGAGGAGTTTCGGTCGCACCCGTCGCACCGGTAGGGATGTTGTCAGTTTGCTGTCCGTCGCGGCACTAAAATCTCAACTGCTTACCCAACCCGTACTCGCATAACCGCTGGTACAGAAATCGGGGGCACTCCACAGGCAGCACCGATCTTCGCCAGTTCCGTCTGCTTCGAAGGTGGTGGCAGAGTCTTGCTACACCAAAGACTGTCGAGAGAATTGAGACAGGTCAGGGTTACTTCCGACGGCGATCGCGGATGATCTTCTTCGCCTGCTTATACAGCTCCGTTCGAATTCTCACGATGCCCAGCTTCAGATCGGCGGCCGACCATCCAATCTGCTCGCCGGCCCTTTTCAGCAACTTAAACTCGGCTCGCTTTATTCTTCCGTCGACCAGAGTGGCGCGAAGTAGATGGTCCATGAAAAGCCTGCCCTGCGCGAGATTCTGTGGAACATCTATGGGGTCCTCTTCCGAAGCTGCCGTAGCCAGTATCATCATCATTCGTGGTGTTGGAACTCCACGACTTTCCGCAAACTCGGTGATGTACCGTCGCTCATTCTCGTGCAGTTCGCCGTCAACCATGAGGACTCGAGCAAGGGCCGCGAGCAACTCTGGCTCATTGAGAAGGCGGTCGGCTTCCAGTCGAGAATCACGACCGTGCTGCTCCAGAATTTGTTGCTGCAGGGTTGAGCTGCCGAGAGATTCCAACATGTGGTACGGAGCAACTCCTGCCAACACCCAATCGCCCGAACCGTCATTCAATGGCGATCCGCAATAATTGCAGGCATCGGACTTGCCCAGGTCAATGGAGGCACCGCAGTTGTTGCAACTGAATGATGCGAAAGCGTTGTCAGAAGTACTTTGAATTCCCTTGCCGCGTTTGAGTGTCAGGATGTGAGAATATATCCGCTGCGTGCCCTGCAACTTTGGCTTTTGCCGATTGCCTGAGGCCTTCGTAGCGGACCACCGGATCAGAACCAGGATCCGGTCGAACTCGTCCTCTTCGGCGGGCACACATCGCACAATTTCGACGACGCCAACGGCAGGCGTCTTCCAGAAGCCATCGGCCTCTCGTGACCAGAGTTTCGGCACACCTGGCGACTGGCGATCAATGATCGGCGCTGCATAGTTGACGTCGTCAAAATAGACAGCCATCAGACATCGCCAGAACATGACTGATGCTCGGTCCTCGATGTGCTGAAAGTTCAGTCCCGCGTCCGTTTGCTGAAGTTTGTCCCAGTTCGGCACGGAATGCTGTACCGGTGGCACCACCCATTCTTCAACCTGAGTGATCTCGGCCAGAACCCAGTCATACTCGCCCGAATTGACGACCGACTGGCATTGTGGGCATTTGGCCGTATCGACGATTTCCATGGGACCGCCGCACTTTGGACAGCGTCCCTGAAGGATCGAGACCATCGGGTTAGTCTTCGCACCTGGCCTGCGCGAGAACGACCAAATCTCCGTGAACCTTGTTCGTTTCCGGTCGCTGTTCCCTGAAACACGTTTCCCGGTGTCGAGGTCTTCGTTGTAGCTGATTGCGGATGCGGTAATTCTGACATGTATCGTGTCAAAGTGTTGGTCCGACGTGACCGTTACGATCTGGTAGCCTTCGACTTTGACGTCCTTCATTCGGTTTCGAATGTTCTCCGCCTTCTGCATGGCGATGTACAGTTCAAAACGCTCGCGTACTCCGTCAGAAATAAACGCGCGGCATTGCCGAAGATCCTGTTCACTCCAGGCATACTGAGTCTTCACAAATCCGTTGACGACGCGCTGCTGGAACACGGCCTCATCGAAATCAGGATCCCGATCCTGAATCTGACGGATCGCGGAATCATGCAGGCTTTCTTCCTGAACCTTACGGCCGCGGCGAATTGTGCGAGTGACTCTCACATCCTTTTCTGTTTTCTTGCTTAAGTAGAAAACGATGCCAACCACGATCCACATCGGAATCCCAATCTTCGGATACCTGAATGTGAACTCAATCAGCAGACCAATGAACTCTCCACCACCGCTTCCACCGCTCCCTCCTCCACCACCACCACCACTGCTGCTTCCGCCTCCGCCACTTCCACCGCTTCCGTAACTGCCACCACCGCCTGCCTGCGCGAATAAATTCAGCGTCGTCAGAAGCAACAGTGGAAATGCGGAAGCGAACATGCTGGATACCGATTAGAAAAAATATCGATTGTATCGTCGGCTATTGTCTCTCTTACGCACTGCCAGGTGCGAAAAAAAGGCAACGCGACGGGGTTGCAAAATCGATCACCATATGACCAGGAGTGGTAAGGGCGATTCGGGTATTCCGCCCCTGCCCGATTCATGGTAGCAACTCGCTAAAACGAAATCGTCTCGTCGTGCTTCACAGAAAGACGTCACGAGTGCGAATCACGTCGAAGAATTCAGTGACGCTAAAACGTCGTCCTGGAAACCCGTTACAGGATGGTCCCCATTGAGTCTCCCATTCGAGCGTAGAGTTCGCGGTGCTGACTTGAGTGCTCGACAAGATCCTCGTCAAAGACGACACGGCCGGGTTCAAAGATCACGATGGTCGACGAGCCGCCGAAGCGAAAGTAACCCTTCTCATCGCCTTTTGAGACGGGAGCAGCTGATTGGTACGTCTGGCAGATTCCGCCAACGCAAGTCGCACCAACCTCGATGAGCAGCACTGTTCCACACGACTCCGTAACCAGCTCCGTCAGGACTCGCTTGTTGGTGGCGAGGATTTGAATGTTCTGGCAAAGCGCGATCGGATTGACCGAAAAGAGGTGCCCGTTGAGCAGTCTCGCCGGCCCTGGCACTCCGTCGATGGGAAAGTGAAAGCGGTGATAGTCAGTCGGGCAGAGTCGGGACAGTAGCAGACTTCCATTTTCGTAACGTCGTGCCAGTTCGCGATCCCCGACCAGCGTCTTTAGATCGAACATCTCGCCCTTCACAAAAAGACCGTCACAATTTGAGAGGTCGGGCACGCAAAGGTGACGTCCATCGGCTGGAAAACAGATTGACGAGGAGCTTGAATCAATCGGTCTCGCTGCTGGCTTCAGCTTCCGGAAAAAGAACTCGTTGAAATTTCGGAACTCATCGGGGCGAAGAACGAATTCGTCAGCATCAAGCTCATAATTCTCAATGAACGGCTTAATCTTCTGACGCGTACCGGGGCGATCCATCGACCAGCCATACCAGCGTGAAAACAAGGCGCGTTTCACCAGCGCGTGCAGGGCAATTTTCCCTGCCGTCGTTCCATACGTCCAACGCAGCGATTTGTCGCCATAGACCTTCTCGGAGCAGACTTCCTCACGATACCGGTCGTAGTAATGGATTTCGTTCATTGAGCTCGGTTGATCAGAAGCAGGTGCCAGGTCGATTGACGCATTGTTGCCCGACGTGCTTGCTGGTGCCACTGGTGCAGTCTCGAACCGTTCTTCAGGCTCGACTGAAACGCTGCGATGGCCACGCCCATGCTGGAATCGAAACGGGAAACAGCAACTGAGAAGCTGCTCACCGACTGGATAAACCTTATTTTCAGAGAACCAGGTGACCACGATCAGAGCTCGCGACATGTTGAAAAGGCGACAGTGACAGCTTCAACTACTTTCACAAGCTGCGACATCCTGAACGGGACGCTCCAGGTCGCTTCTGCACTGCCCGTTCAGGCACGACGACGAAGTCCTGACTGTCCTCACGTTGCCTCGTTGTCGCGACCAGCGTGAAAATGTCGCCGGCAATCGTAAGAATTCGGTCGCATCGCGGTGGCGTATTGATCGAGCACCGTCTCGAGCATTGCTGGCACGAGCCTTAAAGGCATATTCATTCGGAATGGCACGGTGCCGTAACCGCATAACAAGTTTGGAGTCCAACTGTGAATCATCTTACGAGTGGTTTGTTTCTGATGTGTATTGCCGTCTCAATGCTGGGTGTTCCGGTCGTGGTTATTTCGGTGGCCGCTGAAGACCATCCTGATCGGACGGTGCAGACAGGAGTTCCTCAGGGAAAAGTCACGTCGGGGCAATTCAGCGACAGCCAGATCTTTCCGGGAACGCTCCGCGACTTCAGCGTGTACGTGCCTGCTCAGTACAAGACCGACACCCCTGCCTCGTTGATGGTCTTCATGGATGGCGGAGGCTACTCAAACTCGCAGCGGTCGTTTCGAGTTCCCGTTGTGTTTGACAATCTGATTCATCAGAAGGCGATGCCCGTCACGATTGCCGTGTTCGTGAACCCAGGCAACATTCCCGCGACGATGCAAGGAGCGACGAGCCGCAGTAATCGCTCGTTCGAATACGATTCGCTGGGAGATCGATACGCGAACTTTCTGATCGATGAATTTCTGCCAGTCGCCTTGAACGGGCTGAACGTGTCAGCTGATCCCGCTGACCGAGCTGTCTGCGGAATCTCGTCCAGCGGCATCTGTGCATTCACTGTCGCGTGGGAAAAGCCCGACCAGTTCGGCAAGGTCATGAGCCACATCGGCAGCTTCACCAACATCCGCGGCGGCTGGGCATATCCGGGACTGGTTCGCAAGACGAAAGACAAACCGAAGGCGATCAAGGTTTACCTGCAGGATGGCCGCGACGACTTGAACAACCTCCATGGCAACTGGCCGCTGGGAAATCAGGATCTGGCGGCGGCTTTGCAGTTTGCCGGTTATCGGTATCGCCTGGAAATGACCGACGGCGGGCATAGCAGCAAGTGGGGAGGCGAACGACTCCCGGATGCGCTGAAGTGGCTCTGGGATGACAACGCGGAATCCACCAACGTTCCCATTGTTGAAACGCGACCCAAATGGGAGCCGCATCCCGATGCGATCGCTCAGGATGATGTCCCGAAGGGGACGGTCGAAAAGATGGAACCCTGGGAATCAAAGATTTTCCCTGGCACGACTCGCGACTGGGCCGTCTACGTACCTGCTCAATACAAATCCGAAGAACCCGCGGCGCTGATGATCTTCCAGGACGGCGAGCGAATGCGGGATATCAACGGGCGCTGGCGTATCCCCACCGTGTTTGACAACCTGATCGCTCGCGGAGACATGCCGCCGACCATTGCAGTGTTTCTCAATCCGGGGCAAGACAAGTCGAAGCCGTCGAAGAAAGGCAAGCATTCTAATCGCAGTTTTGAATACGACAGCCTCGGCGATCGCTACGTCAGCTTTCTGCTCGAAGAGATTATCCCCGAAGTCGGCAAGCGTTACACAATCTCCGGCGATCCGGAAATGCACGCGATCGGCGGTTCCAGTTCGGGAGCCATCTGCGCTTTCACAGCTGCCTGGGAACGAACCGACTACTTCCGAAAAGTGTTTTCGAGTGTCGGCAGCTTTACCAATCTGCGAGGTGGCGATTTCTATCCGGCTCAGGTTCGAAAAACGGAACCGAAGCCAATCCGCGTTTACATGGCCGATACGAGCGGCGATGTCGACAACGCGTTCGGCAGTTGGCCGTGGTCGAATCAGCGCATGGCGTCAGCTCTGAATTACATGGGCTACGACACGCGTTTCGACTGGGCCGAAGGCTACGCTCACAACGCCGACTACGGCAGTGCTCGATTTCCCGACGCCATGAAATGGTTGTGGCGGAAGGAAGCTCACGCGGGCGTGCTCGACACTCGCGGAGACCTCGGCGGCGACCTGACGCTCCTGAACCTGTTGATCCCCAGTGAGTCGTGGGAGCTTGTCGCCGACAACCTCGGATTCGCGGACGCGCTTTGCTCAGACAAAGAAGGCAACCTGTATTTCTGCGACATGCGAGCGCCGGCGGTTATCCGGATCAGCGCGGCCGACGGAACTAAGACTGAGATCGCGAAGGAATCGGTCAGCGGTCTGGAGTTCAATCCGGACGGCACGCTGTTGTACGCCTGCCAGGGATCGAAGAACCGAGTCATCTCGATCAACCCGGTGACCGGCGAAGTGAAGACCGTCGCCGAAGACGTGAAGCCGAACGATCTGGCCGTCACGAGCGACGGCTTCATCCTGTTTACCGATACCGGAAAGTCGCAGGTCACGCGAATCAATCCGCAGACCGGCGAAGTCACCGCCGTCGATACCGGAATCACCAAACCCAACGGCATCGCTCTGTCAAATGACGGCGGGACTCTGGCGGTTTCCGACTACGGTGGAACCCATACTTGGACGTTCCGAGTTAACGCCGGCGGGGTGCTCGATGCAAAGATGCCGACAATGCCGATGCGACTGGCCATCGATCCCAAGGGCGAGTTTCGCTTTAACGAACCACCGCCGTACGTGAGTGTTGCTCGCGGCGACGGTATGGCCGTCGACAAGGCTGGCCGCTACTACGTGACCAGCGACCTCGGCGTTCAAGTATTCGATCCCACCGGTCGCCCGTGCGGAGTCCTGCCGAAAGTTGACAAAGGCCAGCCTCTGACAACCTGCATGTTGGCAGGCAGCGATCACAGCACGCTGTACATCGCTCACGGCAAGAAAATCTATCGGCGAAAGCTGACCGTGCAGCATCCAAAGAAATAGTCGCCGCGACTTCAGGCGGGTCGAACGCGAAAACGTTCGACCGCCTGATGGAAGTTTGCGAGCTCCTGTGCGTCGACAAGTGACTACACTTTTGCCGGTTCGCCGCAGACACGACGTCCGGCCTGGCCCGGACTGTGTTATCCGTTGCGGTTTGGAACTCGCTGGAACTTCGAACCGAATCTCAGCGAAGGTCGTCGAGTGTCGGGCCGGCTTCTGGAGCAGCGATCGTCGGATCGAGCGGCGTTCCGTTGTCGTTGACGGCGAGCTCTCCGGACGTGTCCAGGAAGATCTTGTCGTTCATAATTTCAGCGACGACGATGTCCATGTGGTTCTTTGTCGGCAGTTCGATCAGAGGTCGCGAACCTCGGTTCAAAGCGACGAGCCGCTTCTGGATCAGCGTCGACAGTTTGAATCGTCCACCGACTTTGTTGACGATCGTTTCTTCTTTGAATTCTTCATGCATTGGATTCTGCCTCCCTCGACACGAGGACCTCGATAATTTCGTTGACCGCTCGGTCAAGTTCATCATTGCATACTTGATGACGATACCGGTCAGCCGATTTCAATTCTTCCCGCGCCGTCCTCAGCCGTCGCTGGATAACTTCTTCTGATTCCGTTCCCCGTGCCCGCAATCGTTGTTCAAACACCTCTTCAGAAGGCGTCTTCAGAAAGATTGTGACTGCGTTCGGGTATTGCTCCATGACGCTCAAGGCGCCTTTGACGTCGATTTCGAGAAACGCCCAACCACCTTCAGACGCCGCTCGATGCAGTTCGGAGTGCAGCGTTCCGTACCAGAATCCGGAAGAATGTACCTCTTCGCATTCTACGAATGCACCGGCGGCTTTTTTCTGGCTGAACTCTTCGTCGCTCAAAAAGTAATAGTCTTGCCCGTGTGTCTCGTTGACTCTTTTCGGCCTGGTCGTCGCGGAAATCATCTTGATCAGCTTGACCGATGACTCGGCCACAAGCCTGTTGACGATCGTCGACTTTCCGCTGCCGCTGGGGCCTGACAGAACAACAACCTGCAGTGTCTTGTGGTCCGTATTTTCTGAATTGTTCTGAGTCGTTTGCTGATCCGTCATCGCGAATTTTCCCCGAAGGCTGGCTACTCGACGTTGCCAAGGATTTCACGAATCTTCTCAACAGCCGCTTTCATCTCGACCACGTGATGAGCGATTTCGACGTTGCTCGCCTTTGAGCCCGTCGTATTAATCTCTCGAAACATCTCCTGGCTGAGAAAATCGAGTTTGCGACCCTCCGACTTCGGCCCGTTAATGACTTTCAGAAATTCTTCGATGTGGCACCGGAGTCGCGTGATCTCTTCGTTGATGTCGCAGCGGTCCGCAAAGATCGAAACTTCCCGGATCAGGTTTTCGGGTTCAACCGTTGCTCCCGAGTCACCGAGCAATTCCCGAACCCGCTCCAGAATTTTGTCACGGTAGTTATTGACGACTTCCGGTGCGCGTTCGATGACGGAGTCGAGGTTCGTGGCGATCTGCTGGCAGCACTGCTCCAGCTCAGTCCGCATGGACTCGCCTTCGCGCTGGCGGAATTCGTTTAAGCCTGCGAGCGCTTTCGTGACGACCCCGTCCAGAAACGGCCATTCTGAGGCGGCGTCGAGTGACGAACTCATCTCGTCGGAAATCACGCCCGGCAGAGTCAATAACGAATTCACCGAATCAGGCAGCGGCACTCCGTTGGTATCGCCGATCGCCTTCAGTTGATACCAGTAAGCGGTGAGCAACTCCGACGAAATCTGGTAGCGACTTGCCTGTCCGACCGGTGTGAACCGAACGTTGACTGAAACCGTACCTCGTCCCACCGTCTTTCGGACCGCTTTCTCAATGTTAGATTCCAACGAGCCGAGCACATCGGGAAGGCGCGTAGAAACTTTGAGATGACGATTGTTAACCGCCTTAATCTCGACGGAAGCCGTGAAGCGATCATTCTGACCGCTGGCGCTTCCAAAACCCGTCATACTCAGCAGCAAAGTGACACCCCATCAACAGCGCGGCAGACGGTGAGATCAGTCACCGTCACAAAACTTCCAACCTGATTGAGCATTACTCGTTGCTGTCTGGCGATGCGGTCTCAGGCTCTGACGGCGTCACGGGAGCGTCGACTTTGCCATCAGCCGGTGCAGCTTCTGTGGCAGGCTTCTCTGTCTCTGGCGTTGTGGTTTCAGGCTCTGGCGTTGTAGTTTCAGGGGCGACCTTCGCTGCTTCGTCCTTGTCAGTTGTCTCAGTCGAAGCAGCGGCGCCTTCACCAGCAGCCTTGTCTTCGGACGATGATGCATCTTCAGCTGCGGCACCTTCAGTGGCCGTGTCATCGCCAGCGGTATCGTCGCCCGCTGCGGCGTCTTCGCTTGATATTGCTCCGGTCGCACTCATGGAGCCACCGGTATCCTCGGAGTCATCGTCCGTCACTGTCGTCGTGTCGGAGAAATCGCCCTTCTCGCTGGCCTTTCGTGCGAGCACTCCGCTGACGCCAGCCAGCAGAACCCACGCCGTCACAAGGCCGATCGTGATCTTCGTGAAAACATCGCCGGCTTTCGTACCGAACGCACTTTGTCCGCCGAGGCCACCGAAGGCTCCGGCCAGTCCGCCGCCTCGACCTCGCTGAAGAAGCACGACGAGGATCAGCAAAGCGCTGATCACAGCTAACAAAAGCATGGCAAAATCTGCCAGAAAATCCTGCATTTGACTTTCCTTCCGACTGCAGTCGTTCAGGTCTCAGGCTCGCTCAGTCGCGATGTCTGAATCCGAAAGGTTGACGACCACTGCCCCTATGACTCACCGTCTTAGGATACAGAAGCGACACCCGCCTGGATGATTGGGATAAACAGTTCAGCTTTGAGACTCGCACCGCCGACCAGCGCTCCGTCGACGTTCGGTTGCCCGAGCAGTCCGTTGGCGTTGTCAGGCTTCACGCTTCCACCGTAGAGAATTCGAGTGGCACCAGCGACGTCGCCGTTGAAGCGGCCTTCGAGCCAGCCTCGCAGAAACTTGTGGGCTTCTTCAGCCTGCTCGTCGCTGGCGACTTTGCCGGTTCCGATAGCCCAGACTGGTTCGTAAGCGATGACAACTTCGGCCATCTGCTCTGCTGATACGTCGACCAGTCCGCCGGTCATTTGAGTTTTAAGAACGGCTTCCGTTCGGTCGCCTTCGCGGTCTTCGAGCAACTCGCCGACGCACAGAATGACTTTCAGACCGACGTCCAGAGCCTTGCGAACTTTTGAGTTGATCAGCTCGTCAGATTCGCCATTGATCTGTCGACGTTCGCTGTGGCCAAGCACGACCCATTTGCAACCGACATCCTGCAGCATTTCGCAAGCGACTTCGCCGGTGAATGCTCCAGACGTTTCGTGCCAGGCGTTCTGACCACCGACCTCGACTCCCGAACCGGCGGCCGCAGCGGCAACCAGGCCGAGGTACGGATACGGCGGGCAGACCACGACTTCGACTTTGTCGCTCGGAGCGGGAACTTCGGCTTTCAGTGCCGCTACAAGCGCCGGGCCTGATTCGCTGCAGGTGTTCAACTTCCAGTTGCCAGCAATAATTGGTCGTCTCATTGGAGAACGCTACCTCAGTTTTAATCTAAATTGACAGGAGCTGGACGCAGCTCCACGGCGACATTCGTCGCAGCCGGGACGCTCTTCGTCAGCGTTGGTTGAGCAACCTCAGACTGCCCGGAAAGCGGAATTCGGCGAAACTGTACCAACAATGGACAGCCTTCCCAAGGAATCACGCCCTCAACTGCCGCCTGCTTCCCGATTCACTTCGGACAAACCGTCTCGAAATGCGCCAAAGGGCAGATCTGGCACTCGTCAAAGCCGTCCTATTTCGACTCAGGCCCGCCTGTCGACAGCGGAATCGGTTAGGGCAGGACCTCAGAACGCGGGAACGAACCGAGTATTTCCATGCGAACGGCGAATTTCGCGAGGTGATCGAGAGTTCGTTTGACCTTGACCTCTTTCTGGTGCCCTTCGAAATCGAGAAAGAACAAGTATCCGGACTCCGGACCACGCAGCGGGAACGATTCAATCCAGCTCAGATTGACTTTGTTATTTTTGAACGCGACCAGCGCGTCTGAGAGAGCACCAGGTTTGTGCGGAATCTGCAGCAACAGAGCCGTTCGGTCGCTGCCCGTCGGAGCCGGCACGTGGTCGCCGATGATGGCGAACCGTGTGACGTTATTTTTGTTGTCCTGAACGTCCGCGGCCACGACTTCGAGACCATACTCTACGGCTGCTCGACCGCTCGCAATTGCCGCGGCACCTGGTTTGTCGCGAGCAAGCTGCGCCGCCGTCGAAGTGCTGGTCACATCGTGCAGCCGAGCGTGGGGCATGTGGCGATTCAGCCAGTTTCGGCACTGCGAAAATGCCTGTGGCTTGCTGTAGATTTCCGTGATCTGGCTTCTTGCACAACGAGCGAGCAAATTGTGATTAACGCTCAGCTGAACTTCGCCGCAAATCCGAAGCGGAAGGCGAGTAAACATGTCCAGAGTGTCAACAATTCGTCCGTCAGTGCTGTTTTCAATCGGGACAATTCCGAATTCAGCGTGTCCGCGATTCACTTCTTCAAAGACCGAGGCGATCGTGCTGACAGCAATCAGGTCAGCTGCTTCGCCGAAACGCTCGATCGAGGCCTGATGTGAGTAGCTGAAAGCTGGTCCAAGATACGCGACTCGCTGCATCCGAACCTGTCGACGAGCACCGCTGAAGACGTGTCGCATCACGCCGCTGACCGCCAGAGTCGACAGCGGACCGGCATTCTTAGCCAGCATCCGAGTGATCGCTTCGCCCTCAAGTTGCGGTGAAAAAAGGACTTGTCGCGGATCGTCGTGAGACTCGATCCAGTCAATCGAGAGCTGGGCTCGCTGATTCACCAGTTTCAGAATCTCAAGGTCGAGCTTCGCGGCAGCGGACTGCAACTGCTCGGGCGTCTTCTTCCGGGACGAAGGCTTCGGTTTTGAAGCTGTCTTTTTGGCAACAGCCGTCGTTTTTGCGGCCTTTGCCGATGTGCGACGAGTTGTTGATTTTGTCGCGGCAGTCTTCTTCTTCGCCATGGGAGCCCTTTCGCCACAACGAGCACGGCCATAATGGCGTACCAGTCGGCGTCGGATGAACCTGATACTGGCTTAACTAATGACTCTGCAACAGTTTACTGTGCAGGCTGCGAACGTCCGCAATCGCCAAAACCAGCTCCGAAATCAAAGCGCGTTGTTGTACAGACGCCGATTTCGAGTGTCAAGGAGCCGCAAGTCCCTGTCA
>CALDJX010000612.1 GCA_937899075.1 uncultured Planctomyces sp. | reverse complement strand
TCCGGCAGCCCGGTCATGGAACATCGACCAATTCACCGAGGCCCTTCAGCGGCGACAATTCCCTGTCGTCGTCGATCGTGGCAACGGTCTTAACGTCGAAACCCAGGCGTACGTTCTGCTGGCCGACGAGCACGGCTACGCCACCGAGACCAGAGAACCGACATCTCCCTGGTGGCAGGAACTGCGAGTGCTCTTGAGGTATCGCGAATTTGTTGCGGACGAACTGTTTGATCAATGGGCCATTGCGTTGTCGGTGCAGAGCCGCCACCGACATCGTGTTCCCGCTGAAACCATTCAGCGGTGGATGCTTGCGTGGCAGCCCGATCTTACGGTCGAGCAAATTCGCAACTGGGCCGAGTCATGAAGGCCGTTTTGTGTCAAAGAAAACTGTGTCGAAGAAAAAAGGCAGCCCCGGAATTATTCCGGGACTGCCTGATTTAGATTCTGCCAGATGCTCTAAAACGTGACGGTGTTAGACCGACGCGGTTGAGGCTTTGGCATGAGTCGGTTCTGGCAGCATGGAGTTGCCACCGTAGGCAGCCATGCCGTGCTCGCTGATGTCCAGGCCAGCGACTTCTTCTTCTTCGGACGCTCGCAAGCCGATGGTGGCTTTGATCACTGAGAAGATGATGAAGCTGACCGGGAAGGCCCAGGCGAATGCAGCTCCAACGCCAATGGCCTGCGTGACGAGCTGTCCAGCTCCGCCGCCCGAGAACAGGCCGACTCCATTTGCCCACAGCCCGATGGCCAGCGTTCCCCAGGCACCGCAGACGCCGTGAACAGAAACTGCTCCGACAGGATCGTCGATGCCGATCTTTTCGATGAACAGGCAGGAGAAGACAACCAGGACTCCGCCGATGGCACCGGTCAGAGCGGCCATGGTTGGAGACATGATGTCACAGCCAGCCGTGATGGCAACGAGTCCGGCGAGAGCACCGTTCAGAGCGAAGCTGGTGTCCGGCTTCTTGAACAGAATCCATGACATGATCATGGCGGCGACAGCTCCGGAACAGGCCGAGAGATTTGTCGTGACCGCGATGTAAGCCATGTCGGCACCAACGGCCGTCGTGCTGCCCGGGTTAAACCCGAACCAGCCGAGCCACAGGATGAAGACACCAAGGCCAGCCATTGGAATGTTGTGGCCAGGAATCGGTTGCGGCTTGCCTTCCTTGCTGTACTTGCCTTTGCGAGCTCCGATGACGATCGCACCAGCCAGAGCAGCCCAGCCACCAACCGAGTGAACGACGGTTGAACCAGCGAAGTCCAGGAAGCCCATACCTTCGAGCCAGCCCGCTCCGGTTCCACCGACGAGACCGTTCCAGCACCAGCTGCCGAAGATCGGGTAGACGATGACGCAAATTCCGATCGAGTAAGCGAGGTAACCGACAAATTTGGTTCGCTCAGCCATGGCACCACTGACGATCGTCGCGGCCGTGGCAGCGAACACCGTCTGGAAAATCAGAAACGCCCAGCCAAATCCTTCTGAAGAAAATTCAGCTGCCGTCGCTGCTTCGCTGCTGGCATCAAAGAAGAACAGGTTGGTTCCGATGAAGCCGTCAGTGACTCCGAACATGATTCCGAAGCCAAGTGCCCAGAAAGCCAGCGAGCCGATCGAGAAGTCCATCAAGTTCTTCATGAGAATGTTGCACGCGTTTTTCGCTCGCGTGAAACCGGCTTCGACCATGGCGAATCCGGCCTGCATGAAGAACACCAGGAACGCCGCCAGGCAGGTCCACAGGATGTTTGAATTTTCGCCATTCTCTGCAACCGCTGCCGCAAGACTTTCCAGAGTCGGTGCGGCTTCTACTTCGGCCTCAGCGGAAGCAGCCTCTTCAGCAGGTGGTGCATCTTCCACTGGTGCTGCTTCTTCAACGGAAACTTCTGCGGTCGGCGTGGCATCGTCCTGAGCGACGGTCGTCGTCATCGGGGCAAGCGTGATGGCTGAGATCGTGAGCAACGCCAGGGCGACGCTCCACAGTCTCATTCCGCCAGGTCGTGTACTCAGTAAACTGGTCATCAGAGTTAAGCCTTTCAAGTCGTGATTGAATTGGTGTTTGATTTGTTGAAGCCTGTCAAAGCTCAAAGGCACCGCGGTCTTCCTGAATGCGATGCGTGATTGTCGACGAAAGAGCGTTTCGCAATTCGCGTGCCCAAACGAAAAAGTTGACGTCGATTGAGTCAGTGGATACCGCTAACAAGGCAAAATCTGCACATTCTGCGTTGCAGATGGCTCACGACTTGCGGCAACAGTGCTGAGAACGTCAGCATGACTGCCTGCTTTCTGCACGAAGTCCGGTCACTCGTGCCTGACATTTCCGCAGAGCCACTTTGAAACTACGATCAGCAATGCCATGACACAGAAGACTCTCAAATCATTTCAGCTTGGCGAAACGCTCGGCATCGGCACCGTGGGCACGATCCGTCGCGCCGTCGATCGAGCGAACAAGCGTGAGGTCGCGGTGAAGATTCTGCAGCCTGCGGTTTCTCAGGACGAAACTATCCGGCTGCGGTTCGAACGAGAGATCGAGGTCCTCCACAAGCTCGATCATCCGAACGTGGTCGCGTGTTACGATCACGGCCTCGATGACGGCCGGCTGTTCTACAGCATGGAAATCGTTCGAGGCGGGACACTGAAGCAGCTTCTTGAAAAACGCGGCAAGCTGAAGATTGAAGAGGCACTCGAAACCGGATGGCAGCTCTGTTCAGCTCTGCAATACATCCATAATCACGGCATTGTGCATCGCGACCTGAAACCGTCGAACATTTATCTCAACCGCACTGGACTGATTAAACTCGGCGATTTCGGCATCGCATTAGACACCGGAGCCACTGAAATCACGGATCAGGGGCTAACAGTCGGCTCGTACCTTTACATGGCTCCCGAGCAGATTCGCGGCGATCGATCGATCTCTTATCAGGCCGATCTTTACGCAGTCGGTTGCCTGCTTTTCGAATTGGTAACGGGCAAGCCGCCGTACGAAGGAAGTAACTTCGCCAGAATCTTCGATCAGCATTTGAGTGCCGATCCGCCGTCTGCTCGTGCCCACGTTGCCGAGTGCCCGGAGGTTCTCGACGACTTGATCCGAAGTCTACTGAGCAAAGATCCGGACGACCGCCCGATCAACGCCCGCAGCGTGCAGGGAGTGCTGGCCGAAACGCTTTCGGAGATTGTCGGGCCACAGGTGATCGACACGCTGAAACGCTGCCACAAGACCGGGTCCCGGCGGCTTGAACGTCTGATATCGCCGGAACCGTTGACGACGAACGACGTCTCGTGGAAGCAACTTGGTGTCGCAGCAGCGACGATCGCAGGGTTAATTGCCTTGGGTGTCGCGCTTCGAATGTTCGGCGGACTTTGAATCCAAACCCGGAGTTCACTGAGAGGTTGTGAAATTTTTAGCCGTACCACCATTTCTCTAATTCGCTCCACTTGGCACACCCTGCAAAAAAAATCACAGCCTCGGAGTTCAGAAACTTTCTGATTTCGAAAACTCCACGGTCCGATTTTCGGCCGATGTCAACGACTTCCCTGCTTCGATACCGTGCGGACGTGCCGCAACTCTGCGCACGGTGTGATTGTCTGCCGATCGAAAACGGCAGACGTTCATCCAGATTCGGAAAACGCCTGACAACGTACTCGCTTGCTCTGGTCGTTGTTCTCAGCGAATTCCGAATTCGCCAACGATGAATGGTCCACCGATTGCTTTGCGGTTAGTGGCGGCGTCGCTGCAAACTGATTCCCATCACGGTTTTCGGAGTGTGAACGGACATATGAAACGAGTCATCGTTCAGATACTTCCGACTGATACCCGCTCTACCGAACATGGCGTTGACTCCTCAGTCGAGCTGGCATCGGAGCCTGCAGTCATTTCGATCAATGCCGGTTCGCGATCGTCAGTCGCCAAAGATCGTGAGGACGACGCAGGTGGAGTGCGTCTCGAAGCGGTTGTCTCCGCCGAGCGTGCACGGACGGTCGTTGACACGCTGCTGAATGTGAATGAGTTGACGAATATTAATTCGTTCGATCGGTTGGTTGATCTGCTCATCCAACGCGAACTGGCCAATGACGAATCAGGTCAGCTGTTTCATCGAGTGATGTCGAGTGTTGAAAAGGCTCTCGTCGAAAAAGCGTACGTTGAGTGCGGGCAGGTTCAGACTCGGACAGCCGAACGGCTCGGCGTCAACCGAAACACAATTCATAAAAAACTGTTGAAACACGAACTGCTCGATCCGGAAGAAGACGAACTTGATACTCGACCGGACGTGGTGCTCGAAAAACGAAAGTGTGTGTGATCGCCTCATCGGGCAAGCCCCGCGACACACCAGGGCAACAAACCGTGCCAAAGGCGGAACAGAAAAAGGCAAGTGAGATGATGAGTCTGGAATCGATCGAAGACATCACCACAGGAGAAGGATTCTCTGCGCCGGAACTCGATCAGATTGCCGAACAGCTCGATCCGCCGTCACAGGCTTTGACCGAAATGGTGCGACGCGTGGCGAACGAACTGGAACTCGACGTCTGCTCGATCTACGTTCTCGAAGCAGACCGTCAGCATCTTCGCCTGGCCGCGACGATGGGGCTCAACCAGTCGAGCGTTGGGCACGTCCGCATGAAGATCAGCGAAGGACTGGCTGGTCTCGTCGCCGAGCAGTTGAAGTCAGTTTCCGTCGCCGCAGCGTCGCAGCATCCTCGCTTCAAGTATTTCCCGGAAGCCGGCGAGGAAAAATACTGCAGCTTCCACGGACTGGCATTGATGGACGAAGGCCAGCTTCAGGGAGTGCTCGTCGTGCAGACGATCGAAGCTCGCGAATACTCAGACGAAGAAGTCAAGCTGGTCAGTTCCTTCGCTGAATCAATCGCCCCGTTTGTCACGCGTTGCCGACTCGTCGAACACGTCAAACGTTGACAACACGTCGCCGTGATTCTGGCATCACCGAATACTGAACTCGCCTCGCTACAAACACGAAACGTCGGACGACCGCGGGTCATTGACCAGGCAGCCGCTGTGGAGCTGACCGTTCATCGCCGACTCTCGCCAAGGCCCCGGCGCGTCGAAGAAGTCTTTCCGCATCTCCATGTCGGTGACCATCAAACCTGAGCGGTGCACGGGAAGTTGTCTGACAATGTGACCGTCCGGCTGCACGGCGAAGCTGCCCCAGCGTGACGGCCGAGTCGTGCTATTGTTCGCGCTGATCCAGAAATGATTTTCCGCCGCGCGACATGACATTGTCGAAGGCACGATGGTTTTCCAGATGTTGTAACTTGAGTCTTCAACCACCGTCTGCCGAGCGTTGTGGAACGACTGAAACACGATCTGCACCTTCTCACGTTTGAGGTCTCGGTACAACTCGGGAAACCGATAGTCGTAGCAAATGAGAACTCCGCAGGTGACGCCCTTGATTCGGAAGACGCAGTTTCGATTGCCGGGCGAATAATGCTTCAGATCGAAAGTCGGAGTCCGTCCGTCGGTCCCCGTGCAGAAGCGTTTGTCGTAGCGGTTGACGATGTCGCCTCGGTCACTGATCACGTAAACCGAATTGTGAGGCTTGTTGCCTTCCGACAATTGATGAGTCGACCCGAGCAGCACCCACAACTTCAGTTCTTTCGCCCGTTGTTGAATGTCGCGAGTTGCCGACCTGAGCGCATCCCAGTCCAGCGACGCGATGTCCGGGAACTCGACGCCGGCATAGCCCGACAGTGCACATTCCGAAAAGTGAGCAACGTCCGCCCCGTCAGCATGCGCCCGAGCCATCAGCCGCAATACTTCTTTCCGATTGTGAGCAATGTCTGGCTCCACGGAAAACTGGCACGTGGCTACTCGCAATGATTTCAAAGCGTCACCCCTTAGCCCATCACTTCATCGATTGGGGTCGGGTCGCTGACGAGGTGCGTTGGGCGGCCTTGTGGGGTGTAGTAGACCCTGTCCGGGTCGATGCCGAGTTTTGTATAGATTGTCGAAACGAAGTTCTCGGGAGAGAGGACTCGTTCGACGGCGGAGTAACCATTCTTATCGGTGGCCCCGACGACGACTCCGCCTGGCGTTCCGCCTCCGGCCATCAGGACCGACATCGCGTTTGCCCAGTGATCGCGGCCAGCTTTGGTCTGACCAGCCAGTGTGGAAATCTTTGGCGTGCGGCCAAACTCTCCGAGCGCGATAACGAGTGTTGAATCGAGTAAACCTCGTTCGTCAAGATCTTCGATCAACGTGGCAACCGAGTTGTCCCACTTCGGCAGTCGCGCTCCGAGTGCGCCGAACAGGTTGCTGTGAGAATCCCAGCCGCCATCGTAAACCGTGGTGAAGGGGACTCCTGCTTCAACGAGTCGTCGTGCCAGCAGACAACGTTGCCCGAATGAGTCCCGACCGAATCGTTCGCGAACTTCGTCCGGTTCTTTATGAATGTCGAAAGCTTCCTGAGCGGCCGGCGAGGTGATCAGGTTGAAGCCTTGACGATAGTACTCATCGAGTGACAGCACGGGATCGCCGGCAGCTTCTTCGTTAATTCTCGGCAGCTTGTCGACCAGACTTCGCAGGCCCGTTCGGGTATGAAAACCGTCAGACGTCAGTCCTTTCGGAAGCGCAACGTCGCGGACTCGAAAGTTCGACGAGTTTGGATCATCGCCCACGACGAAGGGTGCGTACTTCGCTCCGAGGAAATTCGGGCCACCCGAACGCGACATCTGGGCCAGCGAAAAATACGCCGGCAGGCCATCGCCTTTGCCGAGTTCTTTGGCGGCGACGGAACCGATGCTCGGATGGAAGCTGACGAACGCGCCGCAGCCGACCGGGATTCGCGGCGGGGCGCCGGTCATCATGTAGTGATTGCCGGCTCCGTGATTTCCCTGGTTGTGACGGATCGATCGAATCATCGCGAAGCGGTCGTTCATCGACGCCAGCTTCGTCATGTGCTGAGAAAAATGAACGCCCGGAAGCTTGGTCGCGATGGGTTCGAACTCGCCGCGGATCTCGGACGGCGCATCGGGTTTTGGATCGAACGTCTCGAAGTGAGTTGGTCCGCCGTCCATCCAGATCAGGATGCAGTTTTTCGCGGTCGGCGCGATCTTTCGAACGGACTCCGCACTCAGGCCCTGATGCCGCAGCGCGTTGACCAGGCCCGTGCCGAAGAATCCGCCCAACCCCAGTTTCAGGCAGTCCCGACGCGTTGTTCCTTCGCAATTTCTCCAGATGCCCATCGAGCCATCCTGTCATTAAATCGTTGACTTCAGCGTTCGCGAGAAGCTCGCCAGAACGAACATCCCAGTATCCGATTCGGCCGGAATCACCGCAAGGCAGTTCGTGGTCGCCTGAGTCGATTACCGCTCGTACCAGACCCGGATGAACTGGTGCCAGGTCGAGGAAACGTCCCCTGAAGTTCTAATCGACGGATCGGTCGTGCCATCTTCGGAAGTATCCCAAACATTTGGCAGCACAACCGTTTCGACATTCAGAACCTTGACGGATTGGCCACTGACGAATGCGTTGGCGGATCGTACGGCAGCATCGAATGATTCGTACTGCGCCGATGAAAAGAATCCAGGGCCTGCCGTCTGCTGTGGGATGAAGTCTTTGTAACCGATCATCGTGTGATTCCTCGTTGATTTGGTACATGGTCACGAACAGGAAGGATGCCAAACCGTGCATCCTTTATCGGTCGTTCTACTCAAAAGGCCGCTTAAAAGGCCGCACTTGAACGGGCTTCGTAACGAAACGCCTAGCGACCGGATCGGAGGTTTGCCACGCCTCGGTTAGGGACGGCGGCGAAATTAAATCGGCATTCTCAAAGACGCGGTGATTGAAAAG
>CALDJX010000611.1 GCA_937899075.1 uncultured Planctomyces sp. | reverse complement strand
TGCCGTTTGTGGCGGGTGATTCTTTACAGACTCGACTGGACCGCGATGGCGCTCTCGACGTCTGCGAGATTCTGCGAATTGGAATGCAGACGGCATCCGGCCTGGCCGCGGCTCACGCGCAGGGGCTGGTTCATCGAGATGTCAAACCGTCCAACATCCTGCTGGAAGAAGGCGTCGAGCGAACGCTGCTGACCGACTTCGGACTCGCCCAAGCCAACGACGACGCCAGTCTGACTCACACCGGCTACCACCCAGGCACGCCTCAGTACATGTCGCCCGAGCAGGCTCGCGGAGACACCGTCGACGCTCGAAGCGACCTCTTCAGTTTTGGCAGCGTCCTTTACACAATGTGCACCGGCCGGCCGCCGTTTCGAGCGGAAACCAGCTACGGAATTCTTCGACGCATCACCGACAATGAACCGCGTCCGCTGCGTGAGATCAACCCGTCGATTCCCATCTGGCTGGAAGGCATCGTCCAGAAGCTGCAGGCCAAGTCGCCGGCTGATCGTTTTCAGACTGCCGCGGACGTCGCGGAACTTCTCGAAGAATGCCTGGCTCACGTTCAGCAGCCAACGACCGTCAAGCTTCCCGCCGAATGTCGCCGCTTTTCGCTGGGGAGACCGATTCGAATCACGCGACGCCACGTTCTGCTTTCCGCCTCGATCGTCGTATGCGGAGCTCTGGCGTTTACCTTCGGGCCGGATCGGTCGAACAACTCAATAGAAATCGACGAGGGCATTGCTACCGTCCCTGCCCCCGACCCCGCAGCAAAAGAAGCAACGGTCGTCACTTCCGAATCAGACACGATGTGGGACGGGACGGCCGTCGACATTGAATCGTTCGGCCAGGACTTAAAGACGTTTGAATCGCGAGCCGGTTCGCTGTGGAACACTCAACCCGAAACTGCAACTACTGAATCTCAATTGGACACTCCGTAACTCCAGAATGAAAAGTCGTCATCATGATTAAGTATCGCCAGCTTTGCTTCAGCGTTGCGGTTTTCATTGCAACGGCTTCCGTCGGGCTTGCACAGCCAACCCCGGGACAACCGGCGGCCGCTCCTTCCGAAACGGCACCCGGCAGCAATGCAACCAAGCCCGCTCCGGCGACACCGACTGACGCAGCCGAGCCAGGAAAATCGACTACGAGTAAACGTCTCTCGGCAACGAATAAATCAAAATCTGTCACTCAATTGGCCGACCCGGCCGCTACTCCGGCAACGCCCGCTTCGCGAATTGCCATCATCGAATTATCAGCGGACATGGCGGAGTCCGAAGTGATTCGACAGGTCGTCGAGATTCTCGAAAACCAGGGAGTCGCGAAAAAGTCGTCAGCCGGCGCAACCGCCACAACGGGCGTGGCCGGGATCTCCGTCCGAATAGCCGCCCGTGCGGACACAAAAACTGCGGACGTGGTGAGCCTCATCAAGTCCCTGCAGGGGCACAAGGTTCGGCGATTGAGTTTTGTAGTTCCGACCGACAACCGAAACGTGGTCACCGTACTGGCTCCTGCGGATACTCCCTGGCCAGTGATCGACAACATCCGGATCATGGTCACTGCAAAGAAACTGTTCGCCATCGATGTTCAAATCGCACCGCCAGCTCAGCCGACGAAACCACTCGATTACAGAGGTTACTACTACAGACCTTACTACAACTCTTCGAAATCCGACCCGACAGCAAAGCCAGGAACGAAGGATGCCCCCGTCGCACCGCGTTACGGTTACTCGGCGGGCGGCACGGTGGCGGCACAACAGCCGAAAAGTAACCAGTCGTCGAGACAGACTGTCCGGCCTGTTCAATATTCAGAGATTCTCAGGCTGCAATTTGCTGATGCCAGCGTCATCGCTGAGGGAGTTTCCCAATTGTTCGGCAAAGACTTCGGGATTGTCGCGGACGTCAGGACCAATTCAGTGCTCGTTCGAGGCGACGAGTCACAACTCAAGGAAATGAAGGCTCTGGTCGAAATGGTCGACACCCCGCAGCCGAAGCGGCTCACAGAACCGCCAGCCGCCCCTGGTCATCCAAACGCCAGCGTACAGCAGACCGGCGAGGGCAAAAAATACTCCGCCTTCTATGTCGACGTGCCTTCCGCGGATCCATCACAGACGCGGATTCAAATTCAGGAACTGGACCGACAGACCCAGCAAGGCCGCTGAGAGTCTGCGGTCTTCCGAAACAAGATCGAGCGATTCAGCTGAGCTCGACGAAAAACGCAAAGCGGAGCTGCGCCACGTTGTTCGGAAAACGTTCCTCGCTCGTCAGGAATTGCAGCGAGCGGAACTGGCCGAGTTCGCAGCACGACTGAAACGAATTCAGCAAACGATCGAAATGCGAGACAAAATCGCAGACAAAATCATCGATCGCCGTGTCGAAGAGTTGCTCGACCCAAACTTGAAATGGAATCACAACGGTGCTGGCGGAACTCAGCAAACGGTCGTCGGAAACGAGACGGCCATTCGACAACAGAATCAAAACAGCAAGCCTCAGTCGGCACCGCAACAGTCCCCGGCGGTCAGCAGTAACCCGCAAGTCGCAACCACTCGACCCTCAGACGGCGCAGTCATCATCCGAAGTGCTGACGAGTTTCGGAAACTCCTCACGAGCAGCGCCACGCTTGTGGCAGAGCGAAAAGGCAAACTTGAAGCGTGGAAAGAAGCTCGTGACGCATCTAGAAATGGCATCGGCGAAGCAGACGTAAAGCGTCAGGAGCAACTACTTGCGTCTGCTGAGAGCGATCAGAAGTTCGCTGAAAAAGAGTATCAAACACAGATTCAGCTTCTGAAGTCAGAAGTTGAAACCGTTCATCTTGTGGTCGAGACGGCTGAGCAGACACTGGCCAGAACACAACAACTCTACGAGTCAAAGGTCGCTTCCAGCCACGAAGTCGATAAACACAAACGAGAACTGACGGAGGCAATGCAGCGTCTTGACCGCGTCAAGCTTCTGCTGTCACTCTACCTCGAAGCTGAGGCGTGACGTAAATCCGAGGCCGCGCTGGCGAAGCTAGTGGCACACGCTTGCAGCTCAGTCCAGACGTCAAACGAGTTCGCGGAGTGGCGGAGCGTCTTCTTCGAGCAGGTACTGAGGGCGGCCGTTGTGATCGTCGATGGTCGTCAATCTCGGATCGATTCCCAGGTTGTGGTACAGCGTCGAGTAAACTTCGGAGTACGTCACCGGTCGAGAAACGGCTTCTCCACCAAGTCGGTCGGTTGAGCCAATCACCTGACCGGTTTTCATTCCGCCGCCGGCCATCAATGCGCAGTTGACTCGCGGCCAGTGGTCACGTCCCACCTGCTTGCTGATGGTTGGAGTCCGCCCAAACTCGCCCCACACAATCACGGTGCAGTCTTTGTCGAGACCTCGTTCGTGCAGGTCGCTGACCAGGTTGCTGACACAGTTGTCGAAAATCGGAAAGTCTTCGGCTTCACGGTTGAAGATGGTGTTGTAGCTGCCGCCGTGCCAGTCCCACTTCGAATAGTTCAACGTGACGACACGGGCACCGGCCTCGATCAAACGTCGAGCAACCAGCAGACTTTGCGGCACTCGCGGAGCGCCGTTGCCGTCGATGTGCTTCTTCGTGTCTCCCGTTCCGTATCTCGCAACGATTTCAGGATCTTCTTTGGAAAGGTCCAGCGCGTCGGCCAGTTTGGAGGACGTAAGAAGTCCCATGGCCTGGCCAGTGAAAGTGTCGATCCCCTTCATCATGCCGCTCGCGTCGACGTCGCGGCGGAACGTGTCGACGCTCTTCAGCAACGCATTGCGATCTCCAAATCGTTCGACGGTCACGCCGTTCAGGATCATGTCGTCTTTCGTCGGGCCCATCGGTCGGAACGGAGAATACGACGCTCCCAGAAATCCGGGGCCGGGCTCGTTGTACGGACCGTGGGTGGTCGGGTAGCAAAGACTGACGAATGGAGGAGCGGAAGCGCCGGATGCTCCCTGAACTTTGGCGACCGCCGATCCGAACTGAGGCCACCCGCCGCTTGGTTTGGGTTTCCGTGGGTTGTGACCGTTGAAAACCTGAATGGCATCGTGGCCGGACTGCGAACCAACGATCGAGCGGATTGTCACCAGCTTGTCCGCCATCCCCGCGAGCTTCGGGAAGGCTTCACAGATTTCCATGCCCGGCACGTTAGTCGCGATCGGCTGCCAGGGACCTGCGACTTCTTTCGGTGCGTTCGGTTTCAGATCGAACATATCCTGGTGCGGAGGGCCTCCGACCAGGTAAATCATAATAACCGACTTGTTCGAACTGCCTTTTCCGGCGGCCGCCTCGGCTCGAAGTAGCCCGGGCAGCGTTAAGCCGGCCCCACCCAGAGCACCGATCTGCAGAAAATTGCGTCGGGAAAGCCCATCACAAAACGATTTACCGCGTTCAGGTCGACCGGCCAGTGTCAGCATTTCGAATGCCCTTCTTAATCGGAAAACGGCGGCACCTGGTGTCGCCGGAGTAATTTTGCGAAGCTCAGATCGTATCACAGTTTACTGATCGGTTGCAGGCCGACTTCGAATTGAGCAATGGTTGAGTGGACGAAACAAGGGGCGGATGTTGCAAACCTGACACAAAGTCGCGGAGACGCAAAGGTTCGCAGAGAAGTCGAATGAAGCACTTTGCGAATCTCTGCGACTTAGCGTCAGACCAGACAATCTGCCGATCGCCCCACCATGATTCCTGGCTCACGTGCAAGGCGAAGCTGTGGCAAAGTGACAGGTTTATGTTTGCTCGTTCCCGTCGATCAAATCGCCGAATTCTTCTCGCAGTCGCGCGAGCACTCGACAGCGGGAGACTCGGACGGTGCCGGGTTTCATGTTGAGTTCCTCAGCGACGTCGGCGGTTGGCCGGCCTTCGACGGCGACTTTCCAGAAGGCGTTCCAGGTGCGCTCTTCGAAGTCTCGCTGAATGAGTTCCAGGGCCTGGCGAAAAAGGACTCGTCGCTCTTCGGACAGCCCGGCTGAACCGTCGTCGTTTTGCGAGGCGGGATCATCCTTATCGACGAGCTGATTGAATCGAAACTGGGCGTCCGAACCGCCGGCAGCTTCGGGCTCTTTGCTTTTCCGGCGAAAAGAATCCGCGACTTTGCTGCGTGTTACCGTTCGAAGCCATCCTCGAAACGTGCTGTTCGGTCCGTCATCGCGGAAGCGTTCGATGTTGCGGGCGACTGCCTGGAAGATCTCCTGAGCAACGTCCGGAAGATCCTGCTCTGCGAGACCGTTCTGCCGGCACCAGTAACAGACCAGCGGCGTGTAGAGATCGACCAGTCGCGTCCAGGCGTCGTCTTCGTCGTTGCGAACGCGCACCAGCAGGCTGCGCGAAGTCGAAAGACTCGCGCGGCGTTTGGGTCGTCGGTCTGCAGGTTCGCGAGTCATCTTGACGAAGATCCTGATCGACGACGGCGGCGATTGTTCACGACAAAGATCATGCCGATTCCCGCCGGCACCGCAAAGACGGAGCCCATCAGCACGAACGCGCCGCGGAGCCCGTCTTCGGTTCGGATGATGTCCTGATCGAGTGGCCGGGCGAGAATCAGGGCTCCCGCAAGGTCGCCTTCCTGCCAGTCCTTCCTGGGACTTTGCGGGTGCTTCTTGTGACAATCAACGCAGCTCTTCTTCATCAGCTGACCTTTCGCCAGGTACAACCACTGCCGATCGCCCTCTTCCCGAAACTCGTGCAGAAAAAGCTCGCTCTCGCCCTTGGCAGCTCGTGCCGACAACGTGGTCAACGCACGCTGCTCGAAGTCGGTCAGCTTCTGAGCATCTTTCCGCCACGGATGTTCGCTGCAAAGTCTCACCAGGATACCGCACTCTGATTCACTGATGCGAATCCCTGCGTCGATCGTAAACGTCGCCGGCAGCGGAAGTGTGCCCTTCTGACTCGCATACTCATGCGAGATATTGACGGTGCCGGTTTCAAGATTCCCCAGCGCGTCGCTGTAAAATCGGAAGACGATTTCCAGCATGGCCGCGTCGATGCGTGCTCCGTCGAGTGCCGTCTGATGGATGAACCACTTCGTCAACGATGACAGATGAACGAAGCCCGCGGTCGAGCCAATCAGCAGAGCGATGAACAGACTTGTCGCCAGCGGGTATCGGCAGGTCCATCGCCAGAGTCTTTCGAGGTTGCCGACAGGTCGAGCGTAAACGGGCTCGCCGTTTAAGAAACGCCGCAGGTCTTCGGCCAGTTCTTTCGCCGACTGATATCGTCGCCCGGGAGATTTAGCCATCGCCTTCAGGCAGACGGTTTCCAGGTCGCGTGGAATCGTGTCATCAAGCTGCCGCGGCGATCGCGGTTCGTCATCAAGCACCTGCAGAATGAGCATCCGCCGGTTGCCCTGGAACGGTCGCTCGCCGGTCAATATTTCAAACAGCACAACGCCGAGACTGTAGATGTCTGTCCGAGCGTCGACCGCGTGCGAGTCTCCACGAGCCTGCTCCGGAGACATGTAAGCCGGCGTGCCCATGATCCGACCGTCGGACGTCAACGTCGCGTCGCCGGTGTCTCGCCGAGCCAGACCGAAGTCCATCACGTGCGGGCGACCGTCTCGATCAAGCATCAGATTGGAAGGTTTGATGTCGCGATGCACGACTCCGTGAGTGTGCGCATAGTCCAGAGCTTCGGCCAGCTCCGCGACTTGCCTCGCAATCTCGCGCCAGTTGGGTGAACTGCCGCGATCGCAGTTGTCGAGCGTTTCCCCTTCAACGTATTCCGTAACGAGGTAACAGACGCCGTCTTCCGTTTGCCCGGACTCGTACAGCGAAACGATCGCCGAATGCGACAACTGCGCGACGCTGCGAGCTTCTCTCAGAAACCGAGCGACGTCCTCATCCGTCGCCATTTCGCCGGCACGTTGCACCTTCAACGCAACAACGCGATCCAGTTCCGTGTCGCGAGCTTTGAAAACGTAGCCAAACGAACCATCACCCAGCTCGGCGAGCAGTTCGAACCGATCGACAAACACCGGACCGTCAGCGAGTCGTCGCGCATAACGCTTTCCGGGATCCATCGAAACGCTCGAACCCGATCCGCCACGCGAAAGGGTCGCGACGCCGTCGACGGCCTCAGCCACAGATTTCGGCACAGCAAAATCGTTTTCGTCGTCAGCCGAGACCGCGCACCCACGCAGGCCAGCGACGAACTCGTCCGCCGAATCATCAAACTGACCGAGCCGCGATTCACAGTCCGCGCACTCCTCAACATGCTGAGCGACCTCGTCGACCGCTTCGCTGCTCAGCCGTCCCGAGCCAAACGCTTGCAGCTCGTCGTCAGTCGGACAGTTTGTCCGAATCATCGAAATTTCTCCCGCTGGAGATACAGTCCCGGGTGCCGGAATCATCAACACGTGTAAGGACCGGTTCCGGAGTAACTTCCTGAATTCGGTGAGAGCAACGATTTACGTCATTCCCGCGCAGGCGGGAAACCAGTTGTTCGTGGAATTCTGGGTTCCCGCCTGCGCGGGAATGACGAAGTTGGAATTGTGGAATCTAATCCTAACGCGGGCCTGTTACTGCAAAGTCGCTCACGACTCACCGCGCCTGAATCTGTTCTCAGAACGTGTCTACCTTCGGGTGCGTCCTGCGTCTTGACGCACTAAATATGAAATCGGAGTGATGCGTCGAGACGCACCCTACGATCTGACGAGCCGCGTGCGTGACTCAGAAGCTGCCGGCGCCGTTTGAGATTGACGATTCGACGTCGACGATGCGGGCGGTTGGCTTGGCCAGGTCGACCAGAACCGGTTGCGGGGTGTCGACGCGGGCCAGGTTTCCGGCGGCGTCGCGGGCGACGACTCGGACGTAGA
>CALDJX010000610.1 GCA_937899075.1 uncultured Planctomyces sp. | reverse complement strand
GATGAGATCGCAAAACGACGTCGGCGCGAATTTTGATACACGTACGACGCCGGCACGCTGACCGACGGTGGACGGCGAAACAGAACAGTTTCAGCAACGCTGGCTGATTCCTGATGACTGGCCGCTGTCGCAAGTTCAAGGCGATTGCTGAGCTGGTCCTGGCTCCGTTCTTCACGAGTAACCAGTTCCTGCAATATCGCCAGTTCCTCCGGCGATCGCTGGTCACGTTGAGCAAGACCAAGATTCGCTTTGGCTGTGTCAACGCGAGCCGTCTGCGCCTTGAGTTGAAGCTTCAGCCTGTCAATGGGATCTCCAGTTTCGGGCAACGTGGGGCCGGGTTCGTGGACAACCTGAATCGTTTCCGGCGCCGGGTAAAGTGCCCAGTGATCCTTGCGGCCGCGGTCGACATTGAACTGCTTATACATGGCTTCATCCTCAAGCACGAGCAACGACGTGAACGGCGACATCACATACATCGCTTTGCTGAGCGTGATGATCTCGTCTTTGCTGGAAGCTGAACCGTTTGCAACCAGACGGTCGATTTCGAGACGCGCCCACGTTCGAGGCAGATAGTTCGCTTGTGGAGAAACGCCGGTCACCGGCAACGTTCGACTGAATGGTTGACCGTCGAGCGTGCCTGACACCGTTACTTCGGTCAGCGGCTGAGCGTTCAATGGCAAACGAGTAATCGCGGCAAATTCCTGCCCGTGCGCAATCGTTTCCGTGAAGGTCAGAAACCGAACATCCTTGTGGCCACTGTCCACTTTCAAATCGATGAGGCGCGGTGCGTTCAACGTTGAAAGCAGCTCGAACGCGCGCCAACCGACCTTTTCGTCGGGGTTGATTTGCGTAAAGTGTCCGCCGCTACGCCCCGCTGCCGACTTCATGAACGAGCGTGACCAGCGTTTGCCAACTCCGACGCCAACGTACTGAGCGTCCGAAGGCAGCGACTTGAGCAGTTTCGTCTCGTCGCGTTCGCCAAGCACGGGGTTCGCCGAGCCGACGTGAACGAGCATCGTGTCGTTGTCCGACCGGCAGAATCGTTTGGCCGTAGCGAAGGCCGCTTCGAGATCCAGTGCTCCGACAAGGTGCGACTCTTCGAGCCAGCCGATCGCCTTTTCGATGTTCTTTTTTGAACAACGGACCGGCTTGATGCGGAACGCCTCAGACCTGGTCGCGGCACTGATAATCGAGAACGTGTCGTCATGCTCGGCATGTTCCAGCATCGTGCTGATGACGTCGAGCTGAACTCGGGCGAGCAACGGATTGCGATCGCCGGACGACTCGTAAAGAAAGACCCAGTTGCGCAGCGGACGTTGTAACTCGCCGTTCAGGTTTGGTCGAAACCGCAGCATCTGGTAGCTGTACCCTTCGTGCTGAGCGCCGGAGAAGGCGACCGTTTCTGAAATTTGTCGCGAAAAGTCATGGCCTTTGTCAGCTGAGTTGGTCAGCTCGACGACGAGATCCTTATCGAGGAGCGAGTTGTGAAGGCTGCCTTCCAGAACAAGGTTGTCATCATCGTCCGTTGCCTTGAGCAGATGTGTCGGGCTGAACCAGCGAGTTTTGCCAGCACCATCCGCCACAGTCAGTCGCGTTGACCAGTCACGGACGCGATCGAGGCTGTGCCCCGCCGGGAACCGATATTCGGTGCGGTCATAGTCGTTGGGAAGCCGCTGTGTGTAGCTCAGGACGATCCGTTTTTCCTGGCGAGGTTCCAGCGGAAAGACTCGCATCTTGAACGTGCTGCCGTCGACCCATTCCAACAACGCGGGGTCGCGTTTCGTGTGCATGATCTGCTCGAAGACGTTGCGGCCGTGGTCGCGTTCAACCATGCCGCCTTCCATCAACTTTCCGTTGACATACATCGCGAGCCGTGACAACGACGCGTCGGGCGGAAGAGGAAACTTGAACGTTCCTTCCTGTCGCGAATGCGTGTGGTTGAAATAGGTCTGGTCGATCGTTGTGCGAGCGAAGCCGTCTTCGATGTGAGCGTCGACGTGGAACTTGCGCAGCGAAAGCTTCATTTCCTGCCCGGACGGATCGACGACAATCAGTGATCCACCGTCATGCTCACTGCGAGGGACGAGCGACGTTTCGGCGGCGGCGATCAGGTCACGCGTCCAGGATAAAGCCTGCGATGCTCGCGGCGCGGCATCGATCGTCACTTCCGATTTCCTGCCTTCCGCGGCAGCAACCTGCCCGCCAGTGACGACGTTCGGTGCGCCGCTGACTCGGACTTTTCCTTGAGTCACCAGGACTTCAGTTTCTTCCTGTTCAGCGGAAACAGCGAACTTAGTTCCAAGGGCCGTGACGGATCGATCTGGCGTCTCGACAACAAACGGTCGCTGACCCGAAAGACTCGCGGGTGTGACTTCGACGAAGAGCTGCCCTCGATGCAGCGCGACGGTCCGATTCGCCGTCAGAGCAACCGTTGATTGCTCGTTGAGATAAAGAATCGAGCCATCCGGCAGCAACACTCGGCGACGTTCCCGAGCAGCGGTGCGAATGGTTTGCCCGACGGCCAGCCGCTCCGGAGCGACTGCTTGAGGTCGCGGCTGAGCAACGTATCGAAAATGATGCGATGCCCGTTTGAGCGGGTCGAGTTCGTAGGTCAACGGCGTGCCTGAAGTCAGCAGCCTGCCTACAACAGTTTGTTCATGAGTTGCTTGAAAGAGGCCGTAAGCCGTCAACAGACACAGCGATGTCGTGACGATGGCGACAATCGCGGCACTCCCGCTTTGCGGTCGTCGCTGCCGGTAGGAATTGCCGCCGTGATCAGCGACGTCTGCTTTCACCTTCTGAGAAGTCCGATTCTGCATGACATCCACTCCTGCGCGGGACCTGGCAGCCTCGATAATTGAACGTTGAACCTGATCCATGATCCGGCTGACTTCGGGTTCGCTCAGCGCCGAAGAGTCGATCGATGCAAGCTCCGCCTCGATCGACGCGTCACTGTCGAAGCCATTCGTCTGACCATTGAGCTGGTGCAGCGCCGTTTTGATTCGATTGCGGAACAGCTCGTCCCGCTCATTGTTTTCATGCATGACTTTGTCCCGCGTCTGCGGAATGAGAAACTTGCGATTTGAATCAGCAGCTTGTGAATAAAGTGTGCCACTGGCTCCGCCAGTGCCGAAGCGACACGAAACTCGGTTGTAAATCAGCACTGTCAAAGCCAGTGGCACACTTCGAATCCACGAACTCATTTTTCGCGGCAACTGGGGTCTGCGGATTTGTCAGTTACGTGTCCTGTTCCCAGCCGCGGCGGTCCATCTCGGAACGAACTTTCTCCAGTGCCCGGCGGCGGTAGACTCGAATCGTTGCGGCCGGAATCCCGAGTTCGCTGGCCAGATCCTGACTGGCTACTTTTCCGTCTGTTGACTCCGCGTCGGCGAGCAGGATTTTTCGTTGCGCCTCTGGCAAAAGTTTCAGAACTTCGAACAGGTCGTCGCCGATGAGGCGTTGGTCGAGCGTCTTGCCGTCATCATTGGAGTCTGTGTCGTTGGTTGGTCCGGCTGGAGATGTGCTTGTGTCGGCGGAGTTGCTCGTTGTCCGATGATCGACGATGGCTGACAAAGCCAGGGGCTCGAAGGAGACTTCCAGTTGCCTCGCTTTCTGCCAGCCGTGCCGAAGCACGTCTCGAGCTACGTTTTCTGCGATGCGGTAAAACCAGACCCGCAGAGACGCTCGTGACGAGTCGTACCGTGCGCGGTATTGCCACATTCGAAAGAGGGCGACGGCAATGACGTCCTCGAAATCTGATTCTGTCAGTGGTCCGAAGAATTTACGTCGAAGTAGTGCTTTGACTGGCGGGCCGTGAGCGCGCAACGCCGCTTCGAGGGCGTCTTCATCGCCTGAAATCAGCCGTTGCCCGATGTCAGGCTGGCTAGTGCTGTCTGCCATGCTGCTCGCTGCTTGCCAGAGGAATGATTCCGTGATCTGGTTTCGCGAGTATATACGGCAGGGCGTTACACGAGTGTCGAAGAGGCCGCGTCATCTCGCGAATCCCCCCCCCAGCTTGACTGCATGCCTTCAAAACCGGCTGGGACTGAAGCAGGTTCCGACTGGGCGGCTACG
>CALDJX010000609.1 GCA_937899075.1 uncultured Planctomyces sp. | reverse complement strand
AATCTGTTCAACAAGGTGTGGGATCTGCATTCCGTCGGGACACTGGCGTCGGGTGAGACGCAACTGTTCATCGGGCAGCACCTGATTCACGAAGTCACCAGCCCGCAGGCATTTGAGATGCTTCGCGACCGAAAACTGACGGTTCTTCACCCCGAGCTGACTCTGGCAACGGTCGACCACATTATTCCCACGCAGAATCAGGCTCGGCCGTTTGTCGATCTGCTCGCCGAGGACATGATGTCGGCGATCGAAAAAAACTGTCAGGAATTCGGCGTCGAGCTGCTCGACCTGGACGACAACCGGCAGGGCATCGTCCACGTTGTGGGTCCTGAGCAGGGCCTCACGCAGCCCGGCCTGACAATGGCTTGCGGCGACAGCCACACCAGTACGCATGGCGCGTTCGGCGCAATCGCATTTGGCATCGGAACCAGCCAGGTGGCCTATGTGCTGGCGACTCAGACGCTCGCGATGATGCGTCCGAAAGTGCGACGCGTCGAGGTCAACGGCGAGCTGGCTCCCGGAGTCTTCGCCAAAGACGTCACGCTGTACATCATCCAGAAACTCGGCGTGCAGGGCGGAGTTGGTTACGCCTACGAATACGCCGGCACGACCTTCGACGCAATGTCGATGGAAGAGCGCATGACGGTCTGCAATATGGCGATCGAAGGCGGAGCCCGTTGCGGATACATCAATCCGGACCAGACGACCGTTGACTATCTCAAGGGTCGACCGCTGTGTCCGCAGGGCGAAGAGTTCGATCGAGCGGCCGAGTGGTGGCTGAGTCTCGCTTCCGGCCCGGATGCTGAATTTGACGATGTGGTCGTCTTTGACGCCGCCGACATCGAACCGACCGTCACGTGGGGCATCACTCCGGCTCAGTCGCTGGGAGTGTCGCAGGCGATTCCGTCGCTGGCCAGCTACGACGAAAGCGAACGAACGCTGATCGGCGAAGCTCTTGAGTACATGAGCCTCGAAGAAGGCCAGGCGATCGAAGGCACGAAGATCGACGTCGCGTTTGTCGGTTCCTGCACGAACGGGCGAATCTCCGACCTGCGTGAAGCTGCCGCCATCGCCAAGGGAAACAAGGTTGCTGACGGAGTCAAAGCGCTGATCGTTCCCGGCTCGCAGATCGTCGCCAAACAGGCCGAAGAAGAGGGTCTCGATAAGATCTTCATCGAAGCCGGCTTCCAGTGGCGAGCGGCCGGTTGTTCGATGTGCCTGGCCATGAACCCCGACAAACTGCAGGGTCGAGAAGTCTGTGCTTCATCGAGCAACCGAAACTTCAAAGGTCGACAGGGCAGCCCAACCGGACGAACTCTGTTGATGAGTCCGGCCATGGTCGCCGCGGCCGCGATCAACGGCTGCGTTACCGACGTTCGAAAGATGCTCGAACCAGCCATGGCGTAGGCCGCAATCTGGAAAGGACGTGCTTTAATGGGACGTGTTCTCGCAGAAATTCGAATCGAGAATATCCGGGATCTGTACGCCGTCGAAGAAAACCGGTTGGATGATTCAAAAGTAAGACGATGCGACGTCGCGGACGCGTTGGTCGACACCGGTGCGACAACACTGGCGTTGCCCACAGGAATCATCGAACAGCTTGGCCTGAAACTTGTTTCAAAGAAACAGGCGACGTCAAGCCAGGGCCTCGGCCCGGTGAATATCTACGAAGCCGTGCGGCTGACTTTGATGGAGAGATCATGCACGGTCGACGTAATTGAAGTTCCAAACGAAGTGCCCGTTCTGATTGGCCAGATTCCGCTGGAAATTCTTGATCTGGTTGTCGACCTTCAAGGTCGTCAGTTGGTCGGTAACCCGGCGCATGGCGGAGAACAGATTCTAGAGCTTTACTGAACGATGTTTTCACGAGTTCGTAGGGTGCGTCTTGACGCACTGTTTGTTGCGGCTTCCAAAAACCAACTCAAATCTCTGGTGCGTCGAGACGCACCCTGCAGAGGAAATAAACAATGAATAATGTTGAAACAGTTTCCGGTTCGGGCATCCCGTTGCTTCTCGACGATATCGATACGGATCGAATCATCCCCGCTCGCTTTCTGCGATGCGTGACGTTCGACGGAATCGGCGAGCATGCTTTCGAAGATGATCGTGAGCAGGATCCCAATCACCCGTTCAATCAGGATCGCTTTCAGAATGCCGGCATCCTGGTCAGCGGTCGAAACTTTGGCTGCGGATCTTCGCGAGAGCACGCTCCGCAATCGCTGATGCGGTGGGGCATCAAAGCTGTCGTTGCTGAGTCGTTCGCCGAGATTTTCTTTGGCAATTGCACATCGCTGGGCATTCCCGCCGTGTGTGCATCGCGGGGTGATCTGACGAAACTGGCAGCCGCCATTAATGCGGACCCGACTCTGGAGTTCACGCTGGACCTCAACGCGTTGACGCTGAGTTTCGGCGGCGAAACGGTCTCGGTCACGATGCCGGACAGTGCTCGGTCGTCACTGACGAGCGGACAGTTTGATGCTCTCGCTCAACTGCTGGCTCGAAAAGACGACATCGCCGCCACGGCTGCGAAACTGCCTTACCTCAACAGTTTCGCTGCTTCATAACCGCTTCATATCTGCGGCGTGTTCACGAAGTCTCAAAGCACCTCATCGACGATTTGTTGGTGTGGTGCTTTTTCGTTGGCAGGGTCACGGACGAAGACTGTCAAGAAATTGTTTGTGAATTCTCTTCACGGCGACTGCTGACAGGTCGTGAATGTTGCGTGAAGGCAACGTCCGCCGCGTTCGACCGCTGCCGACCGTGTGACAAACCGGCGAATTCGTGACGGCCTGCGAAATTCGCCCAAGCGGATTCGATGGGTTTCGGACCGGCCCAAAGGTCTCTGTGACCGGCGCGAATGGTCAAATCGCAACTCTCAAAGCCTGGCCATTATCCCAGATCGATACGATCGATCGGGTTCGCTAAGCATGCCTTTCCTGGCCAACGCGCAAACACGACACATGGTCTGAGAAAACGGGTTTGTTGACGCAGATCAACAGAAGTTTTGCGGTGAGTTCTTTGTATCCTGGGTCACTCGTTGGAGCGAATCGCTGCTCCACTGAAGAAACACCCTCGTTGATTCAATCGGAAGTAAACTGACGGCCTGATTCTTAGTCGGACAACGACGTCGTTTACCGCTTCGAAAACTGGCCACCCAGCCGTATGGATACACGGCTGTTTTTCCCTGAGACTCCCAGCTCATGTATCGATGGAAGATTGTCCTATGATCGCCCCTTTTGACCGCGAAGCAGTGCTCGAAGAAACAATTGCCGATCTCGAAGCACTGTACGACTATCACGCGATGATTCTGTCGCAGGCTCGCGTCGGCGTGCTTGACTGGCCGGTCAACGACGCTCGCGTCTACATGTCGCCCTGTTTGAAGTCGATGCTCGGCTACAACGACGAGGAGTTGCCGGACGCGTTTTCAGAATGGCTGAACCACATTCATCCGGAAGATCGGGATGGCGTGTCTCAGGAACTTCAGGACGCAGTGCGGGCGGGAGTTCCAAACTACGAACGTGTGCATCGAGTTACTCGCCGAGACGGTTCGTCCGGATGGATTCTTTTCCGGGCACAGATTACTCCTCAGAAGGATGATCGTGCGGGCCGACTACTGGGTGCCGTCATCGATATCACGGACATTCGCCAGATGGTTAACGGCGGCCAGGTGGCCGAAGCTCAGTAGGAAGTTGGTTGCGAGTAAAGCCTCGCAGCGAATTCTGAGATGTCTGCAAAATGAAAAAGCCTGAGTGACGAATTATGTCACTCAGGCTCTTTTTGTTGAAAGACCGGGGCCCGCTAGTCAGTCAGGAGAGGCGTGACCGGGTTTCCTCTACGTTGCTGCGGGGTACAGTCGCTGTTGCTCTCGTTTGATGCGGTAGGTTTCGTAGTCGTCCCAGTCGTCGCTCAGGCTGACGGTTCGGTTGGCGGAGCATGGCCAAGGCTCCTGTCAGGCTCCAGCGCATGCCGGTTCGGTCCAGGCGGTCTTCCACGACGTGACGACAGGAACCTTCGATGATACCGCTCGCGATCGGGTAGCCGTCGCGCAGGTAGTCGCCATAGTTCATGCGATGTCGGTTGTTCTCGAAGTACGTTACGGCCGAGGCGATGGTCTCACATGCCTTTCTACTCAGGCCGTGTTTGCTCTGACGACGTTTGCTCGACATCTGCCGCAGTCCGCCGATCACGCGACCCAGTTCGCCGTTCAACACGCGTGCCAGGCGGTCTTTCACGAACGACTCCGCCGCCGCGTCGGTGTCGCACAACAACTTTGACACCTCACGCAGTCGTTCCAGGAAGTGCCAGAAGTCCAGGATCTCGACCACGCCTTCGCCGAGTAACTGGTCCTTGCGTTCCCACAGCTTGTGCTCGCCGTCCATCAGGCAGATCACCGGACGCTGCTGCGAGCCGCTGGTCGCTCGCGTCTGGCGTTCGTGAGCGAGCCACGAGAAGACGCCCACTCGGCCATCCAGTGTGACGGCCGAATCGTCCGGGTCAGATCGCGTCATGTCCGCGTGCAGTCGCTTGAACTGCGGGCGAGGCCGACCTTTCTGCGACTGCATTCGCAACACTTCATCCAGCACGTCGTCCGTGTTCGGCGACAATTAGCCTCTCGGTTTAGCGACAATTAGAATTCCGGTCTG
>CALDJX010000608.1 GCA_937899075.1 uncultured Planctomyces sp. | reverse complement strand
CCGGAAGTTGTGGCAAAGCTGGAAGCGATCGCCGAATCTCAGAAAAATGATCTCGGCGTCAAAGACATCGGACCAGGGTGTCGACCGCTCGGCAAGGTCAACAACCCGCAACCGCTGATCGGCCACGACGGCAAGGTCCGAGCTGGTTTCGAACAGTCGGCCGTTCACGCCGGGCAGGGGATCATGATCGGCGAGGTGACAGACTCGTCGGCGATCATTCAGGTTCGTCTGACGAAGTCAGAACGCATGGTCGACGGCGACCTCCCCGGCGCTGCCGGCATCGTTCGATTCCAAGTGGAAATGATTGAACAGAACGCGTCGACGAATCGCGACCCGCAACAACCCGTTCCGATGCAGATGCGTCGTGTTCGTTCTGGAGACCTTCCGACGACGGTGGACAGAGACTTCATCGCTCGGCAGTTATTCCGGCTGGTTCCCGACGCTGAATATCGAGTTCAATCGTGGATCGGCACGAGCAAAGATGATCTTCGCGACGGTCCGACCGCGACGTTTAGAACCTTGCCCGGTAAAGACAGCAATTCGGCCACACGATTCGTTGTCGTGACCGGAATGAATTATGGCAAGTTCCACGGCGATGGCCGCATCGATCCGAAGATTCACCTTCAGAACAACAACACAAAACTACCGCAACCATACTCTGGTCCGGATAAGCATCTGGGCTACCCGGCTCTGGCATCAATGCTCAAGCTGAAGCCGCATTTCTTCGTCGGCACCGGCGACAACATTTACTACGACACACCGAAGAAGCCTCGCGCCGAAACCGTTCCCCAGATGCGGCAGAAGTGGCACGAGCAGTTTGTGCAGCCTCGATACCGCCAGTTCTTCGCCAAAGTGCCGACGTACTGGATGATCGACGACCATGACTACCGCATCGACGATGGAGACAACTCAGGCGACTACCTGCCGTCAGCCGAAACCGGCCTGCGCATCATGCTCGAACAGCTTCCCTACGGACCGGCTGCAGAAGGATCAAAGACGAAGACCTACCGCACGCACCGCGTCAACAAAGACCTGCAGGTCTGGTTCACCGAAAACCGCCGCTACCGCAGCGACAATGCGATGGAAGACGGACCGGACAAAACGATCTGGGGAGCCGAACAGAAAGCGTGGCTGAAGAAAACCCTGGCTGCGAGTGATGCCACGTTCAAACTGATGATCTCACCGACGCCGATGGTTGGCCCGGACGATAAACGAAAATTCGACAACCACACCAACTTCAACGGCTTCCGTCACGAGCGTGACGAGTTCTTCGCGTGGCTCAACGAAACCGGCATCGCGAAACAGAACTTCTACCTGGTCTGTGGCGACCGTCACTGGCAATACCACGCGTTGCATCCGTCGGGCATCGAAGAGTTCTCCTGCGGAGCCCTGGTCGACCCCAACTCCCGCCTGGGCCGTAGCCCTGGCGACCCACAGTCCACCGACCCGGAAGGCCTAATCAAACAACTCTACACCCAGAAAGAACGCTCCGGCGGCTTCCTGATGATCGAATCATCTCCCGCCCAAGCCGACGCGGCTTCAACCCTGTCCTTCACCTTCCACGACGAAAACGGAGTCGTCCTTCACAAGCACTCAAAGCAAGGAATGTAGTCACCGGAACAACTCCGGGGGCCCCCACAGCAGTGTTGACTGTATTTGAATGCGGCGGTGTCAACTGCTTACTCAAACGTAATGCTGTTTAAGACCGCATCCATTTGGGCCGTTACTGCCGGACCTGAATCGGTGTCGGTTCCTATTGAGACGACGGCGATGCCCTGCGGGACTCGGAAGCAAACGGACGATCTTGAGATTGATCCTTGCCCCGTTGGCTTGTTCCGCAGTCTTGTCAACCAGGCTTTTCGACCGTGCAGATTCGTTTCCTGATAGTTCAGGACCGTTCCGCCTGAAGCTTTTGCCTGGTCAACCTCGTCCTGGGTCGAGAACTTGCGAACATCGACCGTCCCATCGAGCAGAACTTCTATTCGTGTCTTCAATCTGGCATTTTTGAGCCAGGAAATCGGGCCAAGATCTTCCCGCGTGAACCCGGATGGAATCTTCATCGTCATGCCAAGATTCTTGAAGTTGACGGTTCTGTCAAGTTCCGTCAGCGGAGCTGCGTCTGTCAGCAGGCTGCTCAGCAGAGGAGCATCTTCCGCCGCCGACATGTCTGACTCACTGAGGTGCTGCACGGCCTTCGCGAGAGCTTCCAGCGAATCTTCGCGAAGTCGTACGCGCACGCGTTTCTTTTCCGTCGAGGCACTGACGACATCAAACATCTTTAGTTTCAATGATGCGATTCTGGTATCGTCAAGATGGTTCAGATGAATAGTCAGCATTCGATAACCATGCTCATGAGCAAACCCGAAGCTGTGGCTGATAGCTCCAGTCAGGAGTGCAAGTTGTTTGCCAAATTCATCAGCTCTTGTCGGGGCGAAATCACCAGGCAATGTAATCATCACGCCGGGTGATGGTCGTTGCCGGCTACCGGCTGCCATGCCGCCACGGCTTCCGGTCACCCTCTGGATCGCTTGCCTGGCTGCCTGCTGGACGAAGTGGTTGGTGTCCCCCGCACGGATCTGCAGAGCAGCAACAACCTGTGCCTTCTGGCTTTCAGGCAATTCTGTCATCTTGCCAAGACAATGGCATACGAATTCCCGCTTCTTGGCCGACCATGACACGAGATGGTCAACTAGCTGCTGTGCCGTGTAATTGTGCGTTGGCCCGAAAGGTGACTTAATGATCGGCAGTTCCGGTTGTGGCAACCGGGAAGGATCCGCTTTGACTTCGACCTGCCCTTGGTCGACGTTGATGCTGACGACGTCTCCGAAGTCGATGGCAGCGGCGACTTCATTGGCATCATTTACTCCCTTTAGTGTGAAGTCGACCTGGTATTTTCCAACGGTTCGCCACCCTCGTGATCGTACTCCCATTTCAAAAAAACGCTCCGCTAGATATTCCGCCAGAGTCTGATCGTTCAAAGGTGTGACGATGACCACAACCTGTCCTTCCCCGAATGCCGACGCTGGTAGTTGCCGTGGCATAGGGTCGTCTGTTCGAAAACCACCGGTTTCCGTGTAGGCATTCAGGTTGGTATTTCGAGGCCGATAAACCGCCGCAGTGATTTCTGCATCCATTGCTGCCTCGGTCTTCTCTCTCTCTTTCTGTTGTCTCGCGTTTTCTGCAAGGAGTTTTTTATGAGCTTCTATTCTGGCCTCCTCAGCAGGGTCACTACATCCACCAGTCACGAATAAAAACGCAGATACCATCAGCACGCACGAAAGATGTCTCGGCCCGGTTATCATTGCTCAACTTTCTGTGATCGATCGAAACTTCAAAAATCACTCGAACCGGTTGGCTGGCCAGCCACACAAGATGTCGCCCGACGCAGCGGCACTCCGTTCGCAGCTCGAAAGCCAAGTGATAATTCGATCAGTTCCGAAAGTAAACCGAGCACAATCGTCCCCAATTTGGGTTTCTGACTGCGATCGTCCGCAAAGTCATCGCAGAAGACTTCACACCTTGGCATTACTCCGTCGTGGATGGCTCGGCGGTTTCGGGTGCTGGTTTTTCGTTTTCCGTCGAGGCGGAAGCTGGATTGACTTCCAGTTTCTCGGTGATCGTTAGCGGCGCTTCGTCGATTCCGGGATGGAGTTCTTTGAGTGACTCGCTGCCGAACTCGCCGAGCGCTTCGTCGATGGCTTTGTCGAATTCGTCGGCGAAGTTGATCTCCGGAACTTCGGCAGGGACTTCAGCTTCGTCGGCTGCTTCTGTGACTGCTTTCAGGAAGGCTCGCAGTTCTTCGTCAGTCAGTTTCTGTTTGAACTCTCGATTATTGTTTACTTTCTTCGTGCTGATCATGTCGAGGACGGCTTCGCGTTTGGCTTCTGGAATCGAATTGTCAATCACTCCTCGCGCGAAACGCTGGATGGCTGTGTCGGCCGCGGCCTTTTCTTCTTCATCGAGCCCCGAGTCGCGGATGTAGACTCGTTTAACAAAGAGCGAAACACCGGCAGGCAGGATTGGGCTTTTTGAGAGTCGCTCGAAGATCGCACCAACCTGCTCAATATCCAGTTTTCCATCTTTGAATTGTTGTCCGACATCGTCGATGCGATCGCGCATGCGTTCTCGCTGATCGTCTGGAAATTCCAGCTCGTTCAAGCCTTCTTTCATCGCGGCGACGGCGAAGTCTGTTCCGAACTCGCGAGCGTTGTTGGCAAACCACAATCCAGTGACGGCGACCGCAATCAACCCCAGCACGACGATGACGCCGCAGCCAATTCCGGCAATGGCACAACCGCTGAGGCCCTTCTTCTCGGGAACGTGATTCGGATCCTGAGACTCGAACGGATCTGGCTGAGACATGGTCATTCTCGCTGGGCAGATTTGTTGGGAACGTTTTATCGGGCAACGCACGTAGTGACTGACGAAACCTCTCGGCACCCTACTCTGAGGCTTGGTCGATCTCCAGTACCGAGTTCAAACGGTCTGACAAACTTCGGATCACAACCATTTCAGAAAGACACTCTGCGGGTGACTTCGTCAGGCGGAGTCTGACCTACGCAGGCAGACATTGGTGGACGATGTCTTCGACCTCTTCGGTTTCGAGCGTTTCATGCGCGAGCAGGTTGTCGGCCAGCGCGGCGAGAGCTGACCAGAAGTCGTCGCCGTTGAGCAGTCGGTACAGGTCCGCGGCAGTTTGTTCCAGGAACGCAAGACGCCTCCTCTGATCCGAATGAATGGTGGCCGCGGCTTCCCACGCCTCGGCCCAATCGGCTGCCCATTCTGAGACCATGCCGGGGTGAAACGCGTCGCCGGTGTAAAGCATTTCGGCGACCGGACCGGCCAGTGCGACGAAGATTCGCTTCTCGCAGTACTCGCGTTCTGAGAGTCCTTCTGTGTTCCAGAAAATCTGCGTGTCGCCGAATCGTTGCGGACCGTCATCCCAGTCCGGGTCGACCGTAACCGAGTGAACTTCGGCGCCGACATGCACGGCCATCAACGCGTGGCCGGATTCGTGGTAAGCGGTGATTTCCATCGAGCGGTTGTTTCTTTGCCAGGAATCGTGATAAACGTGGCCAGTTTGAATGACGATGGCCGATTCACAATGTCTGGGTGTCGAAGAGTGTGCCACTGGCTCTGCCAGTGTTTTCTTTGGTCCGCAAGACTTTGGGGAATTTCACTGGCAGAGCCAGTGGCACACACGGTCAAAAAACATGGTTAGTGCAACGCCAGATTTTTCCAACCAGAAACTCTCTACAAACTCTCTACAAACGATGTCTAAGTTCAAGATTGTAATCACTCTGCTGATGTTGTCGCTCTTTCAACCGGTCGTCGCACGAACTGCGGATGACGAAACGGGAACGGCGTTCTTCGAAAAGAAGATCCGGCCACTGCTCATCAAGCATTGCTACGAGTGTCACTCCGAAGAAGCTGAGGAACGCCAGGGCGGCCTGCTGCTGGATCGTCGGTCCGGCTGGATCGAAGGCGGCGACACGACCAAATCCGTGATTCCTGGAGAGCCCGATGCTTCGCTGCTGATCAAAGCGGTGAAATATCAGGACGAGAATCTGCAGATGCCGCCGGACGAGAAACTGAAGCCTGAGCAGATCAAACTTCTTGAACAGTGGGTTCGACTCGGAGCTCCCGGACCGAAGGACGATCTTGGCGACTCTGAATTCTCGCGACTCGGCGATCAGGAATTCTTATTCAATCAGGCGGAAAGTCACTGGGCCTTTCAGTCGGTAAATGCCGGAACTCCTCCCAAAGCCGATCATCAACGCTGGAATCAGAACGCGATCGACCAGTTCGTCGTTGCAAAGCTCAGCGAGAACAAACTGACTCCTTCGATGGGCGCGGAACCTCGCACGCTGATTCGGCGATTGACTTACGACCTGACAGGCTTGCCGCCGTCGATGGATGACGTCGAGCAGTTCGTCGCGGTGGCAGAGCAGGATCGCCGAGCGGCAACTATCAAAACGATCGACCGGTTGATCGATTCAAAAACGTTCGGCGAGCATCTGGGCAGAATGTGGCTGGACGTCGCCCGTTACGCAGACACCGACAGCGCTTACCGACCCGACACACGGACTCCGCATTACTTTCCGTTTGCCTTCACGTATCGCGACTACGTGGTCGACTCGCTCAATAAGGACAAGCCGTTCGACGACTTTGTGCGCGAACAATTCGCCGCCGACCTGATCGGCTTCAAACCGGGCGATGCCGAAATGGCGGCGCTGGGTTTTCTCGCAGCCGGACCTTTTGCCAATCGTGATCCTCTGGAATCTCTCGACGATCTGATCGATGTGACGACTCGTGGTTTGCTTGGAATCACGGTCGCGTGCGCGCGCTGTCACGATCACAAGTACGAACCCGTCCCGACCAAAGATTACTACTCGTTAAGAGGAGTGTTCGCATCGGTCGTTCGAGTTGACTCGCTTGACGAGAAGAAGCAGCCGCTGGTGCCCGGCTACGAACCTTCGGCCGCCGACCTTGCCGACTATGAGAAGAAACGAGCGGCCATTGAGGCCAAGGTGGCGAAGGCTGGAAGCAGCAAAGCGAAGAACAACAACCAATCGATTTCGCAGAAGATTCGTGAGACGGAACTGGCCGAGTTGCTGTTGTTTCATCCGGGAGCGCCGGCTCGTGCCATGCGGGTCATCGATCGTCCGCGACCTCTGGAACCGGTCGTGTTTATTCGAGGCGATGCTGGCAGCCCTGGCGACACCGTTCCGCGGCGATTCCTGAAGATTATCGACGCTGACCAGACTTCGTTCCCGGATGATTCCAGCGGTCGATTGCAGCTTGCTGAGCGGATCGTCGATCCGAAGAACCCGTTGACCGCTCGCGTTTTTGTGAATCGTGTCTGGGGTTATCTGATGGGGACATACATTGTCGACACGCCGTCCGATTTTGGTTTACAGGGTTCAACACCGACTCATCCGAAACTGCTCGACTGGCTGGCTGACGACTTCGTGAAGCACGGCTGGTCGATCAAGCATCTCGTCCGGACGATCGTTTCGTCGCAGACGTATCAACAACGCAGTGATTACCGTGAAGAGGCAGCCAGAATTGATTCACAAAACAAACTTCTGTGGCGAGGCAACCTGAAGCATCTTTCCATCGAGGCAATTCGGGACAGTCTGTTGAGCGTTTCCCGCCAGCTTGACCCGACTCCACGAGGACATGCCGGTCAGTTGTGGGAAGACGGTTACACTCGCCGGCGAGCCATCTACGGATACATCAACCGGTTCAATCTTGATCCAACTTTGCGAGCATTCGATTTCCCGACTCCTGTGCAAAGTCAGCCGAAGCGAGGCGAAAGTATCGTCGCGCCACAGACGCTGTTCACGATGAACGCTCCGTTCGTCATCGATCAAACGGTAGCAATCACGGAAACGTCCGAATTCAGAGACTGCGGCACCGATGACGAGCGGGTCGCGACTCTGTTCGCATTGATCTTTCAGCGAGCCCCGGCGGCGCTGGAGACTGAGCGAATTCTGAAATTCGTCGAACTCCAATCAAGATTCAAAACCCCGATTGACTTGAAGCGACGAGCTTCCACCTGGCCACTCGTCGCGCAGTCGCTCATGATGAGCAACGAGTTTCAATACATCGATTAGTTATCCTCGGAAGAAATAGCCACAGAGTTCACAGAGAGCACAGAGTTCTTCTTCAGTATATTTCTCTGAGAACTCTGTGTTCTCTGTGGCTGACTTTTTCTGGCACGACCGTTGTGAATGAGATTTCAGATGACACTGCAAACTGAAAATAACCGATTGGCTGGCTGGTCACGGCGTCAGCTACTTGAAAGCAGCGGACTCGGTCTGGGTTCGCTCGCTTTGTCCGGTTTGCTGGCTGATGCTGGCCAGGTGGTCGCTGCGCCTACGCGGCGAGAGAAATCCGTTTCGCCGCTGATCGCCAGTGCTCCGCATCATCCACCAAAAGCCAAGCGAATTATTCACCTCTTTATGAACGGTGGACCTTCGCAGTTCGACACGTTTTATCCAAAGCCCGAAGTTCAGAAACTCAGTGGCAAGCCGCTGCCGAAATCGATCAGCGATCAGTTGCAGCAGACTCAAAGAAAACGCGTCGGTGTTTTGTTCGGTTCGCCATTCAAGTTTCGCAAGTATGGCGAGTGCGGACAGCCGGTCAGCGAGTTGTTTCCGAACGTCGCTCAGCACGTCGACGACCTGTGCATCGTGCGGTCGATGCAGGGCGAAATTGCCAATCACACTCCGGGATTGCTGCTGACAAATTGCGGACATTCGACCTTGCCACGTCCGTCGCTCGGGTCGTGGATGCTGTACGGGCTGGGGAACGAGAGCGACGAATTGCCCGGTTTCGTCGTGCTCTGTCCGAAAGGGTTGCCGACCGCTCAGACGACAAACTGGACGAGTGCGTTTTTGCCGGGCATTTATCAAGGCACGCATATCGACACGGAAACGACGGGTAAGGAACTGATTCCAAACCTGACTCGCAATGACATTCGAACGGGCTCGCAGCGGGCTCAGGTGGCGTTGACGCAGTTTCTGAATCGGCGACATCAGAATTTGCGACCGGGTGACGAACGTCTCGACAGCCGCATTCACACGATGGAACTGGCTTTCCGGATGCAGACGGCCGGGACGGATGCGTTCGATCTTGAGCAGGAACCGCAGCACATCCGCGAGGCGTACGGCGATTCCGTCCAGGGTCGCAACATGCTGATTGCTCGACGTCTTTCAGAACGCGGCGTGCGTTATGTCCAGGTTTATCACGGAGCCGGTCAGCCTTGGGACAATCACGGATCGATCGTGCCTCGGATCAAGCAACTCTGTCAGGAATCGGATCAGCCGATCGCGGCGTTGCTTTCAGACCTGAAGCAACGAGGCATGCTGGAAGACACGTTGCTGATCTGGGGCGGTGAAATGGGGCGAACTCCGACAACGCAGTCCGGTTCGAAAGACGTCAACAAGGTCGGCCGTGATCATCACATCGATGGTTACACCATGTGGATGGCTGGCGGCGGGATTCGCCCGGGCATGACGTACGGAACGACTGACGAGTTCGGCATGAAGGTCGCCGAGAACAAAGTCGAACTCCATGACCTGCACGCGACGATTCTGCATCTGATGGGCTTTGATCATCGCCGACTGACGTACCGCTACTCCGGCAGAGACTTCCGCCTGACCGACGTCCACGGCCGGGTCGTGAACGAGATCCTCGCCTGACATCGAGTTTCCAGCGCCGACGTAGGGTGCGTCTCGACCTAGGGAACCCGTTCGAAATAACTGCCCGAATCCGGAAAGAGCGGCGATTGTCGTCATTCCCGCGCAGGCGGGAAACCAGTTGTCGGTGGAATTCTGGTTTCCCGCCTGCGCGGGAATGACGAGGTTGAAAATTCGAAAGTCGACCCGGGCCATATCTCTAACTGTCTGAACATACGTCGGAGATCAATTGCCGCAGCGACTCCTGTTCGCATTTCGGAGTGAATTGCGGAGCGAGTTGCTTCACGTGAAAAAGCAATTCGCCGTAGAAGTCAGCATCATCCTCGCAGCGATTCATCAGGGCAGTCAGCTGCGCGGTGGAGCCGACCTCAAAGAAGCCGGGATAGTCGTCTCCCAGCAGACCGATCGAGCCGGAGATTCGCGACGCCAGAACCGGGACCGATGCGGCGATCGCCTCGGAAATGACGTTCGCTCCGCCTTCCATTTTTGAAGACAGAACAAGCAGCCGACTTCGAGCCAGTAATTGTCGGGCTTTTGAGTTCGAGACTTCACCAAGCCAACGGTAGCGATCGTTGCGGACCATCTCGTCGACGGCGCGACGTTCCATTGTTGGAGACAGTGCCGAGCCGATATGCGTGATTTGAATTTTCGAACTGGCGGGGAGCTTGCGAGATGCCAGTGCTGCTCGGAACGGATCCTTAACCGGTCGTAAGTGCCCCGAAACGCAGATTTCGAATGCTCGCTTGAGTGGCTGCGGCGAGCGTCGTGGCGGTTCTGCCGACTGAATGATGACACGCACTTTGGAATGCAGCCTGGCCGGCAGTTCGTGAATTCCGTGGCTTTGCAGCAGCACGAGCCGACTTGCTTTGTTCAGCGAATCAGCGGCAGCTTTGTTCCGATGAATGTCTCCGTAGAGGTCCGTGCCGGTCAGCAGAAGAATGATCGGCCTGTCAGGCGATGTTTGGCTGCAGCGGTCGATCGATGCTGCACTCTTGAGAGCATGAAACGCGATCAGAACGTCGCAACGCTGGCCTGTGAATTCCTCGCTGATTCTGACATCGTGCCCGCTCGCTTTCAGCAGGCGAGACCATCTGTTGGCGGTGATCCGGTTTCCTTTTCGAGAACCTCGCGGAGCCGGAGTGACGATCAGAATTCGAGCCACGTTTTTTGTCCAGAAACTACGCGTCAGACGCGTGTGCCACTGGCTTTGCCAGTGCAGTCAGTCGACAAAGCAGGATAAGCACTGGCAGAGCCAGTGGCACACGAGACGACAAACGAAACGATCGCCTTACCAGCCGATCAATTCCAGCGAGGAATATCTCGCTGAGCTTCTTCAAGCTGACTGGTGAGGAATTCCCGTTCGTCGTCAGGGCATGAATTCAACAGCGATTTTAGAAGTCTGGCCGCCGTTGCTGAATGCTGAGCCTTCTGCGCGATCAGTGCCAGATCGCGACGCAATGGATAGCTGGACGGGCTGATGGCGACCAGTCGGTTCTGCACGATCCACGCTGATTGCCAGTCTTCATTTCCTGCATGAAGTGTCCGCAGGTTGTTGAGCATTCGGATGACGATCGTTCGGTCGTCCGCCGGTTCCAGAGTTCGTTCGACCTGTTGACGATCCAGACGCGTGAGGTCGCACAGCCAGTCGATCGCCTCGTCTTCGGTCAGCAGTCGGCCGCCGGAGTAACCGTCGAGAAAAATCGGGCCGGTTGCTGTTTCAGTCATCGCGAGAAAATGCAGCGGCGATGACACTCCGCAAAATGGCAGGCCAAGACGCTCGCCCACTTCCATGTACAGAAGCGACAGACTGATCGGGATGCCCTGTCCGGTCTCGATCACTCGATGCAGAAAGCTGCCGTCTGCCGAGCGGTATGCTGCCTCCGAACCGCTGACTCCGTGGTCCATCGAAATCGATCGAGCCAGAACTTCCAGCTGCTCGCGCTCAGAGTGCATTCCCCGGAAGTGGCCGGTCAGTTCCTGTCGGCGATCTTCGAACCAGTCGAGCGTTCTGGCGAAATCGATTTCCGGATACGCATCGCGGGCGATTTCGAGATTGATCATCGTCAGGCTGCAGGGCTTTCGCGCCAGCAGCTTCTGGAAATGTTCGTCCCGTGAGAAATCGACTTCGGAATTCATTCAGCTACTTGTTTAGAATGGGTTCCCGACTACAAGGGAATCACCTGGTGTCTGGGACCGGAGACGTCAAAACTCAATCCGTCGCACGCAGACCACAAACAACGTTTGGTCGAACCGCGGAGAGGGATCGTAGCGGGGGCGTTTTTTTTTGGGTACCTTGCCCGGGCTGCTGGTGAGCCTTCCCGATCCAAGCAGAAATCAACCGGGAAGAACCATACTGTTTCCGAATCTTTGATCCAAAATCTGTTTCAATCTGACCGTTCATCGGTCGGATTCTGGAGTTGAGTCATGTCTGTTGGTGTGCCGGGTGTTCTGACCGAAATTGACGAAGATCCGTTTGATTTGATCGAGGAAATCGAGCAGCTCAAACGCGACAAGGATGTCAGCATTCTCGCGCACTACTACGTTGATGGCGAAATCCAGGACGTGGCGGATTTTGTCGGCGACAGCTTGAAGCTGGCCAGAGACGCGACGACAGTCACCACTTCGACCATCCTTTTCAGCGGCGTTCACTTTATGGCTGAAACCGCCAAAATGCTGAACCGCGAAAAGCGAGTTCTGCTGCCTGACATGCTGGCTGGATGCTCGCTGGCGGAAAGTTGCCAGCCGGAAGCTCTGAAGAAGTTTCAGGATGAGCTACGAGCGGAAGGCCGCGACTTCGAAACCGTTGCGTACATCAACACGTCGGCCGCAGTGAAGTCGCTTTGCGACTGGATCGTGACCAGCGGAAACGCTCGTGAGATCGTTGAACGAGTCCCCAAAGGCAAAGAGATTCTCTTCGCGCCGGATCAGCATCTGGGACGCTACCTGGCGGAAGTCACCGGCCGGGAGATGATCCTGTGGCCGGGTTCGTGCATGGTCCATGAAGTTTTCAGCATTCAGGATCTTTTGACAGCAAAACGCAGAAACGAAGGCTGCACGGTGCTGGCGCATCCTGAATGTCCGCAGAACATTCTTGAACACAGCGACTTCATCGGCGGCACCGAAGCCATGCGGCGACACGTGATGGCAGTGGCCGAGCCGCAGACGTTTCTGATCGCCACCGAAGCCAACATGATTCATCCGCTGGAGAAGTCGGCTCCGCAGCACAAATACATCCCCGTGCCCGGCATCATGACATCGACTGGCGAAACGTGTGCCTGCAACCGTTGTCCGCACATGGCTCGCAACACGCTGCAGTCCGTTCGCAATTGCCTTCGTGACGAGTCGCCGGAAATTAAGTGGCAGCCGTTCTTCGAAAACGCTCGCGAAGTCGTCGCGAGGAGTCTGCTTAACTAATGAACGTCTCCTGATTTCCCGATTACGATCGGTAGGCTGGAACAAGCTCCGCGCAGTTCCGGCATTCCAGGATTGTTGCGCTGCCGGAACTGCGAGGAGCTTGTTCCAGCCTACGGTTAACTACGACTAACCACCGGGTGTGTCATGGAGCGATCACGATGCCGCTTCCAGATTTGACTCAAGCGAAACGCGAACTCGACGAACGCGGCTTCGTCGTACTGCCAGAATTTATCGATCCCACCTGGCTGGCTGAGCTTCAACAGGCAACTGAGCGGCAATTCGAAAAAGAAGGCGAGAAAGCCGGTTCGGAATTTAAAACCGAGACCGGTAGCCGGCGACTGGCGAACCTTGTCAACAAGGGCGAGACCTTTCAACGCGTTGTCGCGGAGCCTCGATTACTAAGTTTTATCGAGTTGGTACTTGGCTCCGAGTTCAAGCTCAGCAGCCTGAATGCTCGATCGGCCAATCCTCACAACGAGATCAGTCAGCCGCTGCACGCGGACATGGGCGCGATCGCTGACGAGCATAGTTACTGGGTGTGCAACTCCGTTTGGATGCTCGACGACTTCACAACGCAGAATGGTCCGATTCGAGTTGTGCCGGGCTCGCACCGCTGGAAGCAGTTGCCGCAGGATCGAATGTCGGATCCGAGCGAGCCGCATCCTGATGAAGAGATCATCACCGGTCCGGCCGGAACGGTCGTTGTCATGAACGCTCACGCCTGGCACGGTGGAACCGCCAACCGGACGACCGCTCCCAGAACGGCATTGCACGCTTTTTACGCACGCCGCGACAAGCCTCAGCAGCAGTATCAGCGTGAGCTGTTGTCTGAATCCGTTCAGGAGTCGTTGGACGCGGACCTGCGAAAGATTCTCGCTCTGGACGACAGTTTGAACGACGAAGTCACGAAGAACTGCCAGCAGCGCAGCGGGTTTCTGAAGTAGACTGCGGTCGCGGAACGCGGCTGAACCCGTCGTCCCGAATGTTTCGATTACGCAACAAGCCGGCATGGACCGACCGGATGTGAACATCAGCAACGGATGAATCATCGTCTGTTGTTGATTCTGCTCTGCCCGGAATCGTAGTCTGCACGGCTTCATCTCTTTGTTTTCATTTCGGCGTTATTAAACGGTCTTCCTTTCTCAACCGCGTAGAGGCTTTCGTGACAGATCCCAAAGACCAGGATGAGACTCCGTCGGACGATACTGAGCCAACTTCGCATGACGTTTCCAGCTCCAACGATGCTGACGAATCGCGCGTAGATGAACCTCAAGCTGAGTCTTCCGAGTTGACGCCAGCACCGGCTGAAGACGTCGACGATGAAGATGATCTGCCCGAGTGGGAGCCACTGTCTCCGGAAATCGTCGAGGATGAAGCCATCCGTGGCGACTTCATGCTGCGTTGGGTGGTGATCCTTCTCGCGTTTCTGCTCGGGTGTCGACACATCTCGGATACCGTCACGCTGGTTCGAATTCGAACGGGCGAGCATCTTGCGTCGAATGGAATCCTGCCGCCTGCCAACGACGTATTTTCTTACACGGCTGCCGATCGTCCCTGGGTTAATCTGGCCTGGCTGTTCGACTTGATGATTGCCGGTGTGCACGGAGTCGGTGGTGCCACCGGGCTGACGTTAATGACAGCCCTGGCTGCGGGCGCAACGTTTTACTTTCTGCACGGAATCACTCGCGACGAACTCCCCACCTGGTGGACTTCAGTCTGCGTTGGGATTGCGCTGCTGATGGTGAATCTGCAGTTCACCGTGCTGCCGCAGGTCGTCACTTTGCTCGGAGTGGCGTGGATGCTGCGAGGGCTGCACCTGTGGTCGCAAACCGGGAAGCAGTCGACGCTATGGTGCCTGGCTGGTTCTCTGGCGGTTTGGAGCAACCTCGATCCGCGAGCATTCATCGGCTGGTTCATTCTGCTGGCCTATCTGGCAGGAACCGCGATCGGTCAGAAATTCGGTCGAGGATCACTCCACGAAAGTGCATCGCTGAAAGGTCTGGCGATGGCGACAGGAGTCGGCTTCGTCGCGCTGATGATTAACCCTTTCGGCTGGCACGCAATTCTTTCTCCGATTCAGCTGTACGGAGTCGAGATGCCGGCTCTGGCCGAGTACGCCGGGCGAATCCGACTTCCACACGAGCTGCAGCTTGTTCCTCTGTTTGATTCTGTGTTTTGGGAAAATCTCAACCTGCACACGATTGCTGCGCTGACGATCGCCGTCGTCGCTGCCGTGACAAGTGTCATGAATTTTTCACGACTGAACGTTGGCCTGTTGGCAACCTACGTTGCCGTGCTTGGACTTTCGATCGCGTGCTCACATGAACTCGGAACACTGGCTCTTGTTTCGTGTGTACTCGCTTCGCTGAACGGCCAGGACTGGTACCGGGCCAGCTGCCGACAGGAATACACGATCGAAACGGCTGAAGTTTTGTGGTCACGAGCCGGGCGAGCAGTCACGGTGCTCGGCTTTGCGGCGATCGCGTTTCTGGCGATCAGTGGTCGACTGATGGGGCCGGAAGGTCGGCGCGTCGGACTCGGCTTCTCTCCACTTCTGGCTGCAACGATCGAAGCTGCCCGAGACGAAGTCGAGCAGTTGCCTGAAGGACGCATCTTCACCTTCCGACTCGATCAGGCCGACGTGTTGCTCTGGCACGGCGTTCCATCGTTCGTTGACAGTCGCGTCGGAGTCTTCGCGGGCGGCGACAACGACATCCTCAAGACTCATAACAAAGCACGTTATGCATTGAGACGAGGCGCGGCGAAGCCTGCGTCTGCAGATCCTGCTTCAGGGAGGTCTGTCAACGAATCGGACGCCTGGCTCGGAAAACAAGAATTCTGGCAAGCGCCGTTCGACGAGTACCAGGTCAAACTGGTGACGCCGCGGATGTGGGGGGTGAATCCGGACTACAACTCGTACTTCGATCTCGTCGCGTCACCACACTGGGATCTGGTCGCGCTGGGCGCTTCGACAGCATTCTTTTCTCAATCGAAACAGCTCCCTGGTGCACAGCTATCGAACCTGAATCTCGGGTTCTTTAAGAAGATCGCGTTTGAAGAATGCCGAGTGAAGTCAGACATCCAAACTCGGGTTGAATGGCCGCGGCCCGCTTCGAGCTATCAGCAGTTTCTGTCTTTACCGACTCCGCCAGTTTCCAACTTCGCACAAAGGGCGAGGCATGAGCTGGCCCACCTTTCCGCAGTTGCCAGCGGCGGATTGCCGATGGAACGCGGCGACGCACTGGGTCTTGCCATTCTCGCACTTCGCGACGCGGCGGCCGGCATCAGCGATGAAACAGACAACGCTCAAATATTCAGCATTCAGGCAGACGTTCACAGCATTCTGCAAAGTGTTGAAGCAAATCTGATGGCCGAGTTTCAGCTTCCAGTTCCTACTCAACAGAGGTATTACCAGCGGCTTTACGCAATGCGGCAGGCTCTGGTCATCGACCCAGAAAATCTGCAACTGCTGTTTGGCGCGGCCCAGCTCTACCACTCGGTTGGTCGAACCGACCTGACGCTTGAAATGTGTGAACGTGCTCTGGCCGTAATCCGAAAACTCGCCGACTCTGAACTGAGTGATCAGATTCTTAAGTTCGCGCGACAGCTCAACCAGATGAAACAACAGATCGCTCCGCAGGTTGAAGCAACCGACAAGCGCATTGAAGAGGCGATGCAGCAGGAAAACGTCGATCGCGCCCAGCTTGCAGCCGCGTTGAATCAAGCTGGCTTTGCAGGTCGCGCACTGCAGATTCTGGAAGACGATCGGCTCGCCGTCGCCGGAAATCAAATGGCGGAACTTCAGCTCGCGTTTCTGCTCGCCGAGACTGGACGTCTTGATGAAGCCAGCGCGATGTTCGCAACCTTCGAACAAATGGGAAATGCGGCTGGCATTCCATTAACCGTCGTGCTTCAGACCTGCTGGCTCGACATGGCTCTGGGCGACTATCAAAGCGCCGCCAGACGCTGCACCGAACGCATTCAACAACTCAAGTCCGCCAGCACTCAAGCAATGATGGCCACCGTTCCGTTTGCAATGCCGTCGCCGCAGTTTCTGGGAGAAAGCAATATCTGGCCGGCAAGTCAAACGCTGATCTCATCTCAAACGATGATGGAAACTGCCAACGAGATCGCGATCCTGCAATGGACCAGCGCTATGGCCAATCTCGAAGCCGGTGACTGCAACAAAGCGACTTCCACTTTGAAAGCACTGGTCGACGACTTCCCCGAAAGCCGCTTTCGACCAATGGTTAAGGCCTGGCTGTTGGCCATGACAGGCGAAGTGCTCACCGATTCTCCACCAGACCTGGAACCGGGAATTCTGTTTAACGACGACTCCGATCTGGTCACTCGTCCGCAACTGGCTGACCCAGCCGATGCAACCAGGATTGACAATTCTGCGAGTGACGACAATCCGAATTCAAATCACAAGGCTGACCCGTCATCGCCGCAGCAGCCGTAAATTGCGAGTTTGGCGCTGGGTGAGCTGGCGGGTCGCGCCGAATGGCTTCGCCTGACGTTGTCTTCGAAAACTGCGTGAGCCCTTCTTGCTGCCGTTGTAATCGCGCCAGACGGTTTATCCTGGCGAGTGGCAGATTACTTGTGATCCCAATCGTGCGTTTCCACGTTCCCCGGCTTCGCTGCCCGGAACGTGCTGCATATTTGCATCGTCTCTCAAAACCGACAGAGTGTCACCCCGCATCGCAGACTGCCTGAATTCACGACCGACGTGAAATATTCAGGTCCCGGACGGCAAGCTACTTGTCACGAAAAACTTGTGACATGCAGTTATTCGTGTTTTCGATGTCGTGACCTTTGGGTTGGAACCGGGCAGGAGAATTGTCAGTGGATCAGTTTATCGAAGGCTGTTTTTCCTGGCCGTCTTACCCCGCGACGATCCTGCTGATTCTGGTTTGCGGGTACTGGTGCCTGGTCATGCTGGGCGCTCTCGACATGGACATACTCGACTTTGACCTGGACTTCGATCTCGATGCCGACGTGGACGCGTCAATTCTTCAGGTTGGATTCATTCCGCTGAAGTGGCTGAACATCGGCAGCGTGCCGACGATGCTGTGGCTGAGCGTTTTTGCGTTAACCGGATGGATGGCTTCGCGGCTGATCAACAGCCCGGTGGCGCATCCAAATCTTGAACTGGCGAGCGACGGGCTGGCGATTCTGCGAGACACGGGAATCGCGGTCTTCATTACCAAATGTTTGACACAACCTTTGCGAGGCCGCTTCGATCCTAAAGAAGTGAACCTGGCAAAAGACCTGATCGGTGGAAACTGCAAGGTAACCACCAGCGAAGTAACTGAATCATTCGGCGAGGCGGAGTACTCGACCGACGGAGCCCCTCTCAAGCTGCGAGTTCGAGCCGAAGAATTTGGCCTGACTCGAGGCGACGAAGCGGTGATCGTCGGTTTCCAACGGGAACAGAATGTTTATCTGATCAAGCGGGCTGAAAAAGGAACGTAACTATGCTGCTAGGCAACGTTTTCGGAATGGACACAGAGCAACTGATGGTCTTCTTCTTCGGAGGCCTGGCGCTGCTGGTGTTGTTTGTCGGTTTTATCACGGCGTTCTCGAAGTTCTACCGAAAGCCTGGACCGGAAGAAGCCATCGTCCGAACGGGTGTCGGCGGGCTGGCGACGATCACTGGCCGAGGCATGATTGTCGTACCGTTGATTCAGGAAGCGCACCTGATGGACCTGTCCGTCAAACGCGTACTGATCGCTCGAGACGGCGAGGACGGCCTGATCTGTCAGGACAACATGCGGGCCGACATCAAAGTTACGTTCTTTATCCGAGTGAACAATCAGCCTGAAGACATCAAGACGGTTGCAGAAACCATCGGACCTCGTCGCGCATCCGAGCAGGACAAACTCGAAGAACTCTTCGAGGCGAAGTTCTCTGAAGCGTTGAAGACGGTCGGTAAGAACTTTGAATTCGTGAAGCTCTACACCGAACGGGATCAGTTCAAAGAGCAGATTCTGAGAGTCATCGGTACGGACCTCAACGGTTATGTGCTCGATGACTGCGCGATCGACTATCTGGAACAGACTCCGCTGGAACGGCTCAACCCGAACAACATTCTTGACGCAGAAGGCATCAAGAAAATCACGCAGTTGACGGCACTCGAAAAAGTCCAGGAAAACCAGTTCACACGTGAAAAAGAAAAGACGCTGAAGAAGCAGGATGTGGAAGCTCAGGAAGCAATCCTGGAACTGGAAAAACAGCGAGTCGAAGCCGTCGAAAAACAGAAACGAGAAATTGCAACCATCACATCCCGTGAGCAGGCCGAAGCTGCCAAGGTCCAGGAAGAAGAACACTTGAAGGCCGAAACTGCTCGAATTCGCGCTGCGGAAGAAATTGCCGTCCAGGAAGAAAACAAGCAACGTCAGGTGCTCGTCGCGCAACGAAGCAAAGAACGAACCGACGGAGTCGAGCAGGAACGAGTTATCCGCGATCGTGAACTCGAGATGACCGAACGCGAGCGAGTCGTCGGTCTGGCTTCGATCGAAAAAGAAAAAGCGATCGAAATCGAAAAGAAGAATATCCAGGAAGTGATCCGCGAACGCGTCGCCGTCGAACGAGCCGTCGTGGAAGAACAGGAACGCATCAAAAATACCGAAGCGTTCATGGGCGCAGATCGGCAAAAGACAGTCGCCATTACACTGGCCGAGATGGACGCTCAGGAACAACTCGTCAAGCAGGTTAAAGCCGCCGAAGCGTCCAAGACAGCTGCTGACCTGACGGCCGAGCAGGTTGTTGTCGAAGCAGAAGCTCGCCGAGCGTCCGCTGAGAAAGACACCTCGGCCACAAAAATGCTGGCCGAAGCCAAAGCTGCTGATCACGCCGCGATCGGGCTTGCCGATGCCGAAGTCATGGTCGCCAAAGCCGAAGCGATTGAGCGAACCGGCACGGCGGAAGCAAACGTTCTCCAGAAGAAAGCCGTTGCCGAAGCGAAAGGGCAGGAAGCGCGAGCGGTTGGCATCGAGAAAGAAGGCGCTGCCGAAGCGACGGTCATGCAGCTCAAGTTCACTTCAGAAGCGAACGGCATTCAGGAGAAGGCCGAAGCTATGAAGCTGTTCGACGGCGTCGGCAGAGAGCACGAAGAATTCAAGCTGCGGCTGAACAAGGACAAGGAAATCGAAATCGCCGCGATTCATACTCAGAAGGACATCGCGGAAGCTCAGTCGAACATCGTCGGCGAAGCTCTGAAAACGGCCCGCATCGACATCGTCGGTGGAGAGTCGACGTTCTTCGATCAGATCGTTGGTTCCATCAAAGCCGGCAAGTCAGTCGACAGGTTCGTTCATAACAGCGAAACGGTGACCGACATTAAGCAGACGTTCTTCAACGGCGATCCCGAATACTTCCGGACGAAGCTGACCTCGTTTGCCAGCCAGTTCAACGTCAGTTTTGAAGATGTGAAAGACCTGTCGGTGACAGCTCTGATCGGGAAACTGTTGACGCTGGCCGACACTGACGAGTCTCGTTCTGAGCTGACACGAATGCTCGACACGGTCGCCGGAACGTCGATCGCGAATCGCAAGATCGCATCACTGGCTGGCGGATCATCGGACGTACCCAACGCGTAAGTGACAACGGGCACGCAAGCGGCGCAGCGATGGGTTGCGCCGCTTCTGCCATTCCAAAGGGGAGTCGCCACCAAACGCACGTAAAGATTGGATACTTCGACGATGTCTGAAGAACAACCTGACAGCTCGGCCGAGAGCACTGAAACGTCGGTTGGCCTCGAAAGCAGCACGTACGAGATCATTCGTAATCGTTTGGTCAACTGCGGGAAGGAGCTGCGTTCGCGGCTCGACCAGCTGAACGACGCTCGCAAAGACGTCTTCGGCTCGATTGATACGGTTCTGCTGAGTACCGAAAGGATCACGACCGACCACAACTGTGTCGCGCGGGATCTGCTGGCCGTCGGTAATCGGATCCTGCTCGGATACAACGTCCACTTCGGGCTCAAAACGGAAACCGATCTGCAGGACGTCTTCGCCGTCTATCGTTTCGAAGAGCAGACGTTTCATGCTGAACCGCTCGACCTGATCGGCAACGAAGACTTTGAGAAGGACTTCAAAGACCTCTTCCGCTACTACAAGAATGCGGTTTTTGCCAAGTTCGCCGTCCGCGGCCCGCACCTCTACATGGTCTTCCGCGTTGGCAAGAGTGTCGGCGAGATCAAGACATTCAAGTGGGTGATCGAAGGTCAGGACTCGCTGCGGTATGTCGATAATCGCAGCGATCATGAATTCAAGTTTCCCCCGCAGCACGGCTTCGAGTGGAAACGCACGCACCGCGAACTTCATCAGTCGGGCGAACATCCTCACATCTCAATCGAGAATCGCGTCTTCGTCGAAACGGTCGGCGGCGATCTCACGATCAAAGTTGAAGACAGCACGAACACGGGCGAAGGCATCTATGCCGAAGACGTCGACAACAAAGATCAGACGCTCGACGATGCGGAAATCTACTACGCCATCGTCGGCAATATCATCCTGTTGAAGATTCGTCCGTACCAGGAAACAAACTTTCGGCACATCGTCTTCAACGAGAAGCTGCAGCAGGCTCTGAGGCTCGACGCGGTTAAAGATGCGTGTGTGCTGCTGCCGGATGATCACGGTCTGATCTTTTCAAACGGGTACTACCTGCAGACCGGCGAGTACAAGACATTCGACAACGGTCTGACAGACATGTTGTTCGAACGGGTGATCCCCGCACCGAACGGCGAAGACTATCTTTACGTCTTTTACAACCGCGAGTCCGGCACGTACGCGTTGCTTCCGTACAACCTGATCAGCCAGCAGGTTGACACGCCGATCATCTGCAGCGGCCTTGCGCTGTTCGAAGCTGGCGAACTGCTTTGCTTCAAGTCTCAGGACGATCCGCAGAAACACCACGCGATCCAGATCTGGCAAACGCCTTACGTCGGCGAGGACTTCGTCCCTCACACGCAGGACGGTTCGTTCCTCGGGAAGATCGGAAATAAAGACATCGTTCGCGGCATGGCGGAGTGTCACGAAGTCCTGAATCTCATCCACCGTGACGACTCGTACGCCGGCCTTTACCTCGATCTGGTCAAGCTGTCTGGCGACACGATCGACTCCTATTTCTGGATCAACCGCGAAGACACATTCAATCTTGCCGAAGTACTCTCCGACGTCAAAGCGGCTGCGACGGCGGCGATCGACGAATTCGACAAGGTTGTCCGCGTTCGGCAGAACACCACCGAACAGACAAAACAGACTCAGACTCGAACCAAAGAGATCCTGACTCAGATCAGACAGCGCCGCTTTGACCACATCGACGACTTCGTGGCTTCGCTGAGCGATCTGCGCGGCGTTCGTGGCGACATTATCTCGCTGCGAGATCTCCGCTACGTCGATCTGGACCTGGCAGAAGCCCTTGAGACCGACGTCGCCAAGCAAACCGATCGACTATCCAGGCACTGTGTTGAGTTCCTCTTGCGGCCGGAATCGCTGCAGCCTTACGACGACAAGGTGCGGGAAGAGCAATCGCGAATCGACGACCTGACCAAGGTCACCGACGCGAAGCAGCTTGAAGAAGACATTGCGAAAAGTGCCAGCGAGCTGGAGATGCTGATCGAAATCGTCAGCAATCTGAAGATCGACGACGCAACTCATCGAACAGCGATTATCGACAACATCTCAGCGATCTTCTCGACGGTAAACCAGGCCCGAGCGGTTCTGAAGAAGAAGATTAAGGAGCTGGCATCAGTCGAAGGCGTCGCCGAATTCAATTCGCAGATGAAGCTGTTGAATCAGGCCGTCGTCAACTACCTCGACATCTGCGACTCTCCAGAGAAGTGCGAAGAGTTCCTGACGAAGGTCATGATCCAGCTCGAAGAACTGGAAGGACGATTCGCAGAGTTCGACGAATTTATCCTGCAGCTCACTGAGAAACGCGAAGAAGTCTACAACGCGTTTGAGTCTCGAAAACTGGCACTGGTCGAGTCGCGAAACAAGCGTGCGAACTCGCTAATGAGTGCCGCCGAACGCGTTCTGAAGGGAATTCAGACGCGCGTTGCCAGTTTTAAAACGATCAACGATATCAATGGCTACTTCGCGTCGGACCTGATGATCGAAAAGGTCCGCGACATCATCGAGCAGTTGCGCGACCTCGACGACAGCGTCAAAGTCGACGACATCCAAAGTCGCCTGAAGACGATCCGCGAAGACGCCGTTCGGCAGCTGAAAGACCGCAGCGAACTGTTTGTCGAAGGCGAAAACACAATTCGGCTCGGCACGCACTTGTTCTCGGTCAATGTGCAGGCTCTCGATCTGACGACGGTCACGCGTGACGGCGAAATGTGTCTTCACCTGACTGGCACAAACTTTTTCGAACCGATCGCTGATGAGCGACTGCTGTCGATGGACGATGTGTCGACGCAAGAGGTGCCCTCGGAGAACCGCGATGTCTATCGCGGAGAGTATCTGGCGTATCAGATGCTCCGTTCGCTCGGCGTTGAGGAAATGCCAACGGCCGAAGAACTGCTGAAGTTTTCTGATGAGGAGCGACTGGCTTTCGTGCAGAAGTTTATGGGTCCGCGATACAGCGAGTCGTACACCAAGGGCGTGCACGACGCCGACGCGGCAAACATGCTGACGTCGCTGGCGAAGATGCAACAGAAGATCGGGTTGCTGAAGTATCACACCCGAGCGCGAGCACTGGCGAGCCTCTACTGGCACGCGTTCGGCGACAAGAAATCCAAGGCGTTGATGAACGCTCGACTCGCCGGAGTCGGAGCCATCGTCAAAGTGTTCAATGATGTCGAAGGGCGGGCCGCCTACATTTCCGAGATCAGCTCCTGGCTGACAGAATTCGTCGACGAGTCCTCGTTATTTGAAGAAGAGTATGTCAGCGAAGCCGCCGATTACCTGTTTGCAGAACTGACGACTGGCGGACAATTTTCCGTCGGTGCAGTCGCCCATCGTCTTGCCGACGAGTTTCGAACTCATCTGAAGCGAAACGACTTCGACAGCGCCTTCGAAAAGTCCGTCGACGCGGTGCATCGCGACGCAGGCAGTTGCTTTGGCCTGTTGCGAAACTGGGTGCAGGCCTTCGTGGCGACTCAGGACGATGCCAAACTAACCGATTACGTCGACGAAATCGCCTTGATTCTGATGCCGGGTAAGCCGGACGGAAAACAGTTCATCGACGGACAGGTTGACGACGAACTGCCCGGCATTGTCGGCAGCCATCCGGTCATCGACGGCGGGACTTACCACTTAAACTACAACCGGTTCACGCATCGACTCGACCATTTCAGCCGGGTCATCGTCCCTCGCTTCAACGCGTACGTTGAGCTGAAACGAGACATTGTCGAGTCACATCGGGAAGACATGAGACTCGACGAGTTTCGCCCTCGCGTGCTGACGTCGTTCGTTCGAAACAGGCTGCTGAATGAGGTCTATCTGCCGCTGATCGGAGACAACCTGGCGAAGCAGATCGGCGCGGCCGGCGAAGGAAAGCGGACGGACCTGATGGGGTTGCTGCTGCTGGTCTCGCCGCCGGGTTACGGTAAGACCACGCTGATGGAGTACATCGCGAATCGCCTCGGACTGATCTTCATGAAGATCAACGGGCCGGCGTTGGGGCACAACGTGACGTCGCTTGATCCCACCGAAACTACAAACGCCGGTGCTCGTGAGGAAGTTGAGAAGCTGAATCTCGCTCTCGAAATGGGCGATAACGTCATGATTTATCTCGACGACATTCAGCACACGAATCCTGAATTCCTGCAGAAGTTCATCTCGTTGTGCGACGCTCAACGGAAAATTGAAGGCGTCTACAAAGGCCGCTCGCGAACCTACGATCTGCGAGGCCGCAAGGTCGCCGTCGTCATGGCCGGGAACCCGTACACGGAAAGCGGCGAGAAGTTTCAGATTCCGGACATGCTTTCCAACCGGGCCGACATCTACAACCTTGGCGAGATCATCGGAGAAACCAGCGACGCCTTTGAGATGAGCTATCTCGAAAATTGTCTGACGTCGAATCCAGTGCTCAGCAAACTGGCCAGCCGCAGCCAGAAAGACGTTTACGCAATCATCGCCATGGCCAACAACGAGCCGCGCGACGGCATCGAACTCGAAGGCAATTATTCGCTGGAAGAAATCAACGAACTTGTCAGCACGATGCAGAAGCTGATGAGGGTTCGCGATGTAATCCTTGCCGTGAATAAGGAATACATTCGCTCGGCGGCGCAGTCGGATGATTACCGCACAGAGCCTTCGTTCAAGTTGCAGGGCTCTTACCGAAACATGAACCGCATCGCTGAGAAAGTTGTCTCGGTGATGAACGATGCCGAACTCACGGCGTTGATTGTATCGAACTACGAAAATGATGCTCAGACACTGACGTCCGGCACCGAAGCCAACCTGCTCAAGTTCAGAGAACTGACCGAGTTGATGACGGACGAAGAAAAAGAGCGTTGGGACGACATTAAGCGGGCGTTCCGACAGAACGTGAAGATGCGCGGCATCTCGTCGGACGATAAGACGGGACAAGTGATCGCTCAGTTGGGAACACTGTCAGACGGCCTGGATTCAATTCGCAAGGCCATGGCCACCGGTGTCGCTCAGTTGGCAGAGCAGCGTTCCGCCGAGGCCATCGCAGAACCTGTTGCTAAGGAAGTGGCCGACACTTCTGACGTCGATGCAATGGTGGAAGCTCTGACCGGACAACTCGACGGGATGCAGGCCGGGCTGGCGTCGATCAGCCAGTCGCTGGATTCCGGGCTTTCGAAATTCGGGGACATGGGCAGTCAGTTTGGCGACCTGACTCAGCTGTTGATGTCTGCCGCTGCTTCACCCGCCGCGGTCGCATCGGTCGCTCCCGTGTCGACTCCTGCTGCATCGGGATCTACGTCGCCGGAATCCGGGGAGCCGATTGAGAATCGAATTACCGTCGTGAATCGGCTGCCGAAGGCGTTCACCGGCGTGTTGCGTGAGCAGTTTGAACTGATGCGAGCGTGGCTGGAGCCGATTCATCGTGCGACCAGTGCTCAGAGTTCGGACATTCGAAATCTGCAGAAACGTCTGGAAGATTCGCTGAAGGCCTACGAAAGGTTGATCGGGCGGATCGACTCTCAGTCAGACGACAAGCCGAGACGCGGTAAGAAGCTCTGAACTCCGCTCGTGAATGAGCAGGCTATCGCTCGCACGACTGAATTCCCACGCCGCAGAAAGTAGGTTACGCCTCACCGTCACATTGATGGATGACGGCCACCGCTTACCTGCTGATCGGGAATCTGCTGACATGCTCAAGAAAACTCTTGGCCGCACAGGTCTGGAAGTAACGCAACTCGGCTACGGAAGTATGGGCTTGCGCGGCCCGAAGACCTGGGGCGTGCGTGTTGTCAGCGAGGATGCTGCCGATGAGTTTCTGAATTCCGTGCTCGACGCCGGGATTAACTTCATTGATACGTCACCGGACTACGGAGTCAGCGAAGAACGAATCGGCCGATACATCAGTGGCCGCAGAAGCGAGTTCTACCTCGCCACCAAATGTGGCTGTGTTTACACCCAGCATGACGACCATCTTGAAATCGACCATGTCTGGGATCGCGACGTCGTCGCAAAGAATCTGGAAACGAGTCTCAAACGGCTCCAAACCGACTGCATCGACATCCTGCAGTTTCACGGCGGCGATGCGGAATCTCTTCAGCGCGCCGGTTTGATCGAAACGTTGATGAGCTTTCGGGATCAGGGAATGATTCGCTTCATTGGATCGTCGAGCTCGCTGCCCAATCTGCCGGGAATGATTGAGCTCCACGTCTTCGACACGTTTCAGATCCCCTATTCGTGCCTGGCACCGAAGCATCACGATCTGATTACGAAAGCGGCAGAAACTGGGGCCGGCATTATCATCCGTGGTGGCGTCGCTCAAGGTGGACCGGACGCGGAGATTCAACGCGAAGCTTTGAACGCGGTCTGGTCGACCGCAAAGCTCGACGAAGTCCTGCCCGCTGAAATGTCACGTGCCGAATTGATCCTGCGGTACACGATGTCGCACCCTCATTGTCATACGACGATTGTGGGGACATGCAACGCGGAGCATCTCGCCGAGAACCTTGCCTCTGCGAAGTCCGGAGTGCTTCCCGCCGATCTGTACGACGAAGTTTCTGTTCGCGTCGCGACTGCTCTCGCTGACTGATCCCAGAAGTCTGTCCGGATACCTCAAATTCAAATCGTGCGTCCGAGCCCGGCGACCCCGGTTGAACTCCGAGGTAGCGTGCTCCGACGACCGCATCGAGTCCCGTTACTTTCGACAGGCTGACTCGCGGGCGGACCACCCAGAACTCGCTGCCGTGCCGGGCAAGCTTCGCCGCAGTCGCCAGCAGTTCGACCTGCACGGCAATGTAGTAGGTCAGCCTCCGCCTGACGAAGTCAACCAACACCCCGTTTCTTTCAATCAACACTCGAAGAAATAAACCACGGAAAACACGGAATTACACGGAAAACGTTCATCTGAATTCCGTGTAAGTCAGTGCCTTCCGTGGTCAATACTTCGTTTTTGAATGATGCATCCAAGCAACTCGAACAACAAATTCAAGCCGGAGAAAACGAGGAAACACAGTCAACCAACCATGTCCTGCCGATGCCACGCTGTCGGAATCAGGAACCACGAATGGACATCCATAGACACGAATCAATTTCCTCTTTTAATGGATCATTCGTGTTTCTTCGTGTCCATTCGTGGTTCAAAAACTTCGATCTCAAGTTTGGCCGTTTCCGGTTCCTTGCAATGTTGAACTGTCTGCGTTGAAGTTCTACTTCTAACTCTTGAGTTACCACCCGCGGATCAACTTCCATGTTCAAGTTCTTTGCCGGCACGTTTGCGATCGCAGGTCTGATCGCCGCGGCCGGTCCGATCATCATTCACCTGCTGAACCGTCGCCGCTTTCGAGTCGTCGAGTGGGCGGCGATGGACTTTCTGCGTCAGGCGATGCAGCGAAGCCGCCGAGCCGTGCAGCTTCGCGACCTGCTCGTGCTGGTTCTGCGTTGTCTGGCCGTCGTGATTTTCGGAGCGGCTCTGGCGCGTCCGTTTCTGTCAGGAGTTTCTTCATGGACGATGCTGGTTGGAATCGGCACGGCTCTGGCTATCGTCGGAGCCGTCGCGACAGCCGCCAGCGGGATTCTCACTTCGACCAGTAAGACTCGCGGCCTGGCGTTCGGTGCGTGCGCTCTGTGTGTCGGCCTGGGAGCGCTCGGGGTCTTCAGCATGTTTCGAGGGGCGAACGACCAGGGGCTGGGAGTGCTCACCAGCCGGCAGCCGATTCACGCCGTGCTGCTGATCGATAATTCGATGAGCATGGGCTACGAATCTCTGGAAGGCACGCTGCTTGATCGAGCTCGCACGAAAGCTGCCGAGTTTATCGACGCTCTTCCTTCGGGCAGCCACATCAACATTCTGCCGTTGTGCGGTTCAGACGAAGCGGACACGACGAGTGCCTATCGAAACAAGTCGGACGCGCGAGCGGCTCTCGATCGGATCAAGGTTGTCGATCGAATCGGTCGAGCCAACTTTGCGATCGACCAGGCGATCGCGGCCTGTCGACAGGTTCCGGAACTTCCATCTAAACGAGTCGTGCTGATCAGCGATCAACAGGCAAACCTCTGGGCCGGCGGGACGAACGCCAGCCAGCTCGCGGCCTTGCCCGACTTTCAAATCATGCGAATCGCGCCCGAAGTAATTGAAAACGTCTGGGTCAGCGAATTCGAACTCCAGGACGGCGTTGCCGATACGGAGACGCCAGCTGTCTTCCTCGCCACAGTCCAGCACGCCGGCAGCCACCCTCTAACCAACGTGCAGATTCAACTTTCGATCGACGGAGCCGAAATCGCCAGCCGGGTCATCGATCTGGAACCTGGTCAGGCAAGGCAGGTCGAGTTTCGACAAAGGCTCGACAATATTTCAGACACAGGCGCGCTGGGTACCGGGATCTCGGAGGCAACTTTTGTACGAGCAACGGTGACCGCAAGTGTGGAAGGTGGAGTCGGCGACCGACTGTTGCGAGACAACTCGCGACACATTGTCGTGCCGGTCGTAGCCGGACTGCCTGTCGTCTTTGTCGACCAGTACGGCGACACCGAAAATCCTGACCGAGGTGAAATTGGCGAGACTTACCGACTGCGTCGCCTGCTCGCGCCACAAACTTCGACGGATGAAGAAGTCAACCGGCAGCTTGTGCGAATCCGCCATCTGACGATCGACCGCCTGACAGAAGAAGTGCTCAGCGACGCCCGGTTGGTGGTCATCGCCGGAGTTGAATCGCCGGGTGAGTCCGTGCCGCTGCTTCGGCAGTACGTCGAGCAAGGCGGTTCACTGGTCATCGCAGCCGGAGCTGATTTCGACGCGAGCGAATGGGCGGCGAAGGCGTGGCTCGACGGTGCGGGAATTCTTCCAACTCAGTTAACGACCGAACCGGTTGGTCAGCTTCCCGAAGTCGCCGTCGGGCAACTCGAACCGTTCTATCTGGACTTCCGCTCGCTGCAGCACGACTTCTTTCTGATCGAAGGCGAGTCTCAGGATTCTCTGACCGATCTTTATCGCACGCCCATCTTTTTCAAAGCGGTCGCCGCCGAAACCGACCAGGCATTCATCGACGCACTTATCAAAACGGAAACCAAACGTATTGCTACGAGCCGCGAACTGCTTTCAGCATCCGACACCAGCCGTGCGGACTGGGACGAACTCGATCGACAAGGCAACCTCAGCGACGATCAGATTTCGGAACGCGCATTCTACGAAGCTCGCCGACGTGAAGTCCAGCCGCGATGGCTGAGCTGGGCTGACACGGACGAACTGGCTCGTCTGGAAGAACTATCACCGGACGAACTCGCCGAACGTTCGCGGCCGCGAATCCTGGCAAGGTACACGCTGGAAGAACGCCCGTTTCTGACAGAGCGACGCATTGGTGCCGGTCGGTCTTTCTTTCTTTCGTCCGGGCTGTTTTCGAGCTGGAACACGTTGACCTCAACAAACGCGATTCTGATGTTCGACCGAATGCTGCGGCAACTTCTGGAAGACACGCTGCCGCGCCGCAACTATGAAACGGGAGACGTCGTTACGTTGCCCGCTCGACGTTCTGATCAGCTTCGCTGGGAGCTCGTTATGCCGGACGGAATCCGTGACGCAGTTTCAGTCGAAGCTCTGAGTGCCGAACGATACGGCCTGCGGATTCACCGAGCCGTCAACAACGGACACTACGACGTCGTGTCAACTTCAACGGACATCGCAGAGAACGGTGCCGCTCAGGCATCCGAAGGTTCACGTTCGACGAGACTGGCATTCAACTGCCCGCCCGAGGAATCTCAGCTGGAAACACTCGACGCGATGGCTTTCGAAGAACGAGCCGGCGTCGACGGTTACCGCTGGCTGGAGGCCGACGAAACGATCAGCGTCGAAGGAGCCCGCATCCGCGGCCGCGATCTCTGGAAGTGGCTGGTCGGCGCCGTTCTGATCTTCCTGCTGACCGAAATGCTGATCCTCGCCTGGCCCAACCGCCGACCAGAAATCGCTCCACAAAACGCATGACTCAAGGTCGCAGACGCTGCATACTGACGCTCCCATTTCCGGAGATACAACATGCGACGCCCAGCGATCATCCAGTTCAGCCTGATTCTTCTCGCCGGAGCCGCGTGTGGCTTCGCAGCCGCTCAGGTCAACGAGTCACCCTTTCCCGGGGGCACGACCCCTCCCGGAAGATTTCGTCGAACCGCTCTTTCCTGGAATCTCCGACGCGGCCGCCGAGATCTACCAGAAGCTCCACGGAAAGACGTCGGTCAACTTTAAAAAGCTGCCACTCGCTGACGCACTGAAATCCGTTTCTGAGACCACTGGCATCCCGATCATCCTCGACTTAATTGACCTCGAAAATGCCGGCATCCGCACCGACACCCCCGTCACACTGCAGGTTAGTAATGTCCCGGTGCAAACTATCCTGAAGCTTCTGCTCGGTGAGTGGGAGATGGGATATGTCGTTGAAGATGCAGTCGTAATAGTGACAACGGTTGAAATCGGTAGTTTCAAACTGACAACGGGAATCTTTCCGGTATCGGACCTTGTGACCGAAGACCGAAAAAGCTGGAAGTCGCTTGCTCGCCTTGTTGAGCAGGAGACGGACGGGCTGTGGGAACGAATCGACGGCAGCGGAGGCACCGTCAGCATGGTTCAGGCGCCCCAATCACTTGTCGTCCGCCAGTCTCCGGAAGGGCTCGTCGAGGTCCAACGACTTCTTACGTTCCTGCGAGCCGCAAAACGAATCAGCGAGCAGCGAATCAAGCCTCCTGAAGAGCCGAAGCAGGAAGGCTTATTTGGCTCGGACGGTAAAAAGAAACGCCGCAACAAAGGCCTCGGAGGCGGTTTTCAAGGCGGCGGAAACTTCTTTTGAGCGAGCTCCGCTGCGGAGATGTGCAGACTGGTTCGCCGCTGATGTTTTCTGGATAAATCGCTGTTGATGGACTTGAACACTTGCCGATAAACAACTCATCCCCTCGCGTGTCTACACACGTTGCCCGTCTTGGGCACGATGCCGCCGGTGAAGCAATCGGTGATGCTGAAGCTGACCGCGTGGAACATTCTTCGAGCCACTTCCCTGCGCAACGCCCGCCTGAAGACGGCCTGCGGATAACAACGAAGAGTAACTGCGAGCTTTGGGCGAGGTCATCCCGACGGCCGAGTCGTCCACCAGCCGAAAATCGACTCAAACCAATTCAACAAGCCAGCCGCGATCAACAACACCGCATGCCCCCTCTTGCCCGAACTCAGCGGCGAGCCACGTCAAGTGCAGGCAATGTCGGGCGCTTCTGGGAAGTCCGTCGTACGGGCAGGTGGGCCAAAGTGTGATCAAGGCCGCGTGCGGCGCCTTGAGTTCGCTCCTGTCTCCGCCGGGAATGTCCGGCAACGCGTCTGAGCGAGCCTCGCCATCTCGGCGAAACCGGAAGTTGTTTCAGCGGAAACTCCACGTCTCGGACGGTAGCGACCTGAGCGGCAGTGTTCGTATCCTCGCCGCAAAGTTCGCACCGTCGTGTGCTTCCTGAACGCCGGCAGGTCAAACTGTCTGCCAGAACCTGATTTTCCGGAGTTGATCCACCATGCCGACATTTTCCGTCTCCGATCTCCAGGCTCTCGCACTGAAGATTCTCGAAGCTGCCGGCGCACCAGCGGCTGATGCACAAATCGTTTCCAAAGAACTGGCCGAGGCAAACGCCGTCGGGCACGACAGTCACGGCGTGATGCGGCTGATGCAGTATGTCCAGTTTATCGATGACGGATTCGTGAAGCTGGGAGCGCCGGTCGAGACGGTACGATCCGGCGGCTCGTTCCTGATTCTGGATGCCAACTTCAATTTCGGTCAGGTGGCCGCCAGTCTGGCTGTTGAACGCGGAGTTGAACTCGCGCGAAACGTCGGAACCGCGACGGTCATGATTCGCAACTGCAACCATGTTGGGCGTCTGGGTTCGTACTCGAAGAAAGCCGCCGAGCAGGGTTGCTCAACCACAATGGCGGTCAACGCTCCCGGCCCCGGCGGCGTGGCCCCGTTCGGCGGGATCGAGCGAAAGCTTGGAACGAATCCGATCTCCATGTCCGCACCTTGGCGAGACTCGTCGCTGGTTCTCGACATGACAACCAGCGCTACGGCCGAGGGCAAAGTGCGAGTCGCTTTGCAGAAAGGCGACCAGGTGCCCGAGGGCTGGATCATCGACTCGGAAGGAAACCCGACGACCGAGCCGCAAAAGTTTTACGACGGTGGAGCGTTGTTGCCGCTGGGCGGATCGCTTGGATTCAAAGGCTCGGGCATGTCAATGATGATCGACGTGTTCGGCGGGATGCTTTCGGGCAGCGGCGTTTGCCGAACGGATCTCCCGCGCGGAGCCAACGGAGTGTGGATGTACTTTGTCGATGTCGCGCAGTTTATCGACCGGGCCGAATACGACGCGCTGATGGAAACCTACGTCGACTCCATTAAGAGTTGCCGCAAGCAGCCAGGCGTCGAAGAGATCCTCCTCCCAGGAGAAATCGAACTCCGCCGCGACGCTCAACGTCGATCCGAAGGCGTCCCGATCCCCGACGAAACCTGGCGGCAGATCAACGAACTGGCCGATCGCCTGGGAGCCGACCTGTCGGACTTCGACCGCTGAGTGGTGCATCCCACGAAAACAAGGATTGGAATTCGTGAATCTGACGCAAAGTCGCGGAGACGCGAAGGTACGCAAAGAGTCAAATGAAGCTCTTTGCGAAACTCTGCGGCTTAGCGCCTTTGCGTCAGACCAGCGGCCGATTACGAACACTGAAAGGCAGGCGATCATTTCACAGGGAGCGTCTCGACGCACCGTTCCGGTCAGTGGTGCGTCGAGACGCCTCCAACGAATAGACTACTCCGCCGCGACGGAAAGAGTCCGTTGTGTGAATTCACTTCTTGAACTCGTGACCTGCCAGGAAACCGACCATGTCCGACAAACCAACAATCGCCGGCAAAGCTCCCATCAAAGTGTCGCTCGAAGCTGGCAAGAAATACGCCTTCTGCACCTGCGGACTTTCGGAAGGGCAGCCCTTCTGTGACGGCAAACACAAAGGCACGTCGTTTGTCCCCAACGTGTTCACCGCCGAGAAAGACGAAGACGCTCATCTCTGCGCCTGCAAACACACCGGCAACGAACCTCGCTGCGACGGCACTCACAAGAACCTCGACTGAGCCATGCTTCGTCGAGTCTTCATCGCAGAGATCGCCAAGGAAAGTGCAGAGTTCGCGGAGAGCTCTCCTTTCTTCTCTGCGAGTCCTCAGCGGTCTCTGCGTCCCGTTCTTTTCGAATAGAAAGATCCGCCTCCGATGTTCAACAGACTCCTCGTTCCCTGCCTGGTCGCCACTCTGTTCGTCGGTCCGACTTTCTCGAAAGCCGCCGAGCCGAATCGAAACATCATCAGCCGAGGTTCTTACACAAACTCGCAGATCAAATTTGAGCGGGAGAAGAAAGGGCACGTCGCGTTCATCGGCGGATCGATTACTGAAATGAACGGCTACCGCCCGATGGTGTGCGAAGACCTGCAGAAGCGGTATCCGGAAACGGAGTTCACCTTCACCGCGGCAGGAATCTCGTCAACGTGCTCGACGACGGGCGCGTTCAGGTTGAACCGAGACGTCCTTTCGAAAGGGCCAGTCGATCTGTTCTTTATCGAGTTCGCCGTGAACGATGACCAGGACGCCGGCCACGCTCGCCGAGAGTGCATCCGCGGCATGGAAGGCATCATTCGGCAGTGCCGGAAGCACAATCCGAACATGGACATGGTCGTCACGTTCTTCGTGAATCCCGGCATGCTGGAATTGCTTCAGCAGGGCAAGACGCCGACTTCGATGGGCAGCCACGCGGCGGTGCTTGAGTATTACAACGTGTCGACAATTCATCTGGCTCGCGAAGCCGCCGACCGAATTACGGCCGGAACGCTGACCTGGGCGGAGTACGGCGGAACTCACCCCAAACCAGCGGGAAATCGCATCGGCGCGGACATGATTAAAACGTTGCTCAACGACGCCTGGGCGAAGCCGTTGGATCAGTCCGCAAAACTGACCGCTCACGCCGTCCCCGAGAAACAGCTCGACAAAGGCAGCTATTCCAACGGTCAATTTCAAGCTTTGGAAACAGCGTCAACTGATCACGGCTGGAAAGTTCACCAGCCCGACTGGAAGAACATTCCTGGCGGTAAGCGAGAACGCTTTACAAACATCCCACTGCTCTGCGCGACGGAGCCCGGTTCGGAATCAACGATCAACTTCAACGGCCAGGCCATCGGCGCTTTCGTCGTCGCTGGCCCCGATGCCGGGATTGTCGAAGCCAGCATCGATGGCGGATCCTTCAAGAAAGTCGACCTCTTCCACCGCTACAGCAAGGGCCTGCATTATCCAAGAACAGTCATGTTCGCCGCCGACCTTTCCGCAAGCGACCACATCCTGAAACTCCGCATCAGCGATGCCGCGAACAAAGAAAGCAAAGGCCACACCGCAAGAATCATCCAGATTACGATTAACTGAGTGAGTCTTTACTTGACTCTTTGTCCTTTGGCCCAACCAGATAAAGAATCAGCGCGACGGTGGCTTCGGCGAATAACGAGGCCAGGCGGTACAGGCCGGCTGCGGCGACGGCGATCGGGCCTCCCATTGATGGGGCCAGCATGGTGATGATCAGACCTTCTCGAACGGCCAGCCCTCCAGGTGCGAAGATGGCGAAGAATCCGATGGATGTTCCTGCGGCAGCGGCGGCGGTTGAGATGACCCACGCGTCGAGGCTGACGATTTCGGGATTCATCGACCTCAGCACAAGCAGCAGGCTTAGTCCGTGGCCGGCCCACGACAGGGCGAACATCAGCGACGCCGCGACCAGGAACTGCCAGGTCAGTTTGCCAACTGACTGATCTATCGGCTCTTCATTGGCTTCTTCTTCTGAAGGCGTGCCTTCTTTAGCCTGTTTCTGGAGCGAACGTTTCTGGACGATGCGAGTGATCTTCTGAAAAATTCCGTTGGCTGGCACGGCGACGACCGGCATCGCCAGCACAAGGATGACAACGGCGATGAAGAGGCTGCTCCACGATGTGGATTCGCGTGGCACGGCCTTGATGAACCAGGCGGGTACGGCGTCGGGCGGAATGATGGTCACGGCAAAAACGATCGTCACGACGCAGCCGACCAGCATGACCGCTCCGGCTTCAACGATCGATGCAATGCTGGCCCGCACGAAGGACACGCCGTGATTCCTGGCCAGTGCCGACCGGATCAAAATCACGGCTGCTTTGCCGGGGACGTACTTGCCGAGTGAGCCGCAAAAGTAAGCTCGGATCAGCGGGTAGCGTTCGAGGTTTCGATCGCCGAGCAGTTCAATCAATCTCTGCCAGAACCAGGTGGAAGGCAGCCAGCTGAGCTGCGACACGACTGCGGCGGCGACAAGATATTTCCAGTCAATTTGAACGTCGATGTCGCGGTTGGCATCCCAGAGCGTGCGGGCCTGAGTCGCGACATACCACAGAACGAGACCAAACAATCCCCAGCGAAGCAGACCGACACCCACCGTCTTCATTCTGGACGCTGAATCTGTTGCCACCGGTTGCCTCGAAAAAATTGACGGATGTTGCTTGCGATGAGTGATTGTGAGTAGGTCAGGCTCTGCCTGACGAAGTTCGCGACAGACGACCGAATCCTGATTTCGGACTCCGTCAGGCTGAGCCTGACCTACAGAATTGCAGGCGAAGGCTCGTTTCGCCAGCCAGTCTGATAGACGGCTCGTCCAACGTACATTCAGAAAAACGCTCAGATAAGTCGCTTGATGCGCGACACAGGCAACGACGCAAGTGCCTTTACGGAAACAAGATGAGTATCCTGACTCATGAAACTCGCAACTCCTGCTGGTTTGCCGCCAGGATTTGGTTGCCCGGCAGGTCTAACCTGGCCGAATGCTCGACTCTCGTGAACAGACTGTCGCCGAAGTGGTCAACACGCCCGACAAACAACTCATCGAACTCTTCCGCGACAACGGTCGGCAGGAGGCGATTGACGAGCTGATGCGGCGGCACCTCAAGCGGGTTCGGGCCACCGTTTTCCAAATGGTGCATAACGACTCCGAGGCCGACGACGTCACGCAGGAAGTCTTTCTTCGAGCCATTCGCGGCGTGGAAACATTTGACTGCCGAGCCGAGTTTTCGACATGGCTCTACCGAGTCACGATGAACACGACTTACTCATACCTCAAGCGTCGATCTCGATCGCCGGTTGACTTTCGGTCGGAGCTACAGGACCCGGTCACGTCGGCGGATGCTTCGCCCGATCGAGCCGTGCTGCAAGCGGAACTTTCGACCGAAGTTGAAACAGCGGTTGCCAGCCTGTCGCCGACTCTTCGTGGCGCCGTGGTGCTGGTCTGTCTGCAGGGATTCAGTCCGGCCGAAGCTGCCGAAATCGAAGGCTGTTCACCCGACACTATCCACTGGCGAATTCACGAAGGTCGCCGGAAGCTGAAACGTCTCCTGAAGGAGCACCTGTCATGAGCGACAAAATCTCCCACGAACCACTGGACGACATGCTGCAGCAGTGGGCTGCCGAGCGGGCTGCCAGTCCCGAGCACCTCGACAAACTGCATGACCGCATTCTATCAGCGATGCATGATGAGCCGACTTCCACCGTGTCGCTTCCCACGGCGACATCGGCGTATCCGTGTCGACCGATCAGTCTTCGTCGAGTGTCGCTGGTGGGGCGTTTGATTGGCGCAACACTCCTGGCACTGGTCGCGTTTATCTGGTCAGCACAGTCGATTGACGTTGGAGGCCGCAGACTTCAGATCGCGGAAGCAACGCAACCGAAGTTTCCCGACTATGCACAACTGGACGATGACCAGTTGGACGACCGGATGATCGTTCTTTCAGGAATGAAGGATGTGTTCGGCGATCAGTTGACCTGGCTCGCGGAAACCGACTCTCGATTCGAATTCGGGCTGAGCGGTAATCCCCAAGCGACTGAAACGTCGCTTGCTCACAACGACGTGGTGGAAATTGCCGTGCGAGTGGTGGTTGAAGACCGAACGTCTCCAGAAAGCGGCTGGCGGCGAGCGTGGTCGGCCGACGTTATTTCGCAGAACGAAGAAGTGGTAAAGCTCGCCGCGAAGCACGATGACCGAACAACAATGACCCTGTGGGCTTACGTGTTGCCAGACGGGATGGTCGCCATCGATTCCGAGTTGGAGTTTTCTCCAGGCAGTACGACCGCTTCGCCCACGACGAACATGCCTTTCCACGCAGCGTTTTCGAACGTGCAGAAAGATCGGCAACCTTCCGAGGAACTACTGACCGGCGCGGACGGTGTTGAATATCGAATTCTCCGGACAGTCTCCGTTCTCAATAAGAAGGTAGGCTGATCATGAAGTCGACGATTGCTTCGGTCCTGATCACGCTCACGTTTTTACCGTGTTATGCATCGGAAGTATTCGCCGCAGAAGACCCCAAGGCCACCGCTGTGATCGTGCCGGCTGAACGCTGGTCGAACGTGTTCGGCGATCAGGAAGTGACATTGCACTTTCGAGTCGTGCAGCGGAAAGAAAAGCCAGCGGTCGACGGCCGCATTCAATGGCACTACTCGGCCAATCAACGAACGCTGGCTCGCGGTGAAGCTGAGATTGGTCGCGACGACGCGGCGCAGGCCGAGATCGTTCTGCGAATTCCGGAAGTGCGGGACGGCGTCGTCTTTCAAACAGAACTCACCGTGGCTTATGTCCCGAGTGGAAAGAATTCCGCAACCGCAACACTGACGAAAACGCTCTGGCTGTTTCCAGAAGATCCTTTTGTCGATCAGCGTGAAACGTTGGAAAATCGCCAACTCACGCTCTTTGATCCTGACGGAAGAACGGCCGCGCAGTTTGAAAAGATCGAACTCCCTCATCGGAGAATTCGAAGTATCGCGGTGCTGGAGAACGGCGATGAGCACTCGTACCTGATCGTCGGCGAGGGAACGTCGCTGATTCGAAATCGCGGACTCGCGGAACGACTGCTCAGCTTCGCTGACGCCGGAGGGACCGTTCTGATGCTGGCTCCGTCCGAAGGCGTCATCCCGATGCCCGGCGAAGTCTCAAAGAAAGGCGACATCAAGGATGCTCAGCCGGGTGAACTCCGATTTCGCCGGCATCACGTCATTCGTGAATTTGACAAACGACTGGATTCGGAATTTCTTCCAGGACCCGGCGGCTTCGCTGGCTCAAAGGTCACGCTGCGAACGCGTCTGAATCGAATCGGAATGGAAGTGTCCGAAGACGGCGACTGGCCGTGGGTCACTGTCGACTATCCCGAAACCAAAGGACGATTCGTGTTTTGCGGATTCAACATCGTCGAGAACTGGAACCGCGGACCAGCACCGAGATACCTGCTGAATCGAATTCTCACATCTCGACCAGAGTCATGAATCAGGGAAAGCGTTTAGAAAACTTCATCAGATGTTTAGCCACAGAGAACACAGAGGCCTCAGATAATTCTTGGTGACTGACTCAGTGACCTCTGTGTTCTCTGTGGCTTTTTTTTCGAGCCTGATTCAGGAGTCCAGGGCAGGCTGGTTCGTCAGCAGTCGATGGATTTGAGGCCGGCCGTTTTGAATTGCACCCACATGATGAAACATCCTGTCGCTTCGCGACACAGCCATTCTGGCTGTGCCACCCAGTGGAGCAAACAAGACTCTCATTTCAACAATAGATCACCACTCACCCTTGTGTGTCCAAAGGAGCTTTCTATGAACCACTTTAGAATCCTGTGTTCGGCAACGTTGATTGCCCTGCTCATGACCTCGACCTTGCCCGCTCAGAAGAAAGCAAACGGCGAGGCCGAGCAGGCGGTTTACCCGGTGGCGGTTTTTCCGTTCGCTGCACGAGGTCGTGACGCCGAAGGACTCGGCAGCAAGGTGACGGACCTGTTGTTCGCAAATCTTGTTTCGAATCCGGAGATGTATCTGGTCGAGCGGGAAGAGATCGACAAGCTGTTTACCGAGCAGGAACTCAACCGTTCCGGTTTGATCAATCCGGCTCAGGCGACTCAGATTGGTTATCTGACTGGTGCAAAGATTCTGGTGACGGGTTCCGTTCTGGTCGTCGGCGACAAGATGTACGTTGTCGCGAAGATCATCGGCACGGAGACAAGTCGCGTGCTTGGAGCGTCGGTCAAAGGAGCGGTCGACGACGAACTCGATGGCCTGGTCGAAGAACTGGCGAAGAATGTGGCTTCAACAATTTCCGAACGAGCGAAAGATCTGGTCGCCAAACCGGCCAGCAAAGAAGACCGTCTGGCGGCACTGACGAAGAAGCTGAGTAAGGGCAAACGACCGTCCATCTGGATCGACATTTCAGAACGCCACATTGGTCAGACGACTTATGATCCGGCTGCCGAATCTGAGCTGACTCTCTTCTGCAAGGAACTCGGCTTCGAGGTCATCGACCGCAAAGAGGGTAACCGCAAAGACGCCGACGTCGTGATGACTGGCGAAGGTTTCAGCCAGTTTGCATCGCGACACGGGAATCTGGTTTCTGTGAAAGCTCGGCTTGAAGTGAAAGCTCTGGATCGAGCATCCGGCAAGGTACTGGCCGGCGACCGCCAGACTGCCGTCGCCGTCGACCTGGCAGAACAGATCGCCGGCAAAACGGCTCTGCAGGATGCGGCAGTCAGCATCGCCGAGCGGCTCTTGCCGAAACTGGTCAGCTCAGAGAATGGGAAGAAGCGGACAGAGAAGTAAGCTTTCTGTGACGTCTCGATGATTATCTGCCTCGATCACGATTTTCCAACGAGAACCATAGAAATGTGCAGAACGCTGCTCACATCTCTGATTCTGCTGTTGCCCGCTGTTGCCTCTGGTGCAGCGCCGACACTCGAGCGCTGGGCGGTGATGGCGACCAGGGAAGTCGTAGCCAGCGGGCTGTCAGATCTGCTGACGGTCGAACTTTCTAATAACGAGTCACTCGAACTCGTCGAGCGGGAGCAACTACAGGCAGCAATGAGTGAGCTGCAACTCTCAACGCTTGTCAGAGCGGACCAGGTCGGTTCACGCCTACAGCTTGGCAGGACGCTCAAAGCCAACGCTTTGATGGTTCTGTCGTATGAGAGAACTGACGGAAAGCAACTGCTGCGAGTTGTTGTGTGCGACGCCGATCTCGGTGTTCGATTGTGGGAAGGCCGCTTTGCCTACCGCGGCAAAGACGACATCGAGCAGTTGGTTCAGCACTGTGCCACGACCGTCGATGAAGTTCGCCAGCGTTTTGCGGGCGGCATTCAACACATCATTGCCATACCGGCCTTTCTGTCCGAGGACTTTGAACATCACTTTGATTATCTGCAGACTCGCTGCAGCGATCAGCTGAGCAGTTCGCTCATGGCACACGCCGGAGTCGCGGTGGTTGAGATCGAAGAAGCGCGGGCCATTCGGCTTGAGCTCGAGAATACTCTCAGCGGTGCTCTGGATCGTCCGATTTCGTCCGTCGTGAAGGCAACCTACCGGGTCGATCCGTCCGACAAAGTCAGCCAGCGACGCGTCAACTTGAAGATTGAACTGGCCCACGGCGATGGCCAACGCGAGCAGATCGAAAAGTCGCTTGATGTCGCTGCTGTCGGCTCGTGGCTTGTTCAGGATTTGACTGACCAGTTGCTGGCTGTCAGTAAAACACGATCACCGGCACTGCCTCCGAAGGTGCAGAGGGAGATCCTGACCCGACATGCACAACGGTTCGCGGAACTCGGCAACTGGGAGCAGTCGATTTCACTGCGTGAGACGGCTCTGGTGCTCGATCCCAACGATGTGCTGCAACGGGCGTTGCTGATCACCGAGTACCAGCACCGGTTTCAGCCCGATCTGGATAAGAACTGGCATCGCGCGCGATTCGCAAAACCGATTCCTCCGGAAACTCGCGAGCGAGCGATGAGAGTTGCCGTGCACGACTACAGCGTCGGTCTGGATCATCTCGCCTCGCTGATTCGAAACCGGCTGATCAATCGTGTTGATGCCATCGGAATTCTTGGCAGGCACGTCTGGTACAAACCGCCATACATGATCACCGCCGATCGCCCGTTGGATTCGCTCAAACTGCAGACGCTGCGACCGGCCATTCTGGCACAGCGGAAATTTCTTCGTGACGTCTACCCATTAGTGATGAAACTGCCGGACGGACGACGACTCCCCAAACACCTGAGCGAACCGTTCTACGGCGCCCAGTATGTCATCACAAATCACGTGATCAGCGATGTTGGCTTCAACGGCTTTAGTTCGGAATCGCTGGTCAGCCTGCGGGAGTTACTCACTCGCCATCTTGCCGCAGATGCTCGAACGTCGAGCAGCCTGCTGGGGCTGATCGGCTATACGCACGTGCCAGGCCCAGGGGACGACAGTTACTCGGACTGGATCGATCTCCTCACTGACCTCAGCAAGTCGGATCGAGACCTCGCTCGGCTCTATGGAGAATACGGCCTGGCTCAGGACCAGAGTAAGAGGACGGGGTTAACTCCCGATCTGGAACATTTGCTGACCGAAGTGCAGCGGATGGGACGTACCGACGAACCCATCTACAACGTCATCAATCTCCGGATGGGGCGGCCGAAACCTCAGCCCGTTCGTGAACCAACAGCCCCGCTCCCGCGAGGGTTCACCGGGCCGTTGGGACGCATGCAGCTGGAACCGCTCCGGTTCGTCGTAGAGGACGAGGAAAACGTTCACAAGCCGCCGCACATCATCGGCATGTTGAGGTGCGGCGACGTCGATGCGTACTGGTCGAAAGACCGCTTCTTTGTTATGCACGAACCGAACGTGCTGCGTGAATTGAAGCTGACGAATCTGAGTGCCGAACACAATCTGTTCTGGGAAGTCGCCTGGGACGGCGAGTTCATCTGGTTACATGCTTACGGTCAGGGCATCGTTGCAGTCCGCCCTGACGGCACTGACCTGACCTCGTTCAAGGGGAAGACGCCCGGTTATTCGAAAGGGCACCGGTTGCTTGCACTTTCACCTGGGCGAGCCCTGATGGCAGGCAGCTTTGGAGAAACAAACCGAACCTGGTGCGGCCTGCTGGAAATCGGCGAGAACGGTCAGTCGTCAGTCAACGTCTTCTTCGAAGCGAAGAACGTCGCCGAAGGACGACCGGCAACACAAGCAGCCGCAGATGTGACGACGGTCTTTCAACCCGAAGACCTCAGCCGGGTGCACCATTCCGATGGGAGGGACTTCGTCCTCGTAGATCGGCGTGAATTGCCGCTGATGCTGATTGATCTGGAGTCGCTCAATGTTTCCGTTCCAGAAAAAAGCATAAGACTGAAGGGGCTTTCGACCGAAACAGAACTCGGATACTTCGGCAGGCTCTTTGTTCGAGACGGCCTTGCCGTTCCAGTGAATTCAGGAGTTGCCGTCTCGCGGAATTCGAAACGCATTCTGTACCACGACGGCTGGCTTTACCGCCCGGGCTATGTCTGGATGCGCCAGCACGTCGCCACTAGGAAGCTGGAACGACTCCAGGCGAAGACTCTGGCGCACGAGTTCTGGGATCTGCGAGTCGGTTCGTCAGCGCACTACGGCCTGATCACATACTCGCCCTTTAACGAGAAACAGTCGGTCTCTCGCGTCACCATCCTCGATGAGGCTGACGGGCAGGCACGCAAGGAATAAGGAATCGACCATGTACACAATTCGTTTATCGGCATCTCTGCTGACAGCGATCATTCTGCTCTGCTTCACAGCGGTACCATCGGACGCGGCAGACACGACGGTCGCGTTGACGATCGCAATTCCGACCACCGCGACGGTCGAGGATCGGGAGATGGCCACGTCGTTGCTGGCGTTGCTTGAGGTCGAGGCATCTCAGGATCCTGATCTGTCAGTTGTCGAGCGGCGGCAGATTGGTCTCGTACTTCACGAGCTTGCTCTGAGTGTTGATCTTTCGAAGTCAGCCGAGAAGAAACTTCGACTCGGAAAGCTGATCAACGCAGACTTGATCCTGACGATGGAGCTGCTGCGTCGGGAAAAGGATTCCGAAGTCCAGAACGTGCTGGTGCGGATTGTCGAGTCTCTGACCGGAGCGATTCGCGGAGTGGTCGTTACGCCGGTTGAGCTGATTACAGTCGACGAGTCGGCGGCGGATATCGCGAAGTATTTGTCTGCTGTTGCGGCCCGGCCGACGGATGCAATCGTGACAGTGGCGGTCGCTCCGTTCGAAAGTCTGGGACGCTTCAATCGGCTGCGATCGATGGAGCTTGGTCTGCGAGACATGATCGCCACTCGGCTGCGGCGTTGGGGAGATTTGCAGGCGGCGAGCGAGAATGCCGATCAAGACGCTGTCGCCGCCGGTGACCCAAAGTCAGACGACGGTTCAGCACCCGGTTCGCCGTTCCTGGTTCTGCAACGTTCGAACATGCAGCAGTTGTTGAAGGAGCTGGATTTGATTCAGTCGGGCCTGGTCGATCAGTCTCGACTTCCCAGGTCGTTGCCGACTCGCGCGGCGGCTTACCTCGTTCACGGGACGATCGATGAACGTAACGAAAACGGTTTCGAAATCATCGTGTCGGCAAAGCTGGTGCATGCCGCGTCGGGAAAGACGGTTCGTGATTTTGAGTTCGTCTCTACCCCAAAGGAACTGCCGCAGAAGCTGGCAGTTCATGTTGACCTGATTGCCGGGTTCCTGCGGCATCCGGATGGTTCAGTCAGCAAAACTCCGGGCACGCTGCGTGCGATCAACGAGACCGAGTTGCTGTTCACTCAGGTGGTGAAGGACCTGCGTCGTTTTGGAAGGCTGACACCGGTTGATTTCAGCTCTCGACGATTCGAGCTCCCCAGGAAGGTCAGCATCGGTGCCGCAAACGGAGGCACCTACCATTCTCTCGACAAGCCACAGCCTCGACACACGCTGCGGAAATCAATCGACCGGCTCGAGTCAACGCTGTTCATCATGCCCGACCGAGCGGACGTCTGCTTTGCGCTGGGGTTCTGCTATGCCTACCACATTGATGGCATCATGGATCTTGAACGGGCTGACGAGTTGCTACGTCGCGCCTTCAGCATGGATCCCAAAGGTCCGATCGGAGTCTCCGCTTTGCGCGTGTTGTCCGAAGTCTGCTTCCATCATCAGTACGGCAAGTGCGCTCCTGAGAATCGTAAGCTGGCGACGTCTCAATTGCTGTTCGCGTTTCGGTCGATGCCGGACGAGGCGAAGAACACTCGCTGGTCGAGAATGCCGAAACTGATCCGCGACGTCTATCCGCGTGACGATGTCTCCGGACTGGCCGTCGTCTCTGAAGAAATCGCGAAAGCGGCGGAAACCGCACCGGAAAAGCTTCAGTACAACCTGACGATGAATGCGGTGAATTTTGCTTCGGTCGATCAACTTGAGAAGTGGGCAGCTGGAAACAACCTGACGCTCAAGCAGGTTGCCTGCCGTTCGCTGGGGCATCGAGCGTGGGGCCAAAAGGACTTTCAGAAATCAGCAGACTGGTTTCTAACGGCCGCTGACGCACTGGCTGCTGACGAGAAGATGCGAGAGTCGTCGTTCGTTGACAGCTTTCGAATTCTCGCCGCAGGCGCCTTGTTCCAGGGAAACAAGACGAACGAAGCACTCCAACTGCTGGAATCGTTCAGGCCGAAGAACGACGGATCGGTCGCTGTCGGCTACTGGGCTCAACGGATCGGAGACTGCTACGAAAAGCTTGGTCAGCCGGAGAAAGCGCTCGCGATTTATGTAGAAGTCGCCAACCAGGACGAGGGCTATGTGAACAACACAGACATCGTGCGGCGGATCAAGCGACTCGGTGGTGTCCCGCTTTCGAAGGATCGCGAGATCAATGTTCGATATGTCAAAAGTCCGCTCGGCGGCACGTCCAGCACGTTGGCTCTGGCGACCGACGGGAATCTTATCTTCAGTGCGGGCAACTTTGCGGGGTCTGCAACGGGCAAACCGGGTCGAGGAATTCTGGCCTACGATCCCGGCAATGATTCCTGGCAGGATCTGTCACCGGAAGGCCTCGGCCGCGTGACCTGCATGGACTATGCCGACGGAACGCTGTGGGTCGGCACCGTCAAGAACGGGCTGTGGCGAGGCGATGTCTCCGGCAAGAACTGGAAGCAGTTCACCGAAGCGGACGGGCTGCCCGACATGGCCATCTCGGCAGTGACGGCCGACAAGGATGACGCATACGTTGGCGTCGGGTCGGGCAGCGGAGGTCTCGTGCGGATCGGACTGGACCACTCGGTGGTGATCATTGAAGGCGACGGCGCGCCGACGAAATCGCCGGTCGACATCGTCGAGCACGACCGATCGTTGTACGTGTCATCGGGTAGTTTCATCCAGGAGCAGAATCTTGAGACCGGCGAATGGACGACTCTTGGTTATGACAGCATCGCCCGAGTGTTCAGGGGAGAATCCGGACTGTGGTTTTCCACCTACTCGCGAGAATTGTTCCGCCTGGACGAACTGAAAGAGAGCATCGCCGCTCGCCGCAAAAATGCGAGAACAAAAACAGCCAGAGAAGCCACTCTGCAGCTGCGAAGCCTGGACCTCAGCTCAAGCCACTACCAGAAGGCCTGGTTCCCTCGCGGCGAAAATGGTCGATCCGGTTACCTGGTCAAGTTCGCGGTCGAGTGGGACGGCGATATCTGGTTCGGCGGCAGCCCGTGGTACCGCTTCCAGAGTTCCGGCCTGTACCGCTGCAATATGAAGACCGGCGAGTTCACGATGTTCAGCCCTCACGACGGCTTCCGCACCAGCACAACTTACATGACCTACGCCGCCGTCGTCCGAGGCAACGAACTCTACGTCGCCACCTCCGCCGGCCTGGCCGTCGTCACCCGCCGCGAGGAAAAGAAGTAAGCGGCGGCGTTCTCATCGGCCAACTGTTGCGTGTAGATTGCGTCACTCGACACGTTGAATCTTCTTGCCCTTCAGCACTCGGCAACTGCAAAGTTGGGTCACCTTTCGGCACGCTTACTCCCGCACAGAAACGCTCAAAAAAAGTTTCTCCAGGCAGCTCACCGGAATCTGAACCGCAACCAGTGACTGGGGCGAAGCGTTTTGTGTTCATGGCGTTGGCGGGTTTGTTTTTCGTTCTCGGTGCTTTGGGAGCAGTCCTTCCCGTTCTGCCGACGACTCCCTTCCTGCTGCTGACGAGCTATTTCCTGGCCCGCTCCTCGCCGCGTCTGAATCGCTGGCTGCTTGGGTCGCGATTCTTCGGACCAATTCTTCGAGACTGGCAGCAACTGGGCGGCGTTCGGCCGGACGTTAAAGTCAAAGCGATCATGATCGTTCTGCTGGCCGTGGCTCTGTCGTTGTGGTTGACCGATCTGTCTTCGATGATTCGATGGATAGCCGCGGCCATCGCGCTGATCGGAATCGGAGTGATCCTCCGGCTGCCCGCTGCGCGAAAGGCAGACAGCCCTTCGTGAGAAACCGCACCACGACAATCCATGCCCCGTGATCAGAAATGCAGAAACGCTGGCTGAGAACTACAATCGGGGTCGGAGAGCGAATTCGTCGCAACATCCATGCGTCACTCAAATCACCAAACCCTGAACAACATCGCACAAGACGGAAGCTTTCATGAGCGAGATTTCACGAGATATCATCGAGACCTTTGAGAACCCTTATCCACAACGGGATTACTCAATCGAGACGATCTGTCCCGAGTTCACGTCAATGTGCCCGAAAACCGGTCAGCCGGACTTTGGGGCTTTGACGATTACGTACGTGGCCGATCAGAAGTGCTTCGAGCTGAAATCGCTGAAACTGTATTTGCAGCAGTATCGAAATCACGGTGCGTTTTACGAGAACGTCACGAATCGGATCCTCGATGATCTTGTCGCCGCGACCGAACCTCGCTCCATGAAGATCCTCGCCGAGTTCACGCCGCGGGGCGGAATTCGTACGAATGTGACCGTGGAATACCGTTCGGAAAACTGAATCACCGTCTGAGTATTCTTTGACGAGGGCTGCTCGCAGGTCGTTATGCTGAAACGACTTCGACGCGACGAGGCCGTTTGCGATTGCTTTCCTTTCGAAAGTCGTTTGCTACGATGCGCCGACGGTCGTCACGCTGGGAAGTGATAATCGTTTTGCAATGTGGCGGTACCGAGGGCGAGGTCAGCCTGAAGTTACTTCCCTTTGCGGTCGTAGTTGAAGTCGCGGGCTGGCATCGGAGTGAGGTCGCAGGAGTCTCCGAAGTGTTCGAGGGATACGCAGATCGCTGGGCTTTGGTTACCGGAGCGTCGTCCGGTATCGGGGCTGAGTTTGCGCGACAGCTCGCCGCACGAGGCATGCACCTGATTCTCGTCGCCCGCCGCGAAGACCGACTCAAGGAACTGGCTGAAGAGCTGGATACTCGGCACGGAACTCGCTGCGAAGTCATTGTTGCGGACCTGTCTGACCCCAAAGAGTCGCAACGATTGTTCGACGAAGTCACCGCGCGGAAGATCGACGTCGAGCTTCTCATTAACAATGCGGGATTCGGTTTTGTCGGCACGGCCGACGACACAGATCCGAATCGCATGATGGAGATGATTCGGCTCAACATCGGCGCACTGACGGAGCTGACGTATCGGTTTCTGCCGGCCATGCTCGAACGTCAGCACGGCGGAATCATCAATGTGGCATCCGTTGCCGCGTTTCAACCGGTTGCTTACATGCCGGTTTACTCGGCGGGCAAAGCCTTCGTTCTGCACTTCAGCGAAGCACTCTGGGCAGAATGCCGAGACCGCAATGTGATCATTCAGGGACTTTGTCCCGGAACGACAGCCACAGAATTCTTTGACGTTGCCGGAGTTTCCGGCTGGTTGAAAAAGCAACGATCACACTCAGCCGCTTACGTCGTCAGGAAGTCGATCCGCGGGCTCGACAAAGGGCGACAATATGTCGTGCCCGGCTTCCTGAATCTGGTGCTGTCACTGAGCGTTCGCCTGGCACGACGAAAGATGGTCGTTCTGCAGTCGATGCGGTTCTTTCGTCCGCGGCCGAAAGGCAAATCGGACGATCAGCAATCGGCTGACTGATCGAACCGCCACACACGCTTAAACGGTGACGGGTGTTTGACCTGACTTCGCATCCTCTTTCTGCGAGGCCGCCGACTTGGTGACAACCGGGCGTTGCTTCGTTGCCGGTCCGGAGAAGTACTCTCCGTAGGTTTCTTTGTAGCTGTACCCTTCCGCGTCGGCGGTTGTTCCGTTGCAGACGACGCCGAGGACGCGGATATGGTTTGTGTCGATCAGCTCAGTCGCTCGTTTTGCCGAGTTGCGTTTGTTCTTGCCCATTCTCAGAACGAGAACCAGGCCGTCGGTATTCGGGGCGACGATGCAAGGATCGCTCACTGCCAGCAGCGGCGGAGTGTCGACCAGAACGATGTCGAATTCCTGTTCGGCGTTCCGCAGCATCGTCGCGTAGCCGCGCGATGCGAGCAGCTCGGCAGGATTCTGTGGAAGGCTTCCGCAAGTCAGGACCGACAAGCCATCGACAATGGTTTGCTGAGCAGCGGTCAATAGATCGATTTCGCCAGTCAGGACTTCCGTGACGCCGATGTCACGCCGCATTCCGAAGAGCGTATGCAGTGTCGGGCGACGCAGATCGCTGTCGATCAGCAGGACTTTCTTGCCGGATTGAGCCATCGCGATCGCCAGGTTGGCAGTCAGTGTGCTCTTGCCGTCGCCAGGTTCCGGGCTGGTCACCTGGATGATCCGTTGACCTTCGCTCAGAGTGACAAGGAACGACGTTCGAAGCGATCGATAAGCTTCCGCTTCGGGCGAGCCGGGACGATGGAAGTAGCACAGTGCGGTCTGTAACGGGCTGCCCGAAATTCCCAGAGCTTTCGAATTGAACGACGGTACCGAACCGAGGATCGGCAGCGGGATGCTCGCACGAATTTCGTCGACAGACTTGAGCGTTGTGTCCATCCATTCGCGAAGGAAGATCAAACCACAGACAAGGCCCATCACCGCGACAAGGCCCGCACCATACAGCTTGATGACTCGCTTGAGTGAGAGCTGGTCTTTCGCCGGAGCAATAATCTTCAGCGAGTAGCCAAGGTTTTCTTTCTCGATGTTGACCTTCGAAGCCTGAACTTTGATCGACGCCCAAAGCCCATGCAGTCGATCGAGGTCGTCGTTGTACTGTCGGTTTTTTTCGAGGTAACCGGAGAGTTCACGAGCACGGTTGAATTCGCTTGCGTAGATCCGCTCAATTTCTGTTTCGCGAAGATTCAGTGAATCGAATTCCTGGTTGAGTGACGCCAGATAGACGTCGACCAGATCCAGGCCGTTCGAAGTTTTTGCCATCGATTGAGGCGGCATCGAGGTGCCAAGCGGCCCTCTCGCGAACGCACCGCCCGGCGTCTGACCGCCGCCTGCTCGCTGAAGTCTTTGCTGCACGAAGTACTGCCGCAGTGTGTCGATTTGTGCTCGGACAGTTTGAACTTCCGGCCAGTCTTCACCAAATTCGAGCAGGAGCTGCTTCTCTCGCAGGATCAGCGGAAGAAGCTGGCCATCAATTGAATTCGCTCCGGCGGTCGCCGTCAGCGCGGTCGGTGTCTGAGCAGACTTACTCTGAGGTGCCGAAAAGAGCTGGATCATTGTCGCGAGTTCCTCGCGCGACTGCCCCTGGGCGAGCCCCTTATGCATCGACTGAATTTTCGACTGAACCTCGGCTTTCTGGACGAGCAGTCGTTGTTGTTCCAACTCGAGCGCTGCCAGATTTTCCTGATGCACGTTCGTGGCGGATGCCGTTCTCTCGCCGCCCGCTCCGCGAGTCGTCGTCTTCATGTGGATCGGAGCGGTTGATCGGAACTTGTCGTAAGCGGTTTCGGTTTCGTCGATCTCGCGCTTGAGATCGCCGGTTGCACGGTTCACGAGTTTCAGCAGCTCCCCCGTATTTTCCGCGTGATTCTCACGAAGGTAGACGTGGTAAGCATCGATCACCGCGTGACAGATCGTCTTTGCGTCGTCGCGACTGGCGTTTGTGCAGGTGACGTCGAGAACGTTGAGGAACGAACGATCTTCACCGGCGCTTCGTTTGACTTTGATTGAGTCCAGAACGTCTTCGACGGGATCATTCGACAAAGCCAGCGACGAGAGTTTGTCGAGTTCGTGAAGTTCGACGGCTTTCTCAACGATCAGCGGGCTCATGATCAGTGCGATATGCTCGGCGCGGTCGCCCCAGGTTTCAGCTTCGCTGTTCTCGCTGATCGGGCCGGAGATTCGCTTTGACACAAGCACTTTGGCCGTCGCCGTGTATTCCGGGCCGTAAGCCTGGAAAATCAGGTGTCCCAACAGGACGCCGGAGACCATTCCGCAAACCAGCCACAACGCGTAGCGCTTCGCGAGCCCGGCGTAATCGATCGTGCCACCGGTCCAGACGACCTGATTCAGGTGTCTCGGATCTTGAATCGGCGCACGAGCCGAAGCCATCGTCGTGGAGTCGCCCGATCCGGAATCACGGTACGGCAAGTGACCGGCTGGCAGTTTTGTGATGTCGAACGGTTGTTCGTTCTGGTCGTCACGAATGCTCATGGTTGCCCTCTGAAGGCGAGCGACTCCGTCCGACGTTCAGCGGCTCTCCTGGCCACTTGATTTTGAATTGAGTTTCCTGAAGTCAGTCGCGTTAGCTGGCTGTGCAACCGGCCGCGTCGCGAGCGAGTTCGGCGTAGTAGTCGATGGTTGGTTGAAGACCTTCGCGCCAGCCGATGCTGGGTTCGTAGCCAAGCACTTCTCGGGTCGTCGAGATGTCTGCCCAGGAATGTTTGACGTCACCCTGTCGCGCTTCGGCAAAGTTTGGTGCGTACTCGACATTCAATCGGTTGCAGATTTCTTTCAGCAGGTCGATCAGGCTGAGCGATTCGCCGCAGCCGACATTGAAGACTCTGCCCGACGCGCCTTCCGCCAGCGATGCTCGTACATTCGCCTCGACGACGTTTTCGACGAAGGTGAAGTCTCGCGACTGAGTGCCGTCTCCAAAGATCGTTGGCTGTTTGCCGTTGACGAGTGCCGAAACGAAAAGTGGGATCACTGCCGAGTATGGACTGGCTGGATCCTGTCGAGGACCGAAGATGTTGAAGTATCGAAGTCGGACGGTTTCGATGTCGTACGAAGCGGCGAAGGCTTCGCAGTAAAGTTCAGAGGCCAGCTTGGCCGCGGCGTAAGGCGACAGGACTTGCGGAAGCTGACTCTCTCGCTTGGGCATTTCCGGATCGTTGCCGTACGCGCTGCTTGAGCCGGCGTAGACAACTCGACGCACTTTGGCTTTCACGGATGCATCCAGCAGATTGACCGTCGCCGTGACGCACGCTCGGTGGCAGTCCTGCGGCCGTTCAATGCTGAGCGGAACGGACGCCAGAGCTGCCTGATGAAAGACGACTTCGACGCCGTCGACAGATCGTGTGCAGGCGATGGGGTCGGCCGCGTCGCCGTGGATGAACTCGAAGTGACCGTCGATGTGTGCGAGGTTCTCAAGAGACCCGGTACACAGATTGTCCAGGACACGGACGTCGTGACCTTCTTTGACGAGTCGAGTGACGATGTGCGACCCGATGAATCCCGCACCGCCGGTTACCAGATAATTGGTCAAAGTTTTGTCCTCAGGAAGTGAGTCCTGTTTTTCTCGTCGGTCAGCGATTCGCCGGCCTGTCCGTGTCAGGAAAAGCGCGCATTGCAGTCCGCAACGCCGGTTTCCGACGGTCGAACTCTAGCATCCACAATCGGTTCGCGAGGAGATCAGTCTGGGTTTCCACGATTCCCATTTTCCACGACTCCCAGTCGACGGCGGAGTTGACCGACCACGCGAGATCGATGACGTGCTCGTGTCTGGAAGTCTGGCTCGCGGATCTGCTTCGACTGTCGTTTGTGTCAGAGTTAAAGACGCAAGTCATGTCCGAGACGAGGGTTAAGGTCATGTGGTGTGAGGTTGGGAGAGTTCTGGCCGTCCGCACCGCGCCGGCAGAATTCTACGAAATATTAATTTGGACATTGGCGCAAACAAAGCCGATTGCAGTGGTTACGAGGCAGAGTTAGACTGAGCCGCGTACGCAGGACTGGGGGATTTTGTTGGCGATGCAGACAAGGCATGTGAAACCGTAAGGATTGGTTTCGCCGGTTTTACGAAATATTCCAGCTCGCCCGCAGATTCAACCTCGTTCCACGGGGTGCGTTGACGACCAATCAAACACACGATGCCGTGCGATTTCGGGATGTTATTATCGCTTCCGAATCCGGCTATCAGAGGCTCACGGTTGAAGATTTCCGGCTAAATGAATGACGGACAGCCGTGGCCTCACATTTCGGGAAATGGAGTTGCCAAATGAGTTCAGTGACCTGGCTTCGGACGAAGCATGGGATGCTGCTTTCCCTGCTCGCCGCCGCGATTACTTTTGTATGCACGTCTAGCGGGCATCTATCACTCGCAGACGATGCAGAGCAGCCACTTCAGGGACTGCAAGGGATTCTGCCTGAGTTCGTACCGATCGGCCTTCTGGAAGACGACTTCCTGACGCTCGGTGATTCATGGAAAAGCTGGAGCACCGACGCTGCCGCCGAAGTCGCCGCTCTGTACGAGCAGGAAGATCTCGACGTTGCGGGACAGCGAGCCGTAGTCGCAAAACTCAACAAACGCGTCCGCACGATGGAGAAAGCGCTGGGCAACAATGCCTACGCTCCCATCCACGAACAACTGGCGACGATCAACGGTCGGTTGTCGCGTCGGGTTTCAGTCGCGACCGCCGTGCTGGACACTCTTGAGATGAACCCGGTGACTGCTCACAAAGCAAGGGTCGATGCTGCTGGGGCAGAAGTCGCCCACTCGGTCGAATCCCTGGGCAAGTACCTGGCGAAAATCAAGAACGGCGACGCATGGCTGAAGTACATCCGCGCTGAAGAACTGCGTTCAGCAGTCGAGGCCGCAAAGTCGTCAGAAGTTGTCAGCGCAGTATTCACGCGACTCACCGACGCCGACAAAATGGAAAACGAAGCTCAACGAAAGTTCGTGCAGCGTCCACAGTTTCTCTCAGTGAAGCAAACTCTGGGAGAGTTCATCGAGCTTGCCTCTGCCGAGTCGCCCGCTAAGAACGACCAGTCAGAACTGCGGGCCGCACTCACAAAACTCGTGTCTTCGCTCGAAGCCTACGAAGAGACTCGAAGCCTGACTTCAGCAACTGCCGCGCGGGATGCTTACGGTGATGTTCGAAGCCTGGCCGCCGACGGTGGTAACCACATCGCAGACGTCCTGGCTGGTTTCTACTTCAACTATAACCTGCGAGTTGTTGCGACTGAGTCATTCCTCAACAAAGTCGCCGGCTACAAGCACACGGACTCCGGCGCCGTCGACGATTTCGTCCTTGGAGCAAAAGTCGACGGCAACCAGTCGACAACCGGTACCGTTGGCATCGACCTGAAGCCGAACAACCAGGTGATCGAGTTTGACATGACGTTTAACGGCATCACACAGACGAATACTCAGGGAGTGACGGACCAGGCGACGATCTTCACTTCTGGTTACCACACCTTCGGTGCTCAGAAGGCGATTCAATTCGACGGCGATCGTTTCAAGACTTTCCCGGCGACAATGTGGGTCAATGCAAACAACACGACGACGGGCGCTCGTACGAAAGTCAGCGGTCTGCCACTGTTCGGAAGCATTGCCGATTCATATGCCGTCGGAGTCGCTCGCGATAAACGAGGTCAGTCAGAGGCCATTGCTGCTGGAAAACTTCGAAACCGTTTGATTCCAGAATTCAATCAGGAAGTCGACGCTGAGTTCAACAAGTCGAGCAAGCAGTTAGAAGAGGATGTCATTCCGAAGCTGAAAGAAAACGGATTGTTCCCATCTGCTCGAACGTACCGATCGACTGGAGACGCACTCTGGATCGGTACTCGCCTGATGGACGACGACAACCTGGGCGGTGACGCTCCATCGTTCTCGACAAGAGTCGCGGGCAGTGCGGCCATTCACCTTCACGAGACTTTGCTGAACAACTCGTTGGATAAGCTTCCGATTGCTGGTGGCACATTTACCGAGAAGGAACTCGGCGAGCAGATTGAAGTCGCGTTGCAAACGTTGCTCGGCGACAAGTTCAAGCTGCCTGGTGGCGACAAAGAGGTAGACGCAAACGCTGAGCCGGAAAATGAAGACAAGACTCGTTTCATCTTCCCTGATCAGGATGCAATCCGCATCAAAGCTCAGGGCGGCAAGTTGACTCTTATCCTGAGAATGGGTCTGCAGCCGGAAGGCGATGACGTGATTCCGACTCAGGAGATTACGGTGCCGCTGATGTTCTCGATCGAGGGAACCAACATCGTTATCGAAGCGGGGGCCGTTGGCGTGTCCGCTGTCGAAGCCGCAAGTCCGCTGGTTCAGATTCCGCGAGCGGGGATCGTCAAAGCGAAAATCCAGAAGGCTCTTCCGACTCGAAAGATCGATCGGATGATTACTCTGAATCGTAAGACTGGTGGACCGGTCGACCTCGCTATCACAGAGATTCGTCCGAACGCTGGCTGGTTGACGATCACGATCAAGTAGTCATCGCGGATTCGTTGTTGGTCGAGGCTTCGATCGGTAGCGGTAATCCGAATGCGTTGCACACAAGCCCGGTTGGACGTCCTGTCCAGCCGGGCTTTTTCGTTGCGTGATTGCCAGGAAATCTGGACACCGACCATTTTCTTGAACGTCGAGCAGACTTCGGCGAGTCTATTTGAGGATGCTGGCGAGAGCGTCGCCGAGGGCCTCAACGCCTTCCACAATTGCCGCATCGTCAATGATCAACGGTGGGCATACTTTGATTGACGGCCGGTTCACTTGGAACAGCATCACGCCATGTTTAACGGCGGCCCATGTCCAGTCTCTGGCGAGTTCTCGACTGAGTTCGCCGGTTTGTGGATCGCAAATATGAATGCCTCGCAGAAGCCCAAAGCCGGCAACCTCCCGCACAACATCCGGAAATCTTTCCTGCAGCTTCTGCAACGCTTCTGCGGCGATGTTTCCCTTTCGAACGGATTGCGCGATCAGGTTTTCATTTTCAATGACATCGAGGTTTGCAAGAGCGGCGGCGCACGACACGGGATGAGCTGCGTGGGTCGTTGTGATTTCAGCAGGAGGCAGCAGATCAAGTATGTCTGCAGGCCCGAGCACCGCGGCAAGCGGCAACGTTGAAGTCAGACCTTTGCCGATGCAAAGCAAATCCGCTCGCACACCGTAGTGCTCATGGGCAAACATCTTTCCTGTTCGAGCGAATCCGGTTTGTACTTCGTCAAAGACAAGCAGAACATCGTTTTCGTCGGCCCACTTCCGGAGTGCCTTCACGTAACCCGTTGGCAGCGGCACAGCGCCCCAGCCCTGCATGGTCTCAATGAAAACGGCGCAGACTTTCTCGGCAGTGATGCCCAGGTCGGCGAGGGGCGACAAACTCTTCTGCAGGAACTTTGACCAGTCGGTGTTTCCGGATTCGCGACTGTCACCTTGAGGGAAAGGAATGTGGTGGATGGCCGAGTCCGGAGTTGCCAGCCATGGTTTGCTCGCCGATGTTCCTGACATCTGGTGAGCACCCAGCGTCCAGCCGTGGTAATCGGCCTGGTGCGTGAGCACGTGATACTTCTCAGCGTTTTGACGAATACCTGCCTCGCGAGCCAGTCGCAAAGCACACTCGATCGCTTCCGAACCGACAGTCCAGAAGTAGACCTTGTCGCAATGATCCGGGGCGATGCCGACAAGCCGTTCTGCCAGTTCGATTCGAATGTCAGATGCGAAACTGAACTGTCCCATCAGTCCGCCACTATCGACATGCTTCGTCACGGCTTCGCGAATCGCCGGATGGCCGTGCCCGGTGTTTGTCATGACGGCTGTCGACGTAAAGTCGATCCATTGATTTCCCGCTCGATCCTTAATGGTGAACCCTTCGGCTGAGTCCCAGATGATGGGAGGCTGGTAGCAGTTCACTTCGGGAAACAGTGCCGCCGCGCGTCGGAGATCAGAAATTGTCTCGGGCGCTGGCAGCGGCGTATGAATTCGTCGATAGCGGGTCTCGATGTTCGGAGTTTCTTCGGGCGCGAGCACAAACGTGTTACTGAGAATCTGATCGTCGTTGTGTGCCACGGTAACCTCCGGAGGAAACGCTTGAGTCATTGTCAGTGAAGCTCGGATCGTAGCCACTCAAACGCGACGGATGAATGACGCCGCTCGCGCATCGTCGCTCCGTTATTAGTGAAAACAATGGATAGTCCAACAATATCGGAAGTGACGGCTTTGAAAGAGCAACCGAGGGTGCGACTGTCCTAACGTTACGGATTGCCGCGACTGGTGCGGCACGAGTCTGGTTATGGGTTGCAGGACGCACCTTGACTTCCTGGTTTCGTGCTGGACAATCAAGCGTTGGCTTTTCCTGCTGTGTGATCGAGAGTTACGTCGGGTCGCGGTGCATACCTTTTCCGATACTGACCTTCGCTCGAATCAAACAGCTTCCGCCGGTTGAGGCATTGCGATGCTCGCAAAGCTCATCTCGATTGATGGCGATCGACCGATCGTCCTCACGAAAGATGTCACAGTCGTAGGGCGCAAACGTGGCGTCTGCGATGTGTACATCGACCGGTCCAGCGTGTCGAAACTTCACTGCGTGATCGTGAAGACGGACGGCCTGCTTTTCATTCGCGATCTGGGCAGTACGAACGGCACCAAAGTCAACGGGCAACGAGTCACTCGCGGAGCTCTGCTTCCCGGTGACGAGCTCGCTTTCGCAAACGCCCGCTTCCGTGTCTACCTCGGGCCGGACGAACCAGAACCGGATCGTCGACCAGACCGCACTGAGATGATGACCTCATTTCCCGCAGCCGACCTCGCCAACGACGACAGCTTTGACGACGAAGCCGTCGCGGGACTTGGCAGCGAAAGCGACGTTCGCCTGATTGGCGACGATTAACGGAGCTGCCGCGTTCAATGTCGGATTCAGATTGTGTCTCGGATGACGACAACGCCAAAGGTTCTGGCGCGCTTCCATTCTTAACGAGTGGCTCTGGAATTGGCGGCCTGCTCAAACAGTCTCCGGAAGATTTTTTCGTCGACGAAGTACCCGCTTACGAAGCTTCAGGCGAGGGCGAATTCCTTTTCCTGCACATCGAAAAACGCGGCATCCCCACACCGGACCTGATTCGTCATATCGAGCAAACGCTCTCGCTGAAGCAAGCCGACGTTGGTTGTGCAGGCCGAAAAGACGCTCAGGCGGTTACCAGACAGTACGTGTCCGTGCCGGCGGCGGCGAGCGATCTCGTCGAGAAGATTGATTCCGACCAGGTCAAAGTGCTCAGCACAAGACGGCACACCAACAAGCTGAAAACCGGGCACCTTCGCGGAAACCGTTTTCGAATCGTCGTTCGAGAAGCGGCAGCAAACGCGGAACAAATTGCTCAGAGTCTTGTCGCCGAGATCCAGCAGTTTGGCTTCCCGAACTACTTCGGTGAACAACGTTTTGGCAACGCTGGCACGACCGATGATCTCGGCTTTCGATTGCTGCGTGGTGAGCGAGTTCGCCGCTTAAGCCGCGACGGGCTCCGGTTCACGCTGTCGGCCGTTCAGTCGAGGATGTTTAACGCCTGGGTAACCGACCGCATCTCCGACGGGCTAAGTCGTGAGGTTCTAAAGGGCGACGTCATGCAGGTCACCACTTCGAAAGGCCCGTTTGTGGTCACTGATGTAGCGACCGAGCAAGCCCGCTACGACAGTCACGAGACCGTTCTTTCGGGACCGATCTTCGGACCAAAGATGAAGCAGCCGGAAGAAATTCCGGGGGAACGTGAGCAGGCAATCCTCGACCGATTCGATCTTCCGCGTGAAGTGTTCAGCAAGTTCAAAAAGCTGACTCTCGGCACTCGCCGACCGATGGTGATCTGGCCGGACGACCTTGCCGTGCAGAGCGTCGAAAACGGCATCGAGTTTTCATTCACGCTCCCGTCGGGTGTCTACGCGACGTGTCTGATGCGAGAGCTGCTGAAAAACACGTGAGCAGCGGTCGAGCATCCGGTCAGGCGGTCGCAGCGGCGACTTCCGCCGCGTGACGACAGATTCTCGCGGCGCTGTCGTAAATCTGCTGCGTTGCGTGTTCGCCTTCCAGTAGAACCGGGTGATGAAGCACCAGCACGTGCTCATCGCAAAGAATCGCGTTCGGCAACTCACCGACTGCTCGAAATCGACGTTTGCTGTGGATTCGGTGCAGACTTCGAAATCCTGCGTCGAGGGCCACGTTTTCGGCCCGCATCGCCTGCGAAAAACTGTCCCGAGTCAAACCAGTTGCTCGCTCAGGATCAAACTGCAAACCCACTTTGAAGAACGCCGGACAGTCATCGCTGGCGAATGAGCATGCATCAATCAGCGGTCTCAGAATGGGCACGCCCTCCGCTGAAGTAAGCTGCCCTAGCTTCGCGGATAGCCGGCGAACGGAGTCCCAACGAACGACGTTTCTCTCATCGAGTCGTTCTAACTGAGGCCGCAGCACGGCGGCCTGCATTTCTGACAGAGGGTACGCTTCGTTGCCTCGCTGGGTGAACAATCGGATGCGTTGCGCGATCTCGGAGCGGTCTGTCATCACCGCTCCCCCGCGGCCGGACGTCATGAGCTTGCTTCCGCCGAAACTCAGCACTCCGACGTGACCGACGGTGCCGGCTCGTTGTCCGTCAAGAATTGCGCCGGTTGCCTGGCACGCGTCTTCGATCACCGAGACGCCGTGCCGCTCCGCCAGTTCCATGACCGGTTGCATCGACACCTGACCGCCGTGCAGATGCGAGACGATGATTGCTTTGGTTTTTTCGGAGATCGCGTCTTCGAGCTGCGAGACGTCAAGCTGCCAGCTCGCCGGATCAATATCGACCAGGACGGGAATCGCTCCGACGGTGAGCACGTTCTGAAAGTTCGCTTTGAAGTCGTAGGCGGCGAGGATGACTTCGTCCCCGGGCTCAACGCGAACGCCTCGCAACGCGAGCTCAACAGCGACCGTGCCACTGGCACACAGAATCGTCTCGGCAATGTTGTGAAACGCGTTGAGTTGCTCGGTAAACGCTTCGCAATTCGAGCCGTGGTACTTTCCCCACGAGCCGTCACTCAGGCAGGCATTCAACGCGGCGGTGACTTCCGGCCAATCTCCAGGCCAGGCAGGTGGGTCTTCGAGGCGGAGCGGAGTGCCACCGAGAATCGCAGGAAGATCAGACGCTGACATCGTGTGTGCTCGGGATTTTCGCTTTGAGAAATGTCAGCGGAAAGGAGATTGCCGGAAGAAGTGGAGCTGGAACTTCGTCAGGCCGAGCCTGACCTACAGCAGGCCCGGGATGGGCTGCCACTCGCCTGCCACGCGTGCGACTTCGGGCGGCACTCCTTGAGCGATGCGAAGTTCTGCGACGTCGAACAGTGTGTGCATGATCGTGGCGATCAGATTCTGATTTCGCATCGGTGTCGTTAATGGCTCGCCCGCATCGCGAGTTGACTGCCCAATCACCTGTCCTGAATTCACGCCGCCGCCCGAAAGCAGCAGCGGCGACAGGTTGCCCCAGTGATCGCGTCCGCCGCGAGCGTTGATGCGCGGCGTGCGCCCCATCTCTCCGCAGCAGACCAGCAGAATTTTATCGCTGAGTCCACGAGCTTCAACGTCGTCCAGGAATGCCGAAACGGCGTGATCGAATGGCGACCCCATGTAACGCATGCCTTCTTCGACGCCGGCGTTATTCACGTCCGAGTGCATATCCCACACGAAGTTCGTCGTGACGGTCACAAAGCCCGTGCCCGCTTCGCAAAGACGCCGCGCCATCAGCATCAACTTGCCGAGTGCTTTGCCGTTGTCGACGTACCGTTCGTAATTCTTCCAGTGCCGACTGATGTCTGAAGGTCGCATCAGCGGCGCGGTGTCGTATCGAGCGACCGTTGCCGGGTCTTCCTTCGACAGATCAAAGGCGTCAGCCACACCGCCAAGAATTGTCGAGAAGGCCTGCTCGCGAACTTTTCCAATGCCGCCTGCCTGACCGGCGTTTTCGAGAGCCCATTTCACATCGTCGAGGTTCGTCAGCAAGGAACGTCGATCATCCAACCGGTCGAGAGGCAGATTGAGCTTCAGATTCTTTTGAGCATCGCCGTCCGAACCCGGAATAAACGGTGCGTAGACGCTGCCGAAGTTGCCGACCGATTCGAATTTTCCGAAATTGGAAATCCGCGTCATCGTTGAATCGTCAACAGCCTTCGGAAACAGAGCGACGTTCGTCGGCATGCCGTTGTCGGTTCGGTTGGTGCCGGCGATTCGCGAGTAGATCGATCCAATGTTCGCGTCGAAAGAATCCTTGCCCACGATCGGTTTGATGTCGTGCCGGCTGTCGCCCGTTTGAAACGAACGGACAATCGAAAACTTGTCGGCTCGCGCAGCCAGTTGCGGCATCGTTCCGCCGAACGTGATGCCGGGCAGCTTCGTCGCCAGCTCACCAGTCGCGCTGCGGATTCCTGATGGAGCCTCCATTTTTGGATCGAACGTCTCAATCTGACTCGGTCCGCCGTGCATAAAGAGGAACACGACCGAACGGCCCGTCGTCAGCGGATTGCCGCCGGCCGCCTGGCCGTCAGTCCGCAGTAAGTCGGCCAGCGAAAGGCCGCCCAGTCCGAGGCCGCCAATGCGTAGAAACTCGCGTCTACCGAATGGTTTGCTGAAATCACCAACGCTGAGCATTTACGAGACTCCGAATAGACCAGTGGTCGCAGGATTCGCTGCAACTACTCTTTCATATCGAACGGCCACGATCCAGACAACAGCCGAAATAGTCCGGAGTTAGTTTCTACGTCGATCCGAACTTTAGGGTATGCCGGCGCTGCGCTTGTCATACGCAGGATAAAGCTGTGGACTACTCAGGCGGCTGGGCCTCAAGCTGCTTCGCGATCTGTCGCTCCGTTGCCGCTTTTTCGCTTCGGCCTTCGTGATCGTGCAGCTTGGCCAGGATTCGGTGGGTTTCCGGATCGGTCACGTCGATGTGAAGGGCTTCCTTCGCCCAGCGGCCGGCTTCCACGACGTTACCCTTGTCGTCGGCGAGCTGCGCCAGCTTTCGTCGCACGACGGGGTTGTCACCGTCGAGATTGGCGATCGACTCAAGCACGCCCTTCAACTTGGTGTCTTCTCCAAGTTGGATGTAAGCCGCCGCCAAACCTTTCAACCACTCGCCCGACTGCGGCAGGTAGGCCTGATCAATTTTGAATTCCTTCCGGCCGAGTTCGTACAGCCTTGCCGCTTCCTCCGGTTGATCCTGCATGAGACGAAGTTTTGCCAGTAGCCCGAGCACGCGATCGTTCGGCTGTTCTTCATCGAAGGCTGCTTCAAGAAACACGACCGCTCCGTCGACGTCACGACCCAGCAATTCGAGCTCGGCGAGAACGACAGCGGCCAGTGGCTCACGCGGATTTTTTTCGAGAGCCTGCTCAGCCAGTGCTCTCGCCTGTCGCCGACGTTTTGCCTTGAAGAGTGCATCCGCGAAAGCCGCCATCGCGGTCGGGTCGTCCGGAGCGGCGTTGAAGTCCTTTTCGATATCGGTGATCGATTGCGGAGCCTTGATTGCGGAGCCGCCGAGTTCTTCTTCAATAATTCGCTTCAGGAAGTCTCGGTAGCCGGCGTCAAATTCATCGGCCGTCATGTCAAAGACTTGAGGAATGGCGTCATTCGTTCGAACGTTCTTCCGGTACAACGCCAGCATGCTGCTGATCGTCTCTTCGCCGAACGTCTCGATCATGTACTGCGCGTAGAGTCGACTTTGGCAATAGGCGAACTGCCAGTCCGCGGGCGTTTCAGGTCGAACGAAGATTCCGGTCAGTTCGTCGAGGCTCCACAGTTCTCCGCGAGGCACACGTTCCAGCAACATGCGATTCCACTCGGCAGGTCGTTCGATGCCTTCGCTGGTGACGGCCAGCGCTTCGGTAAACCAGTGTGGGATGTTGAAATGCGTCTGCTGAAGAGTCAGCACGTGGACGAACTCGTGCTTCACGACACGAGCCCAGTTGTAAGGTTGAGGCGACGCGGTCGGCGACGCCAGAGCGACCATCATGCCCGTCGACGCCCCGATCGTTTGAATCCAGGGCAGACCAACCATCCTCGCGCTGAACCACTGATGAGCCGAGAGGCCTTTGGCATTGTTGTAGATTTCAAAAACGCTGCGTTGCGGGGGTTCGTAGCCGTAAAGTTCGACCAGTTCCGGATAAACCTCTTCGAGATACTCAGCCATGTACTCGCCGAGAATTTTATCGGCCTGCGAGTCGACTCGGATGACGAAGTGCTCGGTCGTGATCGTTTCGTAACCGCTGAGCACGCCCAGCACTTTCCGCATGTTGCTGACTCGAACGTGGTAGGGATCGGCTTTGAAGGCTTCGTCCAGCAGCAGCTTCGCCTGGTCCGACCGCCCGGTCTGCATGTAGAGCATGCCAAGTGACGTCTTTGGCTCTGAAAGTTGCGGCATGACTCGAATAGCGTGCTGATAAAGTTTCTCGGCCATCGCGTATTTGCGGCGTGATTCCAGCGCGCTGGCGAAGGCGTTGAGAAACACTCCGGGCTTCGGGTTTCGAGTCGCGACATCGATCACGAGCTGTTCCAGATGGGAAGGTTCTTTCAGTGCCGCCTGATCGATGGCATCGAGGTTTGCGAGCAAAGACGTCAGTCGGTCGTCGGCATCACCGCCCGGCTGAACATCCAGAAGGTAATGCGTCGCCGCCAACCGCCCGAGAGTTTCCGAGTCAAAGGGGTTGGTCTTTCGAGCCTCCTGCAAAGCCAGCATGGCTGCATCGGGCGAGTGTTTGTTCAACGCAATATCCGCCATCAGTCGCAACGTCGGCACGTAATTGTCCTGAACGTTGAGAGCCTGTTCGGCATACGTCAGCGCGGAATCGACGTCGTGCTTCTGCAAAGCAGCCTCGCCAAGAGCCACGATGACGCTGACCGCTCGCGGGTTGATCTCCAAAGCTTTCTTCAGGTCAGGAATCGCCTGAGCGCGATTGTACTTTTCCAGCAGCAGCGAACCGGACGCCAGATGCGTCTGCCACGACAATGGATCATCCTTTAACGCGTCGGTACACAGCGTGTTGATGATGAAGTTAAAAATGCTGGAGTTGCTGTTCCATCGCGCGTATTCACCCGCTCCTTCGGCAATCAGCAAAAGCGTTTCGGCGTCGGTGGGTTGTTTGCGATTGTAGAAACGGACGAACCAGCGGAAGGCTTCATTGGCTTTCTTCAGATCGCCGGCTTCGGTGCTCAACCTGGCAAGCACGAGATGGGCCAGTGGCTGATCGGCGTCAGCCTTCAACGCTGCTTCACACGACGAAGCGGCTTCCTCAAGACGGCCGATGGTGAATTGCAGCCTGGCAGCTTCGGCAAGAATGGCCGCAGACGGCTGGGCGATTTCCGTCAAACGAGTGATCGCTTCTTTGTATTGCCCCTGACTTTCCAGAGCTCGACTGAGGCCGATGACCGCCGCCGCTTTCGTATCGTCCTTTGCGTTTTCGAGAATTGCCGTAAAAGCGTCAGCGGCTTCCTCGTAGCGGCCTCGCTGCAGATGCTCCGTCGCTTCGGCAAGATCCGACGGTTCGTCACACCTTGCATCGCCTGTCGCAAACACAAGGCCCGCGACCATGACGAAACACAGAATCGACAGTTGACGCAGTCTTCTAATTCGAAATGCCACCGTGGTTTGCTCCGTAAGACTTCCCGCTCGACGATGATCCACGGACGCGTTTCGCCGCGTAAAAGAAATGATGACACGTCGACGAAGGCCGCGAAACTGTGTTTCGAACCGAAGTCGGATTATCCTTGCTGCCAATCTCGTCATTCCCGCGAAGGCGGGAATCCAGACAATCGTATGGAACTGGGTGCCCGCCTGCGCGGGCATGACGCGTGCCAGGAAATCGAGAGAAGTTGATTCGAGTTTGATCCTGAATGGCAAAATACGTGAGTTCCAAAATGAACCAGAATCCTCAAACTTTCCCAGCAAGCAGGTCACTAACGATTCTGTTGCTGAGCTTCGCGATTGTCACCGCATTCGGATACTCACGCTTAAACGCTGCCGATAACGTTGCGCCGGACTATGCGAAACAGATCGCTCCGATCTTTCAGAAACGCTGCGTCGGTTGTCACAACGCTGAAGATGCAGAAGGGAAGCTTTCGCTGGATTCCTACGTCGATCTGCAAAAGGGCGGAAAGCACGGGCCTTCGTTTCAGCCGGGTGACGTCGCTTCGAGCCGGATTCTTCAGCTGGTGACCGGTAAAGCAAAGCCGATCATGCCGCCCGAAGATGAGGAACGTCTCACGCCGGAACAGATCGCTCTGCTGACCGTGTGGATTGAAACGGGAGCGAAAGGGCCGAACGGAAAAGAACCGACTCGCCGAACGTTGATGGTTCCAAAGCTTGCAGGCTCAGCCAGCGCAGACGGACCAGTTGCAGCCGTTGCCATTTCGCCGGACGGAAGTCGAATCGCGGTTGCGCGGTTTGCTGCTGTCGAGATTCGCGATGCGGCGTCCATGAAAGTACTGCGGCGGCTGACGGACTTCCCGGGCAAGGTGAACTCCGTTGAATTTTCAACAGACGGTCAGCGAGTCGTCGCGGGATCGGGCATTGGCGGGCTGTACGGTCACGCAAGCATCTGGACGATCGCCGATGGCAAGCAGGTGGCGATGTTCGAAGGGCATCGCGACGCGATGTACGACGCCGTGCTGAATCGTGACCAGTCGATTCTGGCAACGTGCAGCTACGATAAGAAAATCATTCTCTGGGAGGTGGCGACTGGGAAAGAGCTCCGCACGCTGGCCGGTCATAACGGCGCGGTCTTTGATCTCGACTTCAGCCCGGACGGGACCATCGTCGCGAGCGCGAGCGCTGACCAGACAATCAAACTCTGGCAGGTTTCCACAGGCGTGCGACTCGACACGCTCAGCCAGCCGCTGAAGGATCAGTACGTTGTGAGATTTTCTCCGGACGGACGACACGTCATTGCCGGCGGCCTCGACAATCGCATCCGAGTGTGGCAGGTCGTGTCTCGAACGAAGCCGCAGATTAATCCGCTGGTCTATTCGAGAATCGCTGCTGAGGGATCGATCATTCAGCTCGGTTTCAGCCCGGACGGTTCCAAACTGATTTCCATCGCCGACGACCAGACGATGAAACTGTGGGACACCGCCGAGTACACGCAGCAGTTCGCCTTTGAAGCTCAGCCAGCCGTGGCACCCGCTCTGGATGTCGCCTCCAACGGAAAATTATTCGTCGTCGGCCGGATTGACGGCTCGTTGCAGAAATACGATTTCGACATCGCGTCACGCGGTAAGGATGTCTCACAGCACTCACCACTGGTCACCATATTTCCGGCTGCGGACCGACCGTCTCAAACAGTCAATGAGACCGAGCCGAACAACAATTCGGCTCAGGCATCCGTGGTCGAGATCCCGGCGACGATCAAGGGCGTCATCAATCCTGCGGCCGGCGATTCACCGACAGCTTCGGCTGTTGATGTCGACATGTTCCGCTTCTCGGCCAACGCTGGTGAAGCCTGGGTCTTCGAAGTGAATGCCGCGCGAAACAAATCGCCGCTCGATTCGAACATCGAAATTCTGGACTCCGACGGAAATCGCATCGAGCGAGTCCGTCTGCAAGCCGTCCGGGATTCGTACATCACGTTTCGCGGAATCAATTCTGACACTCGCGACTGCCGTCTGCATAACTGGGAAGAAATGGACGTCAATCAGCTGCTGTATCTGAATGGCGAAGTGGTGCAGCTCTGGTTGTGGCCGCGAGGTCCCGACTCAGGATTTCAGTTCTACCCGCAAACCGGAAACCGAACCGGGCTGTTCGACACGACGGCGAACTCGCACGCGCTGCAGGAACCCTGCTACATCGTGGAGCCTCATCCGCCCGGCACGAAACTCATTCCGAACGGCCTGCCGGTCTTTCCGATTTACTACGAAAACGATGACGATGCATCGCGGCAATTGGGAAGCGACTCGCGGCTGACGTTCACGGCTCCGGCCAACGGCGACTACTTTGTCCGCGTGTCTGACGTGCGAGGGACCAGCGGGCCAGAGTTCAAATACGAACTGACCGTGCGGCCGGCGAAACCTGACTTCAGCATTCGACTGGATGGGAACAAGCCTTCGGTGCAGGCAGGCAGCGGCAAAGAATTCAAATTCGTCACCGACCGACTGGATGGATTTCAAGGAGCGATCCAGATCGCGGTTGAGAACATGCCGGCCGGTTTTCAGGTGTCGCAACCGCTGGTCATCGAAGCCGGACAGTTCATCACGTACGCATCGATCAACGCAGCGCCGGATGCTAAAGAGCCGACGCCGGAAGACGTGAAGAAGATCAAGGTAATCGCGACGGCAATGGTGAACGGCAAAGAAGTGTCGAAGGACGTGGGCGGCTTTGCGGAACTCATGCTGGCAGCGGCTCCAAAGATTCTTGTCGCGATTGGCCCTGACGAGGGCGACGCAGCGAAAGTCGAGGCTCCGACGTTTGGCACACCTAACCCGCTGGAACTGACCATCGCCCCTGGCGAGACGATCACCGCCAGAGTCCACATTCAACGAAACAACGACTTCAACGGGCGGGTTGGTTTCGAAGCAATCGCCCACAATCTTCCGCACGGAATTATTGTCGACAACGTGGGCTTGAGCGGTTTGCTGATTGTCGAAGGAAAGACTCAACGACAATTCTATTTGACGGCGGCCGACTGGGTTCCGGAGCAGACTCGAGTGTTTCATCTCCGCAGCAAAGAAGAAGGCGGTCAGACATCCTGGCCGATCATTCTTCACGTGCGACACAAGTAACGAACGGATTCGTCGATGGCAGAACTTACCGATGCTCAGCAACTGATTGTTGATCAGACAGCCGATCACGTGCGCAGTCAAATGGAAGGCGATTCGTCGGGACACGACTGGTGGCACGTCTGGCGAGTTTGGCAGAACTCGCTGTTCATCTCACGCAGTGAAAACGCCGATCGGTTTGTGACGGAACTTGCCGCACTGCTGCACGACATCGCCGACTGGAAGTTTCACGACGGCGACGAATCAGCCGGGCCGAAAGCCGCGCGAGCGTGTTTGTCGGAGCAGTCTGTTGATGAGTCGGTGATCGAACACGTCTGCGACATTGTCGCGACGGTTTCTTTCAAAGGGGCGGGCGTCGAGACCCCGATGGCGACACTCGAAGGAAAGATCGTCCAGGACGCCGACCGGCTGGAAGCCATCGGAGCCATCGGGATCGCCCGGTGTTTTGCGTTCGGCGGGGCGAAGGGTCGGTTGATGCACGATCCGGAGGACTCGCCGGAGCTGCACGCGTCGTTCGACGATTACAAGAAGAAGTCCGGCCCGTCGATCAACCACTTCTACGAGAAACTGCTGCTGCTCAAAGACCGCATGAATACGGAAACCGGTCTGAAGCTGGCGGCTCAGCGTCACCAGGTGCTGGAAGATTTTCTCGAGCAGTTTCACGCCGAGTGGAACATTGCGGCAGAATAATCGTCACTTGCTGCTGAGTTTCTTTCGAGCTTCTTCGAAGCGGGCGTTGAGCTGCCAGGCCATCTTGGGAATGTATTTGGACTCGGCCACTTTGATCACCGTACCGGGGCCTTTTTTGGGGTCGCCGATGCACAGCCCGTCACAATATTCGTAGTGAATCGGTCCGCTGATTGACTCGTCGGTGACGATCGCCTGGGCAGCTCCCATGCCGACAATCGCCCCGTGCATTTTCAGTGTCTTCCGAAGTTGCTGTTGCACTTGCCGTCCGGCCGGTGTCTTGCCTTTGAACTTGCTCGACGCCTCGCCAGTCATCAGCACGACCGAGAAGTATTCCTGAGCACTGACTTCGGCGAGGGTCTGCTTGATGTCGACGTGCCCGTTGTTGCCAGACTCGCTGTAGCGCGAATGCAGTTTGCCTTTGCGATCCGAAGTAATGACCGGGGCGAAGCCCTGCTTTTTAAGTTGTTCGAGCGTGACGTCGAGTTCGTTCTGGTCGTAGCTCTTGTCAGCAAGCACGACCAGCGCTTTCTTCGGTAGAGCCTTGCGTCTGATTGTTTGCTCGTCTGAACGGTACTCGGTCTTTGCATTGGAGCCTCGTTTTGCATCAGAGCCGTTCGTTTCTTCTGACAAGGCTGCCGGAATTGCGCCGATCGCCCCGATGAAGCTCTTCGTGGATTTCTCGCTCGCAGACTCTGTTTCGGCAGCGAAGTCTTCTTCGACGGGTTTCGCAGGACCGGTTCTCACTGCGGCGTGGACAGCGAGTCCAGCCAGCAGAACGGCAGCGGCCGGAATCGAGACCAAGGCCGGCTTTGCTCTCAGTCGCTCGACAAGGTCAGACCACGGCGCGGCCAGAGCGGAAGGTCGACGACCGGCGATGCATGCATCGAGGTCTTCTCCCAGTTGTCTCATGGTCTGATAGCGGTCGTCCGGATTTCTGGCGACCATCTTCTGGAACACTGCGTCGAGTCCTGCTGACGCTTCCGGAACCAGGTCGCGCAGTCGGGGCAGCGGTTGCTCTCGATGCGCGATGATCTTTTCCATCAAAGTCTCGCCGGCAAACATCGTCGTGCCGGTCAGCAGGAAGTACATCGTGCAACCGAGACTGTAGATGTCCGACCGGGCGTCCGCGTTTTTACTGTTGAGTGCCTGCTCGGGAGACATGTAGTCGACGGTGCCCATGATCACGCCGCTGGCAGTCATGGAAGCTCGCGTGGTTGAGTCGGTCGGGCCGTCGAGCAACGGTTCGAACCGGGCGAGCCCCATGTCCAGAACCTTGACCTGGCCGGCATCGTCGCCGAATTCGGCAACCATCAGATTGTGCGGCTTGATATCTCGATGAGTCACGCCCTGGTCATGGGCATACTCCAGCGCCGAAGCTGTCTGACGCAGAATCTGCATCGCTTCGCCGATCGGTGATGGACCGTCATCTTTGACTCGGCGAGAAAGGTCGCGGCCATCGATGAACTCCATGACCAGAAACTGAATGCCCTCCGCTTCGTCGGCATCGTGAGCGACGACAAAGTTGGGATGGCTGAGTGCCGAGTGCGTCTTTATTTCCCGCCGAAATCTCTCGACCACTTCCGGCGAACGCCGCCCGACCGAACGCAGGACTTTCAGACAAACCGTTCTGCCCATGCGGTCATGGCGAGCTTTGTAGACCTGCCCCATGCCACCCTTGCCGAGCTTTTCGACGATGACATAGTTGCCCAGGACCAGCCCCTTCCAGCGGCCGCGCGACAAGGCCCGCGCCTGGTACGCCGTCAGGGTGTCGTGTTCGACCAGCTCTTTCGCGAACGAGTCGGCATCGTCCGCCTCGCTGTTCACGACGAGCCGGTGCAGCTCTTTTTCATCGATCAGACCACTTTTGCGGAGACCGTCGATGAAGGATTCGAGATCCTTTCGCTTCGGTTTGGATGGGAGCGGTGAATCGTCCGGCGACATGTCGGAAAGGTCAGCACCCGAATGCGACCCGGCATGAAGAGCTTCTGTAATCAGCCGCGCGAGTTGCGGTTCGTCATTCCCGGAAGCAGCGACGGCACCTCGGCGGACGGCTCCAATGAGACTGTCAGTTTCGCTGGCCATCTCATCAGAACGCTGCTGGCAGTGGTCGCAGGCTGCGAGATGCTCAGCAATCTCTTCGGCTTTGGACTCTGCCAAAGCTCCGGAGACGTAATGATTCAGGGTGATAACATTGGGGCAGGCGGGTCTCATGGAGACTCTCCCTGATACGACGATGACGTGTGGGCGTAATCAGAATGGCACTCGTGACATACGAACGCAACGCTATAACGCCAACCAAACGGCGCAGGGAGTGCGACGACGCAGCCTGAATCAGCATGGGTCGGTTCTCGCGATTCGACTGCCGATTTTTCACGATCGACTGACAAAAAACAGACAAATCGTGACGATTGTGTGTGTGCGATTTCGTTGAGCACCCTCGCAACAGCCCTTGAAGAGCAATTTCAGCTATCGAGAAAAATCGACGAAGGCGGCTGTCAGCAACTTTGAGACAGTCTTCTCGAACAACTGATGAGTGGTTTATCACAGACTGGAAACACCCTATGGAATCGGGCCGAATCAGCGAACCTGGGGTGATTCATTGTGAAATCTGCTGTACCCTGTCCACGTCTTCACGGGTCGCCAGTACGGAGAGTTTGGATGATGAAGTTACGTTTGAAAAATCGCCGTGGGTTCACCCTGGTTGAACTGCTGGTCGTCATCGCGATCATCGCCGTGCTGGTGGCGTTACTTTTGCCGGCCGTTCAGCAGGCTCGCGAAGCTGCACGACGATCATCCTGCGTCAACAACATGAAGCAACTCGGCCTGGCCATGCACAACTACCATGACCAGTGGGGTGCGTTTCCCATCGGAGCAATGCACAGTCAGACACCCGGTCTGTCCCGCAACCTCGACCGAGGTTCTTCGTTCTTCGTGGCTCTGCTGCCGTTCATCGAGCAAAGCAGTCTGTATGGCGAATTGAGCGACGCTGCCGCGGGAGGAGTCGGGAATACCGACATCGCCGCCAACGTCAACGGACAGGTTTTCGATGGGCAATACCTGGCCGTGCTGAGCTGTCCGTCGTCTCCGCTGCCACAGATGTCAGACCCATTCACGACGACACCTCGTGGCGTGATGATGCCGACTTATGTTGGGATCTCTGGAGCGGCAACGCGGGGTGGGGGGCCGAATCCGGATGCGGAGCCAACTTACAAAGGCGTCATGGCCAGCTCGGGAATTCTGGTTCCTAACAGGTCGGTCAGTTTTTCCGACGTCTCGGATGGAAGCACTAATACGATGATGCTCGGCGAGCAGTCTGCTTTCGCGATCGACATCGCCGGAAACAGTATCGACGTTCGGAGTTCAAACTCGCACGGCGCCTGGGTCGGATCAACAGGCAGCGGCACACCCGGCGACGGTGCCTGGTTCTGCACCAACTTCCAAAGCTGGAACATCACGACCGTGCGTTACCCTGTGAATTTCCTTGACGCCACCGCCGCTGCCGCCGGTGGAGCCACTGGAGTCGGTCCGGAAGACGGAGCCAATCGTCCGATCCAGTCAATTCACACAGGTGGAGCGAACATTGCCCTCACGGACGGAAGTGTTCGGTTTGTCGGTGAGTCGGTCGACTACACATTGCTGACCAACCTTGCGAACCGCAACGACGGAAATGAAATCAGCGACTTCTGACGAACCCGCTGCCAAAGGAAGGCTGTCAATTGGGAATCGTCATTGGGATGGACGAAGCGGGGTATGGTCCGAATCTCGGCCCACTCGTGATCACGGCAACCGTGTGGCAAGTGCCGGGCGATCCGAGAACGACCGATTTCTGGAAGTCGCTCGAAACTGTCGTCAGCCAGTCTGCCACCAAAGACGCTGGCAGAATTCACGTTGCGGATTCGAAAGAGGTCTACTCACCGTCGCGAGGCATTCAGCCACTTGAGCGGTCGATTCAAACGCTCTTTGGTCTGACGTCGAACGATGCGTCGTCATTCCGGAATCTTTGCGAATGGCTGATGACTTCTGACTTCGCGCGGTCGCCGTCCGGCGACTTCCCCGAGTTGGTGCAGAGGCCGCCAGCGAAGCCCGTTAAGGATTCTCAGCCTGCAATCAACACTGCCGACTCGACGATGGCTTCGTCGTTTCTCGATGTCGAACCCTGGTTCCTCGAAAGCGATCTGGCGCTGCCCGTCTCCAATGAGCAAAGCGAAATCGAACTTCTCAGTGGTCGACTGAAATCAGCTTGCGACGGCGCAGGGATTCAACTTGTCGGAATCAGCAGCGACATCGTGCTGACGGAGAGGTTCAACTCAGTGTCTGACTTTTACCAGAGCAAAGGAGCGTCCTTGTCCCGCTTCACGCTCAGGCTGTTGCGCAGCGTCTGGGAACCCGATTCGGAAGAGCCAGCGTTGATCATCGGGGACAAACACGGCGGCCGCAGCCGGTACGATGAGCTGATTGACGAGCAACTCGACGGGCAGATGATCTTCCGTCTTCAGGAAGGCCGGCAAAAAAGCAGCTATCGGGTCGGCACGTCAGAGATCCACTTTCAGACGAAAGCTGAAGAGCACTTTCCTGTGGCAGTCGCCTCGATGGTTTGTAAGTACGTCCGCGAGCTGTCGATGGAATTGTTCAACGACTTCTGGAAGCAACACCTTCCAGACATCAAGCCGACGAAGGGTTACCCTCAGGATGCGAAACGATTTCGCAAAGAGATCGCGGAGTGTCAAAAGCAGCTCGGCATCCCGGACTCGACGCTCTGGCGGGAACGATGACGTCCAATTTCTGCATGATGAAAATTCACGAAGCGTAGACAAGCGCAGCGCCGGCATACCACCAGGAGCTCACCGCTTCAGCAGGTCCGGCAACTCTTTCTGGAACTTCGCCAGCTTCGGCGCGATGACTGCCTGACAGTAAGCCTGTCCTGAGTTCTGCTCGAAGTAGCCCTGGTGATACCCCTCTGCCGGAAAGAATTCTTCAGCGGGGCTCAACTCTGTCACGATCGGCGATGAGAACACGCCGGCTTCGTTGAGTTGGTCGCGGTACGCCTCGGCGAGTTCTCGCTGTGTGTCGTCGTGAAAGTAGATCACCGACCGGTACTGCGTTCCTCGGTCGGCGCCTTGTTGGTTCAGCGTTGTCGGATCGTGAGTCTTGAAAAAGGCGTTCAGCAGTTCCTGATAAGAAACGACGTCCGAATCAAAAGTCACCTGCACGCACTCGGCATGCCCCGTCGTTCCGGCGCAAACTGCTTTGTAGTCGGGCGACGGCGTCTCGCCACCGGAGTAGCCGGAGACGACTTTCGCCACTCCCCGAATGTATTGAAAGACGGCTTCCGTACACCAGAAGCAGCCGGATCCGAATGTCGCCACTGACGTCGCCATTTGAGTGTCTCTCAGGAGTCCGATGTTGAATTACCAATTACCGATGATCGGCCCGGCCAAGCCGAAACGAAACTGGCAATCAGGCACGCACCGACCGATACGCAGTTGATGTATTTCGACCATTGGTGATACGTGAAGAAGTCTGGATCCAAACGGCCTTCCGGTTCCAGCATCATGATTTCAAGAGGCTGGTAGATAAACTGATGGTCCAGGTACATCACTACGAGAGCGAAAACCGACAGCGTCAGGACGACAACTTTTCGGCGGCGCATCTCATTGTTGGCAAGGATCAGCCCGAGAGCCGAACCTGCTGCGACGGCAACAAGCGTGAAGCCGAACGCGTAGTAAGCCGGGAAGCGAGTGGCTGCCAGCACGTTCTTCGTCGCGGCGTCGAAGTCGGTAATCGTGACTTCACGAACTCCCGTGACGACGAACAAACTTGCAGCACCAACCCAGGCACATAACGAAAACCGAAGCACGGTCCAGAGAAAGCGATTCATCAGAGAGTTAGTCTTTCGTCACTTGTGGGATGGTCAGCACAAAGAACCGGTCACAGCGTATTAGGTGATCGCTCGGACGACGACCCGGTTGCCGGCAACTTCGATGACTTCGATCTGTGTACCCGGATCGATGAAGCCTCCATCGCTGACAACGTCGACCAGTTTGCCATTGATGTGAGCCTTGCCGGACGGCCGCAGCGTCGAGAACGTCGTCCCAACCTGGCTGAGCAAACCTGTGTCCTCGCCGATTTGCAGCGTTTGTGAAGGATCACCCGTTAAGTCGGGATTGAGCAGCGGGCCACCATCGTCAACAGTGCCGGGTGCTGCAAGCACGAAGCCCCGCAAACCCGGAATTCTGGGCATGAAGTGACTGATCACCGCGCCGACCACGACCACCGCCACAACGGAACTGCTGAGCGTTCCGATCGTCCAACTGAACTGGTCGAATTCTGCGCTGGTCGATGGGATGACGAATGTCTGACTGGCGAGAATCAACGACGCGATCACGGCCAGCCCGCCGGAAAGTCCAAACACGCCGAATCCAGGGATGACGAAGATCTCCATCGCGATGAGCGCGATGCCGAAGATAAACAAAGTCACTTCCAGCCAGCCGGCTGTGCCGCCCAGAAATCGGCTCCAGAAGAAGATGGCAAAGCACAACGCGCCGCCAATTCCGAAGAAGCCGCTGACCGTGTAGACCTCAAGGTAGATACAAATCAGCCCGACCATGAACAACAGAAACGTGACTCCAGGCGATTTCAGAATCGCGATCATCGTATCGACCCACGTTTGTTTCGAAGCTGGCACGACGGCCCCTGCTGGAATTCCGAGTCGCTGCTTCAGTTCACCCATGTCGTGAACCGGCTCGTTGGCCAGTTTCAGGTCGTGCGCTCGTCGGCCGGTTACGGTCAGGAGGTTGTCTTCGCGAGACTCGGCCACCAGCGGACCTTTGATCCACTCGCCGCCTGAGGCTTCAATTTCCGCCGCTGAAGCGTACGACTTGCGACCGGTCTGGCTGTGAGTGACTTCGTAAACTCGGAGGTCTTTGTCGGCCATCGCTTCGAGCAGTGCAGGCGGGCGACCTTTTCGCTCGCCAAGAACTTTCAGAGTCTCTCGCAGTGGGCTGAGGACTTTTTCCGGAGCACGTTCGAACTGTTCACCTAGTCGGACTTCGATTGGCGCGGCGTCGCCGATCTTTGCGTCGGGGTGCATGTAAATATCGTCGCAGCCCATCGCAATGATCGCGGCCCCGCTGTATGCGTACTCGGGGATGTACGCCACGGTGCGATGCTTCTTACCGTCGAGTTGCGAAATTCGATCGGCCAGTTGTTCGCTGTCGAGCAGGTATCCGCCCGGCGATTCGATCTGGAAGATGATCAGGTTTGCATCTTCGGCGACTGCTCGACGGATTTCTCTTTCGACATACTCATGGAGAATTGGATCGATGACTCCGTCGATCCTGATGATCCTTGCCCGCGGTGGCTTGCCACTGGCAATGCTCTCGCGCAGGTATCGGCGGTCGAACTCGTAGAGGTCCGCCAGATCGACGCGGTCCTCGGCAGTCTGCATGACCAGGACGTCGAGTTGCCTCGCACGCTTGCCCGAAAGCAACAGCACATCGCCTTTCTCTTTGATCGTGATGACATCGGGAATGGCGACGTCCGTCTCCTGCAGTCGCTGCATTTCTTCGCTGGTGACCACTCGAGTTTCGGTAACGCGATTGGCTCCTTCGCCCGAGATAACTTTGATCTTGAGCACCGTCCGGGAAGGTTCGACGAAGCCGGCAGCCAACGCTCCATTGACCTTGGTGTTGTATCGTTTCTCGACAAGATTGATGATCGAAAGTTGCTCGTCGTCGTCCAGAGCCGTCCCGCGGCCGATGTCACCGATTTCGGCGTCGGGGTGCATGACGATTTCGCGACAGGCGAGAGGAATGATTGCCGTGTAGCCTGTCAGCGGTTTGTCTGATTCGCCTTTGGGGATCCAGGCGATCGTGCGCACTCGCGAATACTTCGCAGACGTCAGCTCTTTCGCCAGATCACTGACCTGCCCGAACGTGCTTGACCCGCGTTCGATTTCGAGAATCAGAATCGTGTCCTGATCTTCCTCGTCCGCCTGATGCTGAAGTTCGACCAGCGCGTTTCTGATTCTTGAAAAGACGAGCTCTCCCGCCGGATTCGTGACGGTGATGTAGCGAGCGACCGTCCCTCCTGCCTCTGCTGCGGGCTCGGTCGCTTCTTCTTCGGCAACGTCTTTCGGTGCGTCAGCTGTTTCTTTTGAAGTCGCATCCGCCGCCTCATCCTGAGCACGCAAGGGCCCTGCGGACAACGCCGCGAAACCGGCACCGGCAGTTACCAACAGAAGAATGATGATTCGTTTCGCCATGACAGCCTCTTAAGCACACAGGTCAGTAGTTGCAGAGTTCCGCAACGCCCGACACGCAGCATGGATCAGTACTCGCTGAGATCAGTCCGCATTGTTTCGTGCAGAATCCGGGCATTGCAAGCGGTGCCTGCCGGAGCGGCGATCGATCCCGGTATCCGCCACGGCTTCCTGCGATTTCGGGAAAAATGAGAGATATCTCTCGAAAGAGATAACTCTTTCACTCATCAGCTGCCGATCTAAGAGATATCTCACTCACGGATGATAAAGGAGCAGTCATGGCAGGAAGCCAGAAAGCCGACGCGACCACAGAAACCGTACTTGTTCCGAAGTTAATTCGCTGGCCGCAGGACTGGGTCGAGCGGGTTGATCAGGTTCGGGGCGAACAATCCTTCAGCGATTTCGTCCGCACCGCCGTGCACATGCTGATCGACAATGGCGAACTTTCGAATCCACCAGCGTGGGGTCAGGGTGCTCCTAAGATCATCTCGCCTGAAGACATCATCGAGCAGATTCGGCAGGCGACGGACGAAGAACTCAACAACACCGTAGCAGCAGATTCAACAACCAAGAAACGCAGCGCCTGATTGGCGACGAGACCTGTTTGCTCGTTCCAACTCTCGCTGCCAGATCACCGGAGAGAATCAGATGGAACTTGCACAGCTCGTAGAACGACTTTCAGCCAAAGTAGAACTACACGAATCCGAAGCCGCTGCCTTCGCCCAGGAAGTGGATCGCGGCCGAGACATCTTCGAAAGCGAATGCGGTCGGAGATACCACGATGGCTGTGCCGACGCGATTCGAGAAACCCTCGACCTGCTCAGCATGCTCTACATCCCGAACGACGTAGAAATTGCCGACAAGGCTGTCGAAACAACATCGCCATCGTGAGGCAGCAGTTTCCTACAAAAAAAAGCTCACTCCGGATGGAGCGAGCTTTCTTTTGTGAGCAATTCCGGATCCCCGCCTGCGCGGGAATGACGACGTTGCTGGTTCAGACTTCTTTCGAGTCGATCCAGGTCATCATGCTGCGAAGTTGTGCGCCGACTTCTTCGATCTGGTGAGTTCGTTCTCGGCGGCGAGTCGCTTTGAATGAAGCCTGGTTGACTTTGTTTTCCAGCAACCAGTCGCGAGCGAATTCGCCACTCTGGATTTCTTCCAGAATCTTCTTCATTTCGACTTTGACTTCCGGGCCGACGATGCGCGGGCCGCGGGTGTAGTCGCCGTACTCGGCCGTGTTCGAAACGCTGTACCGCATGTAGTTCAGGCCGCCCTGGTAAAACAGGTCGACGATCAGCTTGAGTTCGTGCATACACTCGAAGTAAGCCATTTCCGGCTGGTAGCCAGCTTCAACGAGCGTTTCGAATCCGGCCTTCACCAGAGCACTCACGCCGCCGCAGAGAACAACCTGTTCGCCGAAGAGGTCCGTTTCGGTTTCTTCTGCGAAGGTGGTTTCGATGACGCCGCCGCGAGTTCCGCCGATGCCCTTGGCATAAGCCAGAGCGAGCTGCTTCGAACTGTCAGACGAGCCGGGGTACATGGCGATCAGCGAAGGAACTCCGCCGCCCTTTTCGTATTCAGAACGGACGAGGTGACCAGGTCCTTTCGGAGCGACGAGTGCTGCATCGACGCCTTCTGGAGGCGTGATCTGACCGAAGTGAATGTTGAAACCATGTGAGCACATCAGCAGGTTGCCGGGCTGAAGGTTCGGCAGAACATCGGCTTTGAAGACGTCGCCCTGAACTTCGTCCGGAAGCAGGATGTTGATCA
>CALDJX010000607.1 GCA_937899075.1 uncultured Planctomyces sp. | reverse complement strand
GAACGTCCCCAGCTACCGTGTGGAAACAGCAAAGAACACCAAAACGAAGCCTTCACCATAGCTGAATTCAAAAAACCAGACCGGAATTCTAATTGTCGCTAAACCGAGAGACTAATTGTCGCCGAACACTTCAGTTGACGAAAAAAGGACTCGCGACAATTTGCCGTAAGTCCTTTGGTATTCAGTAGCCGAGGCGGGACTCGAACCCGCACGACCCATTCAGGTCTCGGGATTTTAAGTCCCGTGCGTCTGCCAATTCCGCCACTCGGCCATATTCTGAATAAGACTTCGCAGGAAGTCCGAGGCAATCGGCGAGCCTCCTGTTGTTGATTTCGTGGCAGGCGTTCTGCGAGTTCAGCAATACGAACCTGTGAATCACCTGCCCGCTCGTTCTACACCATCGCGTTTCAGGATCTCCTGACGTTGATCCAATCTCAACAACGGTGCGTAGGTTACAAACTCGCCATCGCCTTGGACAACCGCGTGGTGTGTTTCCTGTGGTGCGAAGTTCCGAGTTTCTGAATGGACATCGGCAGGGTTCAGGAGTTGCAGGTTGACTGCCACGCGACCATGCGAGTTTTCCGAATGTGAGAGATGTACCGTTGAGCGGACTCACAGTCTGCTGAATGTTTTTACGGGAGGTTTTTACGGTTTCCTGACGGTCAGCCTTTCTTGCCGAAAACCGTCTTGGGGTTCTGCGCCCGCTGCAGTCTTCAATTTTGACAGGTTTCACTTCGGAGAGGTCAGACGATGGATGAAGATGCTCCACCGGGTGTCCCTGAATGGGTCGTCACGTACGGAGACATGATGTCTCTGCTGCTGACTTTTTTCATCATGCTCGTCTCGTTGAGCGAGATCGTTGCCGAACAGAAGTATCGAGCGGTGTTGACGGCACTCGACAAGAAGATGGGCTTCACGACGGCCCCTGTGGCGCCTTTGGGGAAGCAATTCGCTGCGAATAGTCCCATCCCAAGTCCGAGTGAAACGCTTGGAGCTGAGTCTCCCGAGGACGACGGACGAGGTGGAGTGAAGTCCAAGTCGGTGCAGGGTGACGATCGCCGAATCAAAGTGACTGACGAAGGCACACCTCAGCAGGTGGGTTCATTTTTGACTTTCCGTCCGCCGACAACGAACGCTGCCGGCGAGAAGGAGTTTCATCTGACTGGTCAAGCGGAAGCAGAGCTTTTCAGTATTGTGCGCGAACTTCGAGGCAAGCCGAACAAGATAGAAATCAGATCGCACGTCTCCGCGACTGGTGATGATGAGGGAGGCAAATCCGCTTCCATTACCGACAGTATCATACGAAGTTACGACCAGGGGCACGCTGTCTTCACGCTGCTTGATAACTGGGGAATCGATCCGGAAAGGATTCGAATCACCGCCGCGGGAACTGCGTTGGCGGGAGAAGCTGAGTCAGACACCAAGGCTCCGGCGGAACGAGTCGAAGTCTTTATTACCGACGTCTTCTCATCCGAATATGTCGGTCACCGAAAGCTGTAGCCGCCTCGGTTCGATCTGCCCGCACGTCGGAGTTCTGCTGATTCGTTCTCAGTGATCGAAGCTTTCAGCAGCACCAGTGTTTGATGAGGCGTGCGTAAAGGTCCGTACCTTTTTCCAGTTGTTCGAGCGCAATCCACTCGTCGTGAGTGTGTGCTTGAGCGATGCTGCCCGGACCGCAGACGACTAATTTCTTAAGAGCGGTCAACTTTGCGCCGTCCGTCCCGTAGGACACTGTCGTTGCCTTTTCTTTGTCGGCGATCTGCAGAACTTCTTTGACGAAGTCGCAGTGTGGATCGGTGTAAATCGGGTCGCCGTTCACAGGCACGGTGAATTCCAGGCCGTTCAGCTCGGCAGCCTGGCGAGATCGTTCCAGCAGGATGTTGCCGTCCTGACCGGGCATCGGGCGGAAGTACACCGTGCAGATGCTTTGCGGCGGCGTGATGTTGACGGCTTTGGTGTGATCGTTGATGCCGATGTTCCAGGTGATCGTTGGCGGTTCGAATTCGTGGTTGTGCCAGTTTGAGTCGGCTTCTGCTTCGTCGTGAATCTTCTTCATCTCGGCCAGGAACGGAATCATTGCCAGGTTTGCGTTGAGTCCTTCCCGCGTGCTGGAATGAGCGGCCTTGCCTCGCGACGTCGCGACGAATCCGATAACGCCTTTATGAGCGTGTACAACTTCCAGAGAAGTCGGTTCGCCGATGATTCCGTTGGCCTCGCCAGTGACCATCTCCTGAAAGATTTCTGATCGAGCAGCGACTTCTGCAGCGCCGCCGTAGCCGATTTCTTCGTCGGCCGTGCAGGTAATGTAGATCGGCGCTTTGAGGTCGCTTTCGGAGAATTGCTCGGCGGCCGCGAGTGCGCAGGCGACTGAACCTTTCATGTCGCACGAGCCTCGGCCATACAGACGGTCGTCCTTCACCGTTGGCTGAAACGGGCCGTGATCATCGAACAGCCAGGGATCGGCAGGCACGACATCGGTGTGCCCGAAGTAGGCCATGCCGCCCGGTCCCGAGCCCTTGCGGCCGACAACGCACGCTTTGCGAATTCCGTTAGCATCGTTGAACTCGATGCGTTCGACGGTGAACCCGATCCTGCTGAGCTGCTGCTCGGCATAGTCCGTCACGGCGACATTAGACAAAACGCTGGTCGACTCAAACGAGACCAACTGCTTCGCGTATTGAAGTGCGTTCATCGTTCCTCACTCTGGAAATCGTGGCTGCAATCTTCGGACGACTCAATCAAATCACCCCACGAAGGTAATCTCGCAACTGGTCGCCGTAGTCGGGATCAGCGAGTGCGAAATCGGCGAAGGCCCTGAAGTAGCTTCCGTAGTTGCCGATGTCGAACCGTCGCTCGTCTGGAGGCAGGACCATTCCGACGCCCTTGGCACCTCGTTTCAACAGAATCCGAATCGCGTCCGTCAGTTGAATTTCTCCGCCCTTACCAGGCTGTGTTTCCTCAAGCGCTTCAAAGATTGCCGGGCTGAGCACATAGCGTGATGCAACGGCGTACTGACTGGGGGCCTCTTCCACAGATGGCTTTTCGATTAAGTCTTCCAGTTCAAAACGAGTTCCGACTTCACCACGAGGTTTTGCGATTCCGTAGCGCACGACGTCGGCCTTTGGTACTTCTTCGAAAGCTACCACAATGTCGGCCTTCGACGATTCAAACTCCTCAGTCATGCGTTGAACGATGTCAGACTTCGCGTTGATTCCGATAATCGAATCACCCAGCGCGACGACGAACGGCTGACTGCCGACCAGAGACTTCGCACACAGAACGGCGTGCCCCAGACCAAGCTGCCGCCTCTGTCGCGTGTAAAAATACTCGACGTCGCGGCGTTCGAAGTCGAGCTGCTGGAGTTCTTCCTCGCGGCCGGTTTCGCGCAAGTGATTGATCAGCCGCTCGTCCGTATCAAAATGATTTTCGATCGACGTCTTGCTGGCTCCGGTGATGAAGAGCAGCCGATTGATGCCTGACTGTGTCAGTTCTTCGACCACATACTGGACGACCGGTTTGCGACCGACCGGCAACATCTCCTTGGGTTGAGACTTGGTTGCGGGAAGAAGGCGTGTTCCCAGACCGGCGACGGGAACAACCGCGATATCAATGGTCATAACGTTATGGTGTCCTGATTGATTTATGTGAGAGGCGTTTAACTGTCGGCGATGTCTTGATCAACCAATCAGTTCTCTCAACTTGTCGACGTACTCTGGAATCTCTTCGTAAGGTTTGTCTTCTTCGTATTCGAGGACAACGTAACCGCGATAATTGGCCGATCGAAGAATTTCGACCATGCGTTTCAGGTCGGCCGGTTTTTTCTCGTTGTCAGGCGTCATGATCGCCACTTTGATTTGCGCGTTCACCGCGTACGGCGCGATTTTTTCGAGGTCGCCGTAGGGGTCTTCGGTTCGGAAATTTCCGCTGTCATAATTGACGCCGAACCACTTTGAGTCCTTGACGCGTTCGACGATGGAAAGAAGTTGTTGAGGCGTTGCCGTAATTCCACCGTGGTTTTCCAGAGCGAGCAGGACGCCTTTTGTCGCCGCGTAGTCCAGGCTTTCGTTGATGCCGGCCACGCAGAGGTCGAGAGCCTCTTCTTCGGTTCCGCCTTTCGGAACCTTGCCGGCGAAGATGCGAATGACCGGTGCCCCCATCACGGCCGCATGGTCGATCCAGTCTCGGCAGAGTTTGAGCTGAGCCTGTCGTTTTTCACCTTCTGGCAGGCAGAAATCGTTACCGATGGCCGTGCCGGAAATGTCCAGCCCCAGGCGAAATGTCTGCTCCTTCAAGTTGAGCAAGTACTCACTCGAAGGTTTCTCGGGAAAGTAGTACGACGTCAGTTCGGTGCCGTCGAGATTCAACTTTGCGCAGTAATCGACGAAGTCTGCGAGCGTCATCTCGCCTTTCTGATCTCGACTCGGGCGAGACAGCATTCGGTTGAAGGAGTAAGCGGCGAGGCTCAGCTTCATGTGCGAGGCCCCGTTTCTCACCGGCGGTTTGGCTGCGTGAGCGATCGTGCTGGAAGTCGCGATCGTCGATCCGGCCAGAGTTGCCACTCCGCCGGCAAGGAATCCGCGTCGAGAGATATCCATAGATGCTGTCTCCAAAATCTGGGGTTTAGTTTCGAGTGATGAACTCGTCCATGTTCAGCATGATTCGGCACGTGGCAATCCACGCGGCCGTTTCGAATTCTTCGTTGTCGTTTTCGGATGAATCAGCCTGCGTGCCGGCCTTGCTCAGAGATCGAGCGGCGTCTTTGTTAGCTTCATACCATTTCCGTGAAGCGGTCAGAATTTCCTGGAACTGGTCAAGCTCTTCGTCGGTCGGCTGTCGTGAGACACACAATCGGAAAGCCTGCGTCAGTCGAGTCTTGTCGGAACCGTCGCGTTGACGAATTCGCTGCCCAAACGCGCGAGCCGCTTCCACGAAGATTTCGTTATTGAGCAGCGTCAGCGCCTGCAGCGGAGTGTTCGACGAGTTCCGAGAGACGCAAGTCAGATTCGAATCCGGACAGTCGAACAGCGTCAGGTTTGGATGCGGCGACGTTCTCTTAAAGAACGTGTACAAGCCGCGTCGGTAGCGATCCTCACCCTTGCTGGTTGCCCATTTGAAATTGTTGGCATAACTGAGTTCGGCAACGCCAGGTGGCAACGGTGGAAACACGCTCGGGCCGCCGATTGTTTCTGACAACAATCCGCTGACCGCGAGGCTGAGATCGCGAATAATCTCGGCTTCGACTCGGGTTCGATTCTGTCGAGCGAGCAGCAGGTTCTGAGGGTCAACTTCTTTCAGTTCGGGTCGACTGGCCGAGGACTGACGATACGTTGCTGAGGTCACGATCGTACGGATCAGCTCTTTGCGGCTCCACGCGAGAGTGCCTCGAAACTCGTCCGCCAGCCAGTCGAGCAGCTGCGGATGAGACGGCTTGTCGCCACGTACTCCAAAATCGTTAACCGTTCGGACGATGCCTTCACCAAACAGATACTTCCAGACGTGGTTGACAGTGACACGCGGAGTCAATGGGTTGTCTGCTGAAGCCAGCCACTGTGCGAGGTCGAGTCGATCGGCCGGCTTCTCCTCGCGAGCTTTCAGGTTGTGCAGCACCGACAAGCCTGTCGGAACGAGTGACTGATCTTTGATCGGATCGAGAAACTCTCCTCGCCGCAGTACGTGAGTCGTGCGTGGCGAGCTGACTCGTTGCGCCAACACACGCACTGACATGACCGGTGGTTTCGGAGCGTCCTTCATTGCCGCTTCGAGTTGCTCGGTCAGGGCCTTGCCTTTGGAGTCGTGACGAACGAACCAATCGAGAAGTTGACTGTTCTGTTTTTCAGATCGACGATTCGCTGGAATGTCGAGAACTGCCAGCACGTCTTGCGGCAGTCCGTCCGACGGATGGCTGCCGGTGCGAATGGAAACTCGAAATCGACCGATCGTGTGTTGACCTCCGTACTGCTGGTCGAGCACGACCTGAATCCACCGTTCCTTCATTTCTGCAAGCGGATCGGCCGTCAGAAATTCAGCGGAATGAGCCTCGTTCATTTTCGGCGAGACTGCCCAGCCGGTTTTTGCAACGTCGCCATCGATCGCGTCGGCTGGCGGAAACTTCTCCTGCGAAAAGTCTGCGTGGGCCGCTGCAAGCTTCTGCCGATGTTCCTTCTTCAGTTCACGCGTCGCTGCGGAATAGAGTCGAACATCGCTCAGAACAAAGTTGCCATTCTTCGCTCGTCCGGCGCCGCTGGCTGGCAACCGTTTATCAGGAATCGTTTCGACTCGTAGACCGGTGATCTCTCCGGCGGGCGCTCGCAGAAGCAGCGTGTATTCATCCTTGTCCGACGCGGGCGTTCCGGGCGTCGAACTGTCGACAAGATACGAGCCGTCTTCCTGCCGAGTGAACGTCGCACCGGACGACGCCTTCGCCGTTTCGAATTCCGTCACGTGCCAGGTGACGGACGACTTCCCCAGCATCTTCAACGTGGCGGCTTGTGTCTGATAGTTATCTTCCCAGGCCGGAAGCTGTGGAGCGAGTGCCTTGCGAAGTTGGCTGAGTGCATCCTGCTGTTTTGCAATCTTTGAATTGTGAGCAGCCAGATCACGCTCGTACTTCGCCGTTGCTTCTTCCGAAATCGGAACCTGCAGGTTGGTCTCGTCGCCGTTGTTGAAAAAGCCGAACAGTTGATAGTACTCGCGCTGCGTGATGGCGTCGTACTTGTGAGTGTGGCAGCGGGCGCATCCGACCGTCAGGCCGAGCCAGACAGCTCCGGTTGTTTCCGTGCGATCGAAGCAGGCTTCAATTCGAAACTGCTCCTGATCTGTGCCGCCTTCGGTGTTCGTCAGCGTTTGCCGATGAAACGCCGTCGCCAGTTTTTGATCCGCTGTCGCGTCGGGAAGAAGGTCGCCAGCAAGTTGTTCGATCGAGAACTGGTCGAACGGGATGTCTTTGTTAATGGCATCGATGACCCAGTCCCGCCATCGCCAGGCGTTGGGACGCGCGCGATCTTTCTCGTAGCCATCCGAATCCGCATACCGGGCCATGTCGAGCCAGTGCCGGCCCCACCGCTCGCCAAAGTGCGGCGACATTAGCAGCCTCGAAACCAGCTGCTCGTACGCCTTCGGCGATTCGTCATTCACGAACGCGTCAACTTCATCCGGGCGCGGCGGCAGTCCGAGCAAATCGAGATACAACCGTCGAATCAGCGTGTAGCGATCCGCTTCCGGCGACGGAGCGATCTTCAGACTCTCCAGCTTCGACAGAACAAAAGCGTCGACACCGTTGCGTGCCCAGGTTTTGTTTCGCGTTTGCGGCAGGTCCGGACGAGCGATCGGCTCGTACGACCAATGGTCAGGCCGTACGTTTCCGCCCGCCGCCGCGTCCGGCCAGACCGTTCCCTGATTGATCCACCGCTTAAGGATTAAAACATCTTCCGGCGAGAGGCGATCACCTTCCGGCGGCATGACAAGTTCAGGATCGTTGCCGGTCACTCGCTTGATCAGCGAACTGTTTTCGGCGTCGCCCTTTTTAATAGCGATACCTTCGTCGCCGCCGGTTAGCGCATCGGCCCGCAGATCGAGTCGAAATCCACCTTCGCGCTTATCGCCCGCGTGGCACTTAAAACAGTGCTGTTTGAGAATCGGCTGCACATCGCGGACAAAGTCGACCTTCTCCTGCGACGCTTCACGATCGGCGGGAGGCTGAGCGGACAGAATGGTGCCCGCCGCGGTCAACGTAAAAATGGTGACAACTGCACGCAGGCTTGAAAGTCTCATCAAGATCCTCGTCACCCGGGAAAATAGATCGCTCAACATTCGCAGGGTGCGTCAAGACGCACCACCGATCCAGTTTGTGCGGCGGTGCGTCAAGACGCTCCCTACGAAATTCACCCTCTACTTTACTGGCGATGGTATCCGACAGGCGACTCTGCGAGCGTCAGATGTTCTCGCCACCGGCCGGTGGGCCTTGAACTTTTCGTTTGACTCGCAGAGGCAGACCGTGCAGGCGGATGAAGCCGGCGGCGTCTTCCTGGCGGTAGCTTTCGTCCTGGCCGTCCATCGTGGCGACCGCTTCGTCGTAGAGGCTGTACTGAGAACGTCGGCCTTCGACAAAGACGTTGCCTTTGTAAAGTGCGACTCGCGTTTCGCCCGTGACAAACTTCTGCGTCGTTTGCGTAAACGCTCGCTGAGCTTCAGCGACCGGGTCGAACCAGTAGCCGTTGTAAACCAGCGTGGCGAAGTCGGCCAGGCGGCGTTCTTTTTCATTGATCACGCTGCCGGTCAATGTGAGACCTTCCAGGTCGCGGTGAGCTTCCAGCAGAACGGTGTGGCCAGGAGCGTGATACTCGCCGCGTGACTTCATGCCGACGTAACGAGTTTCGACCATGCCCAGCGAACCGACTCCGTTCCGAGCAGCGGCTTCGTCGACGTACTCAAAGACCGGCAGTAAACCTTCGGCAAGAGTTTTTCCGGGTTCGGCGATCTCGATATCGATGTCTTCGAACTTGCCGGGTTTTGTGACGCACGAACTGACTTTCACAGGAACGCCGGCTTCCCAGTGAATGATGAATCGCTCGACTTCGTCCGGAGCCTTCGTCGGATGCACCATGCGTTCGTAGATTTCTTCCGGAGCCGTCACCCAGGGATCTTCCAGCACGCCGGCTTCGTACGAGATGTGCAGCAGGTTGTCGTCGGATGACCAGGGTTTCGACCGGCTGGCCTTGGCTTCCAGACCGTGCTTCTCGACATAGTCGAGCATCGTCTTGCGGCCGGCAGCGAACTGGTTGATAAACTCGGTGGTTTTCCAGGGAGCCAGAATTTCGAGATCGGCGTCCAACGCCTGGTAACCCAGTTCGAACCGAACCTGGTCGTTGCCTTTGCCGGTCGCTCCGTGACAGACGATGTTGGCACCTTGTTCGTGAGCGATCCGAACGTGATGCTTCGAAATTAGCGGCCGAGCGATCGACGTGCCCAGCAGATAACGTCCTTCGTAGACGCAGTTCGCGTGAAGGATGGGCAGGAAGTAGTCCTGCAGGAACTCTTCGCGAGCGTCGACAGCCACGTAAGTCGATGCACCGTTCCGTTTGGCTCGTTCACCGATTTCGTCGAGGTCTTCAACCTGCTGCCCAATGTCGAGCAGGTAGCAGATGACTTCGTAGCCTTGCTCGGCCAGCCAGTGAAGAATGACCGTCGTATCCAGCCCGCCGGAGTACGCGAGTACAATTTTGCCTTTGTCCGCCATCAGGGTGCCTCAAACTGCTGTCTTGCGTGTTTCATGAAATCAGACGCCGTCGATTTTGTTCCAGGTTCCAGACGCCCTGCCCGGCAGAATTGTTCGCCGACGTTCTGAACCAGAACCGAAACCTGAACGATCGCTGTCGCCAGTCGACTCTCGAAGCGGCAGTTTAAGGTCTCGCCGGTGGATCGGGAATCGAGCGAGCATTCCCGATCCAGACAGCAACATTCATCGGGCTGCGGCCGTTCGACTTCCGCTGCCGCGAAATGTAACGCCCGCTGTTCGACGGGAGTCAGTGAAACCTCGCTGTTGATTCCAAGCCCGATCGGGGCAAGAATCACTTTTTCCGCGCCCTGCATGAACGACAGGGCTGTCATTTAGAAACTCATTGGGTGACCTACCGAGATGCCGGAGCCATTGAAACATCTTCGCGACTTCGCGTTTGCTGATGGTCAGTATCTTTCGCATTTCTCCGACGGTGATACCTGCGTCATGGAATACCGCGACTGGCAAGAGCGTCTTTTTCGATTCGTCTTTTCTGGCGTTGCGCTTGTGCAGTCGTTCGGTGGGGCTGTTTCGCTCTGTGATGCAACCTTGCTAACCGAATCGGAACTTATCGACGAGTGTCGTCGGGTTCTAGCCGACGACTGGGGTACGTCTGGCGGGCCAAAAAGTGTCGCGCTAACTGAACTCACAATCACCGATGATGTCCCGCTTTTCTCAATCGTTTTCACTGACGTTCAGATCATCGGCCCCGTAGACGACAAAGATCGAATGGCCTATGTCTTGTGATGTGAACCGTCGCCGGGTGGCCCATCTGGAACGGCTGTCTGGGTGCTTCAGCACAAGAGGTGCCGTCGTGATTGGCACTAACGTTCAAGCCGTTTGCTTCTTGCGGCAAGCAATCCAGCCACCGAGAATTCAGAAACGGCTACGTCGGGTGGCACAGCCAGAATGGCTGTGTCGCGCAGCGACAAGATGCCTCATCATGCGTGGTCAACCTGAAACCGGCGGCCGATAGAAAAAGCAAGCTGAGGATGAGGCATCCTGCCCCTGCCGCACCCAACCGCCAGCGGTCGGGTCACCCAGACTGAACTACTCTGGGTTTTCGTTCTGCGGAGCAGTTTCCGAGGCTTCCCAGCCAGTGTGACGGTGAGTTCCGTCGCAGAACGGACGTTTCGACGTCGCTCCGCAGCGACAGAGGGCGATGTTCTCACGACCGGATGTATCGAAGGCGTTGCCCTCGTGATCGGTCACCGTGACTTCGCCCGTGATAATCAGCGGTCCGTCTTTGCGGCAGCGAATCTTGACGTCCGTCATCTCTTAAATTCTCTTGCGAAAGTAGTCACCTGGAAACTGTCAGCCTGGGACGCAGAGGTTCGCAAAGGAGCTTTATGGTCTGAGCCGAAATAAATTGAATCGTTCATTCCTCTTACACCCCTGCCCCGGCCTCTCAACTCTTTGCGTTTCTTAGCGGCTCTGCGCCTTTGCGTCAGTCGGCACGAGGCTGCTCTCGGTGGACTTCTATTCTCGGACACTCACGCGGCGACGAACAATCCGGTCGATCGCCAGGCGGAACAGCACCCACAACGCCATGACGGCTTCTTTCTGGTTGATCTTTGATGTTCCGAAGCGGCGATCTTCGAACACGATCGGCGTTTCCTGAAATGTGCAGCCGACGCAGCGGCACATGTAAAGGATTTCTTCCTGGAACGAGTACCCTCGCGAGCGAACCTGGTCGAAATCGAGCTTTGCCAGGTCGGGCACTCGGTAACACCGAAAGCTGCCGCTGTTGTCTCGTGACGAGAGTCCCAGAGTCAGCTTGGCGTAGACGTTGATCGAGCGGCTCATGAAGTGGCGTTTGAAATTCCAGCCGACGACGTCTCCACCGGGCACGTAGCGCGAACCGATTCCGACATCGGCCGAGTCCAGACACGCTCGCAGAGCCGGCAGATATTTCGGGTGATGGCTGAAGTCAGCATCCATGTTCAACACAAAGTCGTACTTCTGCTCGACGGCGTATTTGAAGCCGGCAACTGTCGCGGCACCGAGTCCCTGTTTGCCCGCCCGGTGGAGCACGTGAATTCGTGAATCCGCCTGCGACATCTCGTCGGCCAGCTTGCCCGTGCCGTCCGGAGAATTGTCATCGATGACCAGGACGTCCGCATCGGGAGCGTGCTGGTGGATCTCCGGGATCAGCAGCGGCAGATTTTCGCACTCATTGTAAGTGCAAAGTGTGATCAGCAGCTTTTCGCCGGGTTCCGATTTCTGGTGATTCATTGGCTACGGTTCGATCTACGGTGTTTCGACGTGTGCCACTGGCTCTACCAGTGTTGTCGGACTCAGTGTTTGCGGCGGTAGGCACTGGCGGAGCCAGTGGCACACTCGGTCTCTCAGTTGGAGGATGACAGAGCGTTACTCGTGCCCCGCGACTTTCGGAGCGGGCGTTTTCTGCTGGGCAAGATACTCGACAAGGTCTCGCAGATCGGCCAGTGACAGGTGCTTGATCAGGTCGGCCGGCATCGCCGACTGCCCTTTGGCGAGTTCGTCGATCTCGTCCTTCGGCAGCGAGATAACCGTCCCGTCAGCAAGCATCAGTTCCAGTGTCGTCCCTTCGTCCGACCGCTTGGTGCCAGCGTAGACTTTTCCGGAGTCCATGACCGCGATGACCGGCTCGAAACCTTTCGCGATTTTCGCATTCGGAGCGACGATCGCTTCTAACAGGTATTCCCGGTTCTTTTCCTTCCCGATGACTGACAACTCCGGGCCGACGGCTCCGCCGGAATTCTGCACCGCATGGCAACGTCGGCACGACGCGGAGCTTCGACCGAAGAAAATGTCGTAACCGCGTTTCGCATCACCACCTTCCAGACTGACTCGATACTTCGATAGCGGATCGGCGGGGTCGAGTGCCTGTTCGAAAGTCGCTACCTGTTTCTTCAAAGTTCCCGTCCCGCGAGCTTTGGCCGCTTCCAGTAGATCCAGATGGATGGCCGTCGGAGCGTTGCCTGCAACCATCACGGTCAGCCATTCGGTCAGCACGGCATCGGCGTCCGCTCGTTTAAGCTCGGCCAATTGAGCGATCGCGGCCTGCTGCTCGACCGTCGTGCCGTCCAGAATTGCTCGAGCGAGTATGGTGGCGGCGGCGTCCGGATTTCGTCGAACGGAAATCTGACGAGCCGCGACTCGAACATCGGGGCTGTCATCCTTCAGGGACGCTTCCGCAAGTTTCGCAATCGCCTTCGAGTCGAGTCTGTCGAGAGCCTTGATGGCCGCGACGCGCGAAGAGTCTGCTTTGGTCGAGTCCCCGACGACGGCCACGAGCACCGGTTCGACTTCCTGAATTCCATACTTCGCGGCGAGTTCCGCTCCCAGCTTCTGAATGCTCTCGCCGCCGCTGATGATTCCGCCAAGTTGAGACCGCAGCAGGTTCGCAATAAAGCCTGCATCCCGTTTCTCGGCAATCGGTCGCCACGCTCCGAGCACTCGATCCAGCGGCGACGGAGCATCCCACATCTTCAATTCTTCCAGAGCTTCAACACGCAAACTCTCCGACAACGAAGCACTTGTCGCAAACTTAACGACGCGTTCAGCATGTTCTTTCTGCCCGAGCCGGAAGTTTGCATTCATGACTCGCCGTACGAGTGCGTCGGTCAAGCCATCATCACCGGAAGGCATCGGCTGATCCGCCAGCGCCGCCAGCTGAGGCAACGCCGCGATGATCTCCTCATCATGAATCCCCCGCGCCGCTTCGAGAACAATCAACGGCTCCGGATCATCGAGCAGCCTCGCCAGCTCTTTAGACTTCTGCCGCCGCAACGCCAGCGTGATTCCCATTCGTGCCGCCGGGCTTGCCTCCGGAAGTCCTTGAGTTACTAGCAGCGACTCAGAAATTCGCGACAACGCCACAGATGCGGAATGTCGAACGACCGAATCGTTGGTCTCGTTTTCGTCAAGCATTTTCAGTAAAGCCGGCATCGTCGCAGACGGTGAAAAAGACCGCAGGGCCAGTGCCGCCAGTGATCGAACTCGAGGACTCTCGTCCTGAAGAAGGTGGCGTACGAGTGCCGTTGGGAAGAAGAAGGTTTCAACGAAGCCTGGATCGTCCATCGTTACATCGGGATCAGCCGAAGAATTAGAAGCAACTCCCTTTCGTTTATCACGATATTCCTGAAGTTGCTTTCGTTCCTCGGAAGTTTGTGGTCGCCGGTCGACAATCACTCGGCAAATTTGAGCGCGAATCTCTGGATCATCAGCCGAAGTAAGCAGATTCAATAACGTCGAGTCTCTCTTGAAGGACCTGGGATCCAGGCCGACCGAACTTTGCCGTCCAAGCTGTCCCAATCCCCAGATTGCGTGAATCCTTGCGAGCTGGTTTTCACCGGACTGTGCAACTTCGATCAGCTCGTCGAGTGCACCCTTTTCGACGAGGGTGAATTGGGCTTCCTGGCGGACGCGACGGTCGGCGTGGTAGAGCAGGCTGACGAGTTCCTTGTTCGTGCGGTGGACAAAGCCTTTGCTCATGATTGGCTGTGCGAGCGCAGGCGTCTTGGCCGCTTCCAAGTTCCAGAACTTGTAAATGCGGCCTTTGCCCAGGCCGTCCCAGCCGTTGACCCAGTCGGAAATGTAGATGCTGCCGTCGTAGCCGAAGTCGATGTCGGTACCAAGAATTTTCCAGATGAATTCGTGCGAGTCGACCAGTTCGAACGACGCTCCTTTCGGTTTGACGGCGAAGGATCGGATGCCGCTGTTGGACGGTCCGCCTCGGAAATCGCACATGAAGAAGTGGTCTTTGTAACGCTCGGGGAGTCCAACGCCGGGGTAATGAACGAGGCCCGACGGACCATCGCCAAGGTTCGCGATCGGCGGGATGATGTACGCGGCCTGGCCTTCGTGTTGCGGGTGCCAGAGTTTTTCGCGGTTCCACGGGCCTCGGTCATCGAGATACTGGTAGTACATTCTCCAGCCGGTATCGCCGCCTTCGACGACGTAGACCCAGCGAGCTTTGTCGCCGCTGTCTGAATTGTTGTCGCCGGTGAAGAGGTTGCCGTAATCGTCGAAGGCGAGTTCCTGCGGATTTCTCAACCCGTACGCAAAAACTTCCAGCCCGGTGCCGTCCGGTTCGCAGCGAAAGACGGCTCCGGTGTCAGGCCGCACGAGTTGCGTGCCTTCTTTGGTTTCAACGTTGTAGCCGCGGTCGCCGATGCTGAAATAAACTCGCCCGTCCGGTCCCATAATGAGACCGTGCATGTCGTGTCCGCGGAACGCGACTCGAACTCCGTAGCCGTGATGCAGCGCGTCGCGTTTGTCAGCGACTCCGTCGCCGTCTTCGTCGCGAAGTTTCCACAACTTCGGAATGCACGTGTAAAAGACGTCGCCGTTTCGCGCGAGCAGTCCGGCTCCCGTTCCATCTTCGATCGCGTTGAAACCGTCGGCAAAGACGGTCGACTTGTCGGCCTTGCCGTCGCCGTTTGAATCTTCCAGCAGGCGGATGCGGTCATGATGAGCGGTGTACTCGTAGACTTTTTCGCCGAGATGTTTTCTGAACATCTCAACCCGCTGTTCGACGGTCTGCAGTGCAAGGTCGTCGTGCAGCCAGTTCATGTGGTAGCGGTTGTCCTCGACGCCGTGCTGCTGCCGGAAAGTTTCAGCAACGTAGACGCGACCCTTTTCGTCAATCGCAAACGCCACCGGATTCGCCAGCATCGGCTCGGCCGCGAACAGGCTTCCGACCATGCCTTCGGGAAGTTTGAACCCTTCCAAAGCCCGTTCGCCCTCGTTCGATGCCGGAGCGATTGTCGGGTTGTAGGCAGGCTTTTCCTGAGCAAACGAAAAGCCCGAAACGACGGAAGCAACCAAGGCGATGGAGATAGAGACTCGTCGTAAAAACATCGTGTGAACTCGCGAATTGAAAGCCGTGAGTTCGACTAGGTGTGAACTCGCAGGCGGCACGCTTGACGGAAGGAATCGGCCATTCTGCACGGCTGTCAGAGACATCGCAACCCGGTCTGTCGAGAGTCATTCCCGCGAAGGCGGGAACCCAGACGAATGGTTTCAGACCTTCGCACATGCTGGGTGCCCGCCTTCGCGGGCATGACCGAAATTCGTGAGCCTTATGGGAATGTCGAGGCTGGATTGACAGCTTCGACGACAGTCACGACCCTTCTTCGCGATGACAGACAGCGAGGATGCCACCGTTGGTTCGACCAGCAGTGGGTACAGACCTTTCAGCCGGGCGAGCCTGCAGCGGCACCGATTTCGCAGGATTTACTCAGGTTGGCGACCTCGACTTACACGGCTCCGCAAGAGCTGACGGCTCTGGTATCGCTCCTTGAAAGTAATCCCGGTTTCGACGATCTGGTGGCGGCTTTGAAAGCCGGCAACAGCGGGACGATTGACGGAGCGTGGGGCTCGGCGTCCGCGCTGACTTCCGCCACACTGTCGAAACAGTGCCCCGGAACGCTGCTGGTCGTGCTTCCCCGGCAGGCCGATCTGGACGACTACGTCGATGACATGGAAGTGTTCCTGGGTGTGGCTCCCAGCATTTTTCCGGCCTGGGACACGCTGCCCAACGAGCACAACGTCACTGATTCCGTCTTCGGTCATCGACTCCGGATTCTGCGACGCTTTCAAGGAGCCGACCCGCCGGCGCTGGTTGTTACGACGATTGCAGCTCTGCTCCAGCCGACTCCGTCGCGAGCCGAGATTCAGGCCGGAACGCGCACGATCCGGGCCGGCGAAGAACTTGACCAGGAAACCTTTCAACAATGGCTGGTTGACCGAGGCTTCGAACGCGTCACCGGAATTCAGCTTCCCGGCGAGTTCGCCGTCCGAGGCGGAATCCTCGATCTGTACCCGCCTGATTCGGAAGACCCGATCCGCATCGAATTTTTCGATACCGAAGTCGAGTCCATCCGCAAGTTCGAGGCTGAGAGTCAGCGCACGATTGAGAATCTGAATTCCGTCGACATCGCGATTGTCTCGCCGGTCGACGCTGAATCTGATGACGGTGCCGAGGTTTCATCCGGTTCCGGAACGATCACCACAAAAAGTAAGCAGGCCGCGAACAGTCATCTCGGTGGCGAATCGTTGTGCGACTTCCTGCCCGACCTGACGTGGTCCGTGCTCAGCGAGTTGAGCGATCTGGTGGCGGAGGGTCGGCAATATCTTGAGCGAATGAAGGATCCGCGCGGACTGTTCAGCGTCGACGCGGTCATGGCGAAGCTGACGCTGAAGCCGACGATCGAGGTTGCTCCGATTGCCGCCGACGGTTTCGACAAGTCGTGTCATTTGCAGATTGAGTCAATCGAGCGTTTCACTGGTCCGCGAGCCGAAGTTCTTAACGAACTGGCGGAAGTCGTCGGTCGGCAGGAACGTGTTCTGATCGCGTGTCACAACGAGGGTGAGCAGGAACGTCTCACTGAGCTGCTGAACGAAGGCGTCCCGGAACTTGCCGAGCGAGTGTCGTTGTGCATCGGTCGCGTCGGCCGCGGGTTTCGGCTGGTGCCGCAAGGCGTCGTCGTGCTCAGCGATCACGAGCTGTTCAACAGGACCGACGTCCGCCGCATCGCGAAGAAGAAGTCGAAGTTCGAAAGCCGGGCGATCGACAGCTTCATCGAGCTGAACGAAGGCGACCTTGTCGTGCACCTGACGCACGGCATCGGCAAGTACCACTCCATGAAGGTGATGGAGAATGCCGACCAGTTGGAAGAGCACCTCGAAATCGAATTCCGACACGGCGTGCGCGTTTATGTGCCGGTCTCGCTGATTCATCTCGTGCAGAAATACGTCGGCGGCGCAAAGACAGCTCCGCAGTTGTCTCTTGTCGGAAGCACTTCGTGGGCGAAGAAGAAGGAAAAAGTTTCGGACGCGATCATCGATCTGGCTTCCGACATGATCCGACTGCAAGCGGCGCGAGCGTCCAAGCCGGGCATCGCCTGCCCGCCGGATTCGCACTGGCAGAAGGAATTCGAAGCGGCGTTTCCCTACACGCCGACTCCGGACCAGACAACGGCGGTCATCGAGTGCAAGCAGGACTTCGAACGCGAACGACCGATGGACCGGCTGATCTGCGGCGACGTTGGCTACGGTAAAACAGAAGTCGCGATGCGGGCAGCGTTCAAGATGATCGACTCGGGTCGGCAGGTCGCGATTCTGGTCCCGACAACCGTCCTTGCTGAGCAGCACTATCGAACGCTCTGCGAGCGGATGGCCGAGTTTCCGATCACGATCCGATCGTTGTCACGATTCAAAACGAAAGGGCAACAGAAGAAAGTTGTCGAAGAACTGAAGGCCGGAACGGTCGACCTTGTCGTGGGAACTCACCGGCTGGTTTCTCAGGACGTCGGCTTTAAGAATCTCGGACTGGTCATCATCGACGAGGAGCAGCGGTTCGGCGTTGACGTCAAAGAAGCGCTCAAACATCTGCGACTGGAAATCGACGTGCTGACTCTCAGTGCGACACCCATTCCGCGAACGCTGCATCTATCGCTGCTGGGTATCCGCGATATCTCAAATCTGACGACGCCTCCTCAGGAACGCGTCGCGGTGACGACTCGAATTTGCCGGTTCGACGCCGACCTCATTCGACAATCGATCGTCCGCGAACTAAATCGCAACGGGCAGGTCTTTTTCGTCCACAACCGCGTCTACAACATTCACGACATCGCCGCGCGGCTGGAGCAGATTGTTCCCGAAGCGCGGTATGACGTCGCTCACGGTCAGATGACACCTCACGATCTGGAAGCGGCGATGCTGCGGTTCGTCCGCGGCGAGACCGACGTTCTGGTCTGCACGACGATCGTCGAAAGCGGCGTCGACATTCCCAATGCAAACACGATGTTCATTCACCAGGCCGACAATTACGGACTGGCTGACATGCATCAGCTGCGCGGTCGCGTCGGTCGGTACAAGCACCGAGCGTACTGCTACCTGCTGCTCGAAGAGGGAAAGACTCTGACCAGCACGGCGGCCAAACGAATGAAGGCGATTGAAGAGTTCAGCGAGCTGGGTGCCGGTTTCAAAATCGCGATGCGCGATCTGGAAATTCGCGGCGCGGGCAACATTCTGGGCACCGAGCAGAGCGGCCACATCGCGACCGTTGGGTACGAGCTTTACTGCCAACTACTGGAAGATGCGGTGCGGACTCTGAAAAAGGAGCCGCTGCGCCAGAAGAAGCACGTCACGCTCGAGCTGCCCGGTTCGATGTACTTTCCCTCGTCGTATGTCCCGCCCGGCAAAGCGAAGATCGAGATCTATCGACGCCTCGCCTCGATCGACACGGTTGAAAAGCTGCGTGACTTCGAAGCCGAACTGCGAGATCGGTTCGGCCCGATTCCCGCCGAAGCGGTACTGCTGGTCGCTCATCAGGAAGTCCAGATCCTTGCGAGACTGTGGCACATCGTCCGGATTAATCTGGAAGAAGGTTACATCACGATGACCTACGAAGAGCGTCGGTACATGAATCTGCTGAAGAACCGCGTCGGCTCGCGATTCCGTATCGTCGACGAGAAACAGGCCTGCTACCTGATGAAGAATCCGGATGTCCCGCCGGCTCGCCTGTTGAAGACGCTGAAAAAGATGTTGCAGCCTTTTTCTGACTGACGGTATAACCCGCGTCCCTTCTCACTGACCTCTCCCGTCGGGCTGCGCTGCGCTCTCAGATACCCACACTGATCCGCCCGGCAAAACTGGTCTCGACCTGTTCTGAATGGATGCAGAACCATGTCTTTCCGCATGGCTGTTGTACTGAGCCTGTCACTCGTCGTCGGCTGTCAAAAGCCGAAAATGCCGGGATTTATCACCAAACTGACGAAGTCTTCGTCGGAATCTGAAGAGAAATCTCCCCCTCGAACGACGTTCGCCAGCGACGCTCCCAGCAGCATTCCGATGGGCGAAACGGACTACGAAGGCTCGTCGATTCAGTTGACGGACTACTCCGGAGATTCAGCTCCCACAGAGCTGTTCGGAGCTACCGTTGTCGCTACGGTCAATTCGTTGCCGATCTTCGCCGACGACGTCCTGCAGCCGCACACGCTGAATCTTGAGAAAGCTCAGGCTCAATTGTCGCAGCCCGAGATGAACCGGCTGCGTGCCAAGATCATCCAGCAGGAACTACCTCAGCACATCGAAAAAGCGTTGCTGATGTCCGCCCTGCGCGATGATCTCAAAGAAGAGCAGTTCGAAATGCTTTCCAGTCAGGTCAATAATCTCTTCGAGCGTGAAGTCGACAAGCTGAAAGAACGATACAACGTCGAAACGAAGATCGAGCTGGAGCGGATTCTGGAAGAGCAGGGCACGTCTCTGGACAGCCTGAACAACGCTTTCGCCTCTCGCGAGCTTTCGATGTACTACATCGGCCAAAAGTCGAAAGACTCCACTCGACTCAGCCGTCAGGAACTGATGGACTGGTACGAGCAGAACAAAGCTCAGTACGCCATCGAAGCCGCCGTCAAGTGGCAGCAGATTCGCATCAACAGTTCTGGCGAAGGCGGCCGCGAAGCAGGCTTTGCTCGCATGAAGGAAGCAATTGATGCTCTGCGAAACGGCACTGAGTTTGGGAAAGTCGCCAGGCAATTCTCTGACGGACCGAAGCGAGACGCTGGCGGAATCTGGGACTGGACCAAGCAGGGCAGTCTGGCTGACGAGAAAGTCGAACGAGCACTGTTCGAAATTCCTGCCGGCAAGATCAGCCAGCCGCTCGAAACGGATTCGGCTTTCGTTCTGGTCAAAGTCATCGAACGACGAGACGCCGGCTTTGTCCCGTTCGAAGACGTTCAGGACAAGATCAACAACAAGCTGCAATCTGAAGCGCGACGTGACGCCGCTCAGAACGTGATCAAAGATCTGAATAACACAGCGACGATCTGGACGATCTTCGATAAGAAGGCAGGCAGTTCCGCTCCGTCAGCTCCAGCGACGTTCTGATGGGATGCTGAGCAGAATTCCTCAGGTGGCCGCAAGAGTGGCACAAAAGTCGCAAAAACATGCGTTTCTCCGTTCTGAAAGAGTGGTCTCGCCAGCACTTTCAGCAACTGCTTTGTCGCTCCATTTTTGCGACCTTCTGCGACTTCTTGCGGCAGCAGAACTTCGTCATTCCCGCGCAGGCGGCAACCCGGAATTTCGCGACAACTGGTTTCCCGCCTGCGCGGGAATGACGAAAAACGTCGCTCTCACCGCATTCGGGAACCTGTTTCAGGACTATTCTTAACTCACGCAATCGAGCTGGCTCTAGCCGGAAAGTGATGACGTCATGCGAATGCTGCGGTTCCTTCACTCGATCTCATTTTCAGTCGGTCTGACAGTTCTGCTCTGTGGCGGTGTGGTTCTGCTGACGGAAAAAATCGTGATCTATCCTCACGAACGCTCTCTGCCGCTTCTTCAGCTCAACAAAGTGGAAGAAGCAGGCTTCAAGGCGCTGCACAAAATCCCTGGACTTCACGCACGACAAGGCATCACTCCATCAGACGCCGTCGGTGGCGGAATGCTGGGAGCTGGCGGCTTAATCTGCCTGCTGGCCGGCGGAGCCATGTGGCGTCGAACTGCGTAGCTTCGACACATCCCGTAGGTCAGGCTCCGCCTGACGAAGTCGATGTCAGATGTCGGCCTTCAGATGCTCAGCCCTTGCGGTATGACAATCGCACCGCCGGCATACCATTCGACAAACGATGCAGAAATGGTATGCCGGCGCTGCGCTTGTCATAGCCTACGGTTCGCGTCGTAGGCTGTCGTTTTTTGTGAGGCACTGGTCAACGCAAACTTCGTCAGGCAGAGCCTGACCTACGGTGGCGTTGCAGGTTACTCGACGATCTCTTTGAGATGGATCAGTTCGGCGAGTTCCGAATCGCGATTAACGTTTGATGCTTCAAGCACCGCCTGAAGAAATCGCGAGGAGTCCGGACGCAACTTTAACGGTGGCCCTGATTCAGAAGTCGCGGCGTACGTGCCGGCGGATGTCCTTTTCAGTGCGGACGCGTCTCGAAAGTCGAACGCCGTCAGCCGAGCGACCAGCTTTTCGGAGCCATCAGGAGTGTCCGCATAGATCTCGCCGGATTCTGCGATAAGCAGTCGTTGCTCGGCAACAGGCAGCTTCAGTTCCGGGACGATTGGCAACAGACCAGCTCCCGTACGAATTCCAAGCCGGCCTTCGTTATCGAATCCCAACATGCCCGTTCGCACGAATTCAGCCTGATCGCCATGTTTGATCTGCAACCAACCCTGGCCAGCAAGTGCGATGTCGCGAGGATTGGCTGTTGGCGTCAGCTCTCCCTGCCGAAGATCAAGCCGGTTCAACCACTGAACGGTGGCGATCTTTGTGCCTGGCGCATCGTCAGCAGAAACTGTTTCGACACCATCCGGGCCCAGACCGTTTTCATCGGGTTCCGGCAGCAAAGGATCGGAATCAGGAACGTTCAGCAGCACGATCTGTCGCCGCTTGTAGCCCGGCGTTTTCGCGTTGGCCATGTTTTCCGCAAAGACGGATTCTGCTTCTGCGAGAAGGCGATTCCGGGCAGACAAATCTTTCGCCGCTGCCGCGTGGATGACGCTCGATTCGGTATTGGATGGCAGATTGAGTGGAATTGGTCGAGCGTCGCTGGCTGCCAGCTCGGGAAACAAACCTGGCGGAGCCACATTCGCCACTGCGGGTATTTCGGGGAATGAGAACCCCAGCGACTCTGACGCTACGGAGCCCAACTGCTGACGAAGTTTCAGAATATCGTCCGCCTGATCCGCGGGAAGATCTTTCAGCTCCGCGTTCCAGACGGCGGCATCTTCATCGGAGAGAGTCGCGGGCGACGGTTCCTCGGAATGTGCCTTCCTGACTGGCGCAAATGACAGAGAATCAGTTGCGCCTGCTGCCTCTGTGATCACTTCCGGGAAGTAGGCGACGTCCGGGCCGACTGGCGTTTCAGAGGGTTCCACCGGTTCGCTGCCAAACGGGCCCGATCCCGGATGGTTCGAGAATGGCGACCGTTCAAACGGGGACTCTGTTCGCAGTGTCGCGGACGGTCCGAATTCCTGACCGGAAGCCAGTTGCCAACCGTCCGAGTTGAATGGCGAGACGGTCGATCGTTCAACGATCTCTTCGTGGACTTCCCGCTCCGACAACAGCGACTGGCCGAGCCAGATGCCGATCAGCAAAGTGGTGAGAAGGCAGCAGGCAACTACCGGTAATCGAGATTTCATGTCCGCCTCCATGCAGACTTTGCAGTTCTCGCACAACGGGCCAAATTGCCCGTCGTGAATGGTCGAGTTGTTGTCAGTTCGCGTCTGACTTCTTCGCCGGAGCGACAACCCGTGTCAGAACATACTTTCTTGCGACAGGTTGGTTAACCTCAAAGATCTGATCCTCGATCTTTTCGGCCTCGGCCGCGTGACCGGCGACTCGTTCCGGCAGGCCTTCCAGCTGCTTTTCCGCCTGAGCGACTTTCTCGCGAGCGTCGTCCGTTTGAGCGTCTCGTTTGGCCCGAGCGTAACTCTGGAAGCGTCGCCATTCATTTCGCAAATTCTTAACCGGACCGCTGTTTCGATCTCGATTCAGGTGAGCAACTTTCAACGCCTGCTGGTATTGCGGGGTCTTGTCGTTGGCCTGAAGTTCGACGTGGCGGGAAAGCTGTTCCGAGCCAAAGGTTCCGACGACGATGCCGTCGATCGAAAGCTCGTAGCGCCCCGGTGCCAGGCCGTGAGCTTCGAAACCTTCGCGGCTGTTCTTATGGCCGAGTTTCGTCAGGTTCACGCCGACGGCGGCTTCTTCCGGAAGCACCCACGGCAGGCCTTTGGCGAGCCATGTGAATTCGATGCCGTTTTCTGTTCGCTTCAGATCGGAAACTGCCCCGCCGGTCGATGTCGCCGTGGGACCATCCTTTCCGTAGAGCTGAAGTCTGATGTTTGACAGCGGAGCCTTGAGCCCAAGATCGTCAATCATCGCGACGGCCATCACGGCCTGACCAGGAGCGTCCGGATGAATGGCGTCCCGGATAATCGTGAAGCTGGGATCAGTCTTGCGAGCGGCGATCGTCAGGTTGTTGAGCGGTCCCCACATATCGACAAAGCCGTAGCCGTTTTCAGTAGCAACTCCTCGAAGCCATGTTCCGTAGTAGGTGAGGACCGCGTTGTATTGAGTCAGTAATCCGTCGGAGTAGGTGCGGCCTTTCCGAGGGAACATTCGCGACGCTCGGGAGTCGTACATGGTCGGAGTCATCAGAAGCGGCGTTGCTCCGGCAGCGACAATCTTCTCGACGACCGTCGTCATGTCGCGGTGGTAAGCGTCGAACGTTGCCTGGTCGAACGATTGATAAGTTCCGTCGTTCATTCCGAGCAGAATGCTGACGTATTTTGGTTTGTACGCGGCGACGTCTTCGTCGAATCGTGCCAGCGCGTCCCAGGCACGAGCCCCACCGACTCCCGAGTTGTGAAACTTCAGCCGGATGTGCGGCATTCGTTGGTAGAAAAAATCTTCAACGTACTGCGTGTAGAGGCACTGATGCGTGATGCTGTCGCCAAGGAAAACGAAACTGTCGCCGTCCTGCAGGTCCAGCTTCTTGAGCGGAGCCTTGGGAACGTAGGCTTCTTGAGCCGCTTCATCAGCAATCGCTGGCGAGACCAGAGTGACGACGAGTAGAACCAGCGAAACTTTCAGCAGATCACGCAATGCCATTTGAATGCTCCGGAACGATTCGTAGAGGCGACCGCCGTTTGACCCGCGGCCAGCAGGATGGACTCACAAGTTGAGCGACTCGACCGGCCCGATCACTCGTCATCTTCCGCTTTAGTCTTCTTTGTGGTTACGTGTTCTTCCACATCGTCGCGATTGATGATGATGGGATTCTGATCGTCGATCAGCACCTTCGGGAAGTTCTTCCGCATCGCGGCCAGGCCTTCTTCGGCGATCTGGTTGCCCGTCATGTCGACCGACTTCAGCTTCTTGATCGACCGGTCGGCTCCCAGCGTCAACGCACCTTTGTCGGTGATGCGTCCGTAGCTGATGTCCAACGCGCTGATTTTGTCGAGCAGTCCCCATTCGTGAAGATAGTCGCACGACGCGTTGACCGGATCGATCAGCGTCAGGCGGCGGAACATTCTCAGCTCCGGAGCCTGCAGCAACACTTTGGACAGCTTCAGTGTCAGCTCATCCAATGTCAGGCCGTAGACCCATCCGCGATACCACTCGATGGCACAGGCCGGCTTCGTCTGGAAGCGGCGACCGGGGATGTCGCGCATCATGATGAAATCAGACAGAGGCCCGATCCATTCCCGACCGTGCTCATTGAGGATGCGGCGTTCCTTAAGTTCCAGCTCGAACCGTTTTTCACGGTTGAGCTTTTCATTTTCCAGAGCGATCTGAATTTCGATCAGATTGGCTCGTGGTTCGCCGTCGTTTTCGCGAAGCCAGGCAACGAACGCTTCGTGGCGTTTCAGATCGTCCGGTTTCTCGAAAATCTTCTTCTCTAGCTTTTCGCTCATCGTCGTCCTTTCGCCGGGAAGCAGAGGCCGGCTCGCAACCAGAAGGTTGAATGTTGGGTTGGCTTTCGGTGCTGATCAGCGCCGACGGTCCGAGCAACATCTCAAACAAACACACCTCGCAGGTGCGGGCGTGATTGCGGCAGGTCTTTTTCAATCGCTTCCGGGCTATTCGTCCAGATCGTCGGGTCACGAGTTGCCCCGGACCCCTGAAAGGCCGCACATTCTAGCGGCAAAAAACGACCTGTGAACAACGCGCGGACCTTAACCGCCGCAGAATCCAATCTCTGCGCGGTCAGGGAACATTGAAAATCCGGCTGGATGGCAAAAATTATTCGCCAGAATCAGCGGCTTTCGGTTCCGGAGGGGCTCCCATGACGTGATATCCGCAGTCGACATGGACATTCTCGCCGGTGATTCCGCTGGCGTAGTCGCTTAGCAGAAACATGCTGGTTTTGCCGACTTCTTCGCGGTCAACCGGACGCCGCAGAGGCGACATGGCCGAGTACAGCTCGTCCATTTTGCTCTGATCGCTGACCGCGCTGGCGGCCAGAGTCTTGATGGGGCCGGCACTGACCGCGTTGACTCGGATGTTGCTTTCGGAGCCCAGTTCGTGAGCCAGGTACTTGACCGCAGTCTCCAGAGCCGACTTACACAGGCCCATTATGTTGTAGCCTGGAATGACGGTTTCGCCGCCGAGGTACGTCAGCGTCAGGATGCTTCCGCCGTTGGGCATCAGCTCTTTGGCTCGCGAAGCCAGCGAAATCAGGCTGTAACACGAGATTTCCATCGATAGTTTGAAGCCGTCTCGGCTGCAGGCGTAAACCGGGCCTTTGATGTCTTCAATCGGGGCGTAAGCGATCGAATGAACGACGAAATCCAGTTCACCGAAAGCATCTTTCGCCAGTGCGAACGCTTTGTCGAGGTCGGCGTCGTCAGTGACGTCGCAGGATGTGACCACTTTGGCACCCAGCGGATCGACCAGTTTCCGGAGTTTGCGTTCGGCTTTCGGCCGTTCCGGATCTCGGTCAGGAAGATGAGTGAAGCCCATCTCCGCCCCTTCGGCCGCCAGTTGCTGAGTGATCGCCCAGGCGATGGACCGGTCGTTCGCAATCCCGAAAACCATGCCCTTTTTGCCGGTAAACAGTCCCATGATTCGTTCCTTGCCGCTTTCGATGTGTTTATGTTTGAGCGAATCCCGCCAGCTGGCGAACCGCAATTCGTCGTTGATTCAGCGATCGCAGAGCGTACCGAGACCCCGACAGAGCTTCAACTGGCAGTGTCCTTCACGATTTCCAACCGAGCCATTACCGCGGAGGCGAGAAACCTGCGGACAATGATTTTCCGAGTCGCCCATCGCCAGACGCCAGATCCCCGCCGCGAATTCGTCGGACCGTGGGAAGACGCACGCAGTTCCGGTAAAAGTCGTGACTCTTAAGATCTCCAGTCAGACAATCTCATTTCGACATAAGGCCACACATTATGAAGCTCGTCAGATTTCTGGACGAATCCGGCAACGTTCAATTTGGTAGTCAGCACGACGACGGCTCGACCACGCTGATTGAAGGCGACATCTTTGGCGAGTTCAGTGACACGGGCACGCTGGCGACGGTCGGCAAGTTGCTGGCTCCGACAACTCCGGCGGACATTCTGTGCATTGGTCTGAACTATCGTCGGCACGCGGAGGAAGGAAAGAACGACATCCCGGAATACCCCGTCCTCTTTATGAAGACGAGTTCGGCGATTCAGAATCCCAACGACCCGATCGTGCTGCCGCGACAGCTTCGCAGTGACGCCGTCGATTACGAATGCGAGCTGGTCGTGATCATCGGCAAAGAGTGCCACAACGTCTCGAAAGAGAATGCTCTGGATTACGTGCTCGGCTACACGTGCGGAAACGATGTCAGCGCTCGCGACTGGCAGCTCAAAATGGGCGGCAGTCAGTGGTGTCGAGGCAAAACCTTCGCCACGTTCGCTCCGATGGGGCCTTGCCTGGTGACGGCTGACGAAATTCCGAATCCCAACTCGCTGGGCATTCGGACGATCCTTAACGGCGAGACCATGCAGGATTGGAACACCGACGACATGATCTTCGACGTTCCGACACTGATCGAGTTTCTCAGCGGAAGCACGATCCTCGCGCCGGGTACGGCGATCTTTACCGGAACGCCGCACGGAGTCGGAGCCGCTCGTAAGCCGCCCGTCCTGTTGAAAGACGGCGACACCGTTACGATAGAAATCGATCAGATCGGCTCATTGACCAATCCCGTTGTTGACGAAGTCGTTTGAAACCTGACGTAAGACAACCCGCCCGCTGAATAAGCAGAACAAGAGGAGAGTGCCAATGACATCTCGCCTGACTCGATACTCGGTTTGCATCATCGTTGCACTGGCCGGCCTTGCTCTGTCTGAGCAGTCCGCAATTGCGGGCGATATTTTCCCCGACGAGAAGCTTGAAACAGCAATCAAAGAGGTCCTTCGCCGGCAGGGCAAGGATGAGATTAAAGAAGAAGATCTCAAAAACGTTTATCAGGTCACAGCGAGAGGCAAAGGGATCAAGAATCTGAAAGGTCTCGAAAAGTGCCCGAACATCGTGCTGATCGATTTTGCTGGCAACGAGATTTCTGATCTGTCGCCGATCGCCGATCTCTCGAACATTCAGTCGCTGGACGTTTCCAGGAACGCGGTCGTCGATCTGAAGCCGTTGTCGAAGCTGGTCAAGCTGCAGTACGTTCAGCTCGAAGATAACAAGGTGGCCGATCTCAAGCCGCTCGACGGGCTCAAGAAACTGTCCGCTTTGTATCTGTCTCGAAATGAAGTTGAGTCAGTCGAGCCATTGAAGGATCTGACAAAGCTGTCGTCTCTTTACCTCGGTAAAAACAGGATCAAAGACATCAAACCGCTCAGCGCTCTGAAGTGGCTGGCCAATCTGGATCTGCGGGACAACCAGATTGCCGACGTGGCTCCGTTGTCGAACCTGACCGATCTGCGATTCACGTTTCTGCAGAACAATCAGATCAAAGATTTCTCACCGTTGATTGAAATGGCAAAGAAGGACGCGGCTGGTGAGCGACGTTTTGCTCCGTACTGGAAGCTTTATCCGGATGGGAATCCGATCGACGCTGCTCAACGCGACAAGCAGCTTGAGTCGCTGAAAGAAATTGGCGTGCGGATCAACTGGAAACCGAAGACGTAACGATCTCCGTGCTTACGATCCTGCTGACTCCAAACGAGAATCCAGAGCTGCCTGTCGCATGACTGACACCGAAACGGAACCCAACGACGGCGATCGCCCGGACAAAGGTGGTCCAGTCGACGCGATGCTGGAGCAGGCGATTCTCGCGTTGCGTGAAGTCGAGCCGGCCGCGTTCCTGGTGCAGGCTCGCGTGTTGCGGCGAGTCATCAAGCAGGAGTGGGACCTTCCCGCGCTGACCGTGCAGGTGCCTCACCGCAAGAGTCGGATCATTTCGCGGAACACTGTGATCCGACACGTCGACTGGGATGAACTGGGCCTGGAAGCGAACTCTGAACTGCCCGATCGAGCGATTCTGATCGCGCGGCCCGACGAGAAGCACCTTGAATCGATGAGTCTCAGCCAGCTCAAACTTCGAGTCTGGCGACTGCTGTTTCATTCGAAGGTTCACGACGCGTTTGACCAGTTGCAGGACAGCGGAACTCTGAAGACGGCTGACTTCCGGCAAAGGATCGACCAGATCGGGCAGGTCGAATTCGACGAGATTTACTCAGTGCTGAAGCGGGAAAACTTTATCCCCGCCGACAGTTCACCAGCGCACGCCTTCGTCGAGTTCGCCGCTGTCTATAGCGAGATTAAGTACTTCGCTCCGCATTGTCTGGGTTCTTACTTTCCTTCATTTTCGAATTTCAAAGCCGTTGATCAACTGCTCCGGCAGGATGTGGATATCGAAGAACTGTTCCAGTCGACCAGGCTCGACGGCAGTCCGGATCCTGAAATTCCAGACAGGGACGACGTACAGGACGAAACGGACGAAGAGCTTGAGTCTCTAACCGGCCGCGGTTCCGTAACCGTTTCCGCGGAGCATTCAGCGGGCGATCCGGACGACGCAAAGTTTCCATCGCTGCTCGATGCAGTCATGCCGAAAGTCCTGCCGGCACGCCGCCCGAACCTGGCGACGTTCGGACGACTGATTCGTCGAGCCGACAAAGCGTTCGCTCGTGGCAACGCCGTGGCGGCAGCGCTTTTTCAGATGCAGGCCGCCCGGTACGCGACACCCGAGCTGATCAGCGAAGCCGTCAGCGGAGCGCTCACCGATCTTCAGCGTCTGGTTCGTCGACTTCAGGACGCTTTGAATTTTGACCAGGCGGCGGCGCGAAGCTGGTACGAATCACTCGTTGGACTGCTGCTTCAGTCTGGCCAGGGTTTCTGGAATCCTGACAAGCGGTTGTTGTACGACCTGCAGAAGGTCTGCGTTGACCACGAAAAGGAAACCTACACCGTCGACCTGCTGGGATATGCCACGTCGTTCGGTCAGCGACCCATCAAACGAGAACTTCCCAACCAGCGCGAAGTTCTGATGTCCAAGCACCTCCGCAGTGCAACACGTCGGCTGGTGGCGTCTCGGCTGACTGGTCAGCAGCGTCGACGACTTTCACAATTGTTGCACGAAGCGGCTCATTCGTCCGAACATCAGATGAGAACGCGACTGCGGCCACTTGTTCAAACGACTCTGGAAGAAGTCGACCTGACGCCGCAAAACGTTCCCGAGCGAATTGCGTTTGCGAAGATGGTCGAAGAACTGCTCGACGGAGTCGCCAACCGCGGCTTTCTGACCATGGGCGATCTGCGAGACGCCATCTCGCGCAGCAATCTGAAACTCAGCGATCTTTCAGGCCCCAAACAGTTCTTCCTTGGCGACAAACTGCTTCAGGCTGATCGGCGACTCAGTCGAGTCCTCGACGGCGTGTACCAACGAGGTGATATTTACCTTCGCTGGTTACAAAGGCTCAGCGCGGTCGGATTTGGGACACTGCTGGGACGGTTTGCGACGCGGTTTGTTTTCATTCCGTACGGTGTCGCGTACCTCACTTTCGAAGCCCTGGTTCACATCACGGAACTCCTGGACCCTCCCGAATCCGAAGAAATGATTGATGCGACAACGGGCGTCGCCACCACGATTCTCGGCCCCAGCTCTCCGGTCATCACAGCCGTCAAGCAACACATGCAGTCGATTGTTTTTGCACTCGGCACGTTGCTTCTGCTGATCATTCATGTGGCCCCGTTCAGGCAATTTCTGAAGCGCGTATGCTCCTACATTTTCAGCGGGTTGCGGCAAGTATTGTACGAATGGCCGGCTCGGTTCCTGAGGCTCTCCGCAGTCAAGCGACTGCTTAAAAGCAGACCCGTTTACTTCGTACGAAAGTTCCTGATCTGGCCAGCGATCCCGACGGCGCTGGTCTGCTGGGCTCTGCCGAGACTTTACAAAGACATTCCCGAGCAACCCTGGACCAACTGGGGAATCGTGCTGTGCGCGATGAGCGTCATCCTGAACTCACGAGTCGGTCGCGACGTCGAAGAACTCAGCGCCGAATGGCTGCACTCCACCTGGAATCGGATTCGCGTCCATATTTTCGTCGCGTTGTTTGACCTCGTGATGGACTTCTTCAAGCGACTGCTCGAAGGCTTCGACCGAGTCCTCTATGCGGTCGACGAGTGGCTGCGATTCAAGAGTGGTGAGACAAGTTTGTCGCTCGGTACCAAAGCGATTCTGGGAGTGTTCTGGGCAGGCTTTACGTTCGTCGCGAGATTCTGCGTCAACCTGCTGATCGAGCCACAGATTAACCCGATCAAGCACTTTCCCGTCGTGACGGTCTCACACAAGATCATCCTGCCGCTGGGATTGCCTGGCGGGCTGCTCAGCCAACTGTTGCAACCACTGTTTGGCGCTAATTCAGACACGGTGGCTCTCAATATTGTGTTCCTGATTCCCGGCGTCTTTGGCTTCATGGCCTGGGAACTGAAATCGAACTGGCAACTTTACAAAGCGAACCGCGGAGAGAATCTGAAACCAGTTCCGGTCGGAAGTCATGGTGAGACCTTTATTCGACTGATGAAACCCGGCTTCCATTCAGGGACGCTTCCCAAACTATTCATGAGGCTGCGGCGGATCGATCGGCACCGCTCGCCCTCCGAACACAGCCTCGCGCGAATCAAGTACCTCGATCAGCTTCACCACGTTCACGTCGCGGTCGAGCATTTCGTCGTTCGCGAGTTTCTGCAGCTTCTCAAGGAAGCACCCGACTGGAACGTGGACGGCATTTCCGTTTCAAGAATCCGGCTGGCTTCCAACAACATTCGCATCGAACTGGCATGTCCGAGACTGTCGAACGAAACGCTGCTGATCGTGTTCGAAGAGCAGTCTGGGTGGCTCGTCGCCAACACGCTTCAAACGGGCTGGGTCAAAAAGCTGGACGATGCACAACGAGACACACTGCTGGCTGCGTTGATCGGTTTTTACAAACTGGCCGGGGTGGACATGGTTCGCGAGCAGATCGCTGCCAGTTTCGCACCGCGCCGAATTCCGTACGACGTGATGGAAGACGGACTGGTCGTCTGGCCGGATGGCGCGTACGCCGAAGAGGCGGTTTACAACCTGTGGCATCACCACGTGATTCGACCGTACCCCCGCTCGGTCTCGCGAAACTTTCTGCTGCCGACTCTGACCACCGAAAGCCTGCTGTTCGTCGAAACTCGGCTACCGTGGGATACGTGGGCCGCGCGGTGGGACATCAGCGAGGACGCCAAACCACCGCTTCTGCCTGACAATATCCGATGGTCCTGGTCGGCGGATGACGATGAAGAGTGAAGCTCTGTCATTCTCGTGAAGGCGGGAATCCAGAGTCTACTCGTTCCTACGCTCCAGCGTGGGAACGCGGCACCGGACGCTCTGCGTCCCAGCCTGACAAGACGCGGAGCGTCGGCAGAACGTTCCCACGCAGAGCGTAGGAACGAGAAGGTAGAGCGTAGGAACGAGAAGTCAGCGGAATGGGTCGATCGTCGATTCCTGGCGAATCGGCATGATTTTTCCTGAAGCTGCTACGAGATTCGTGCGTTGAAGCGTCCATCCTCATGCCGAGACATCTTTCCGGCAGGACGAAAGTCTGGTACGAATCGTTGTAACTCCCGACCTGAACTTAGTTTTTCGACAAAGGGCAACGCTCATGGCGACACCCGCTGACTCCGGAAAATCTGTCAAAGACCCCGTCGATACGCGGTCTGCCATTCGGCTGTCTCTGGCAGCCTGTGCTCTGGTAGTTGCCACATCGGCAGCCGAGCCGGCGTCCACTCAAGCGGCGACCGGCATGGCCGCTGCCGCGACGGCTGCTGTCAGCCAGGTTTCAGAATCGGTCGTTCTGAAAAAGATTCGTGCATACTGCTCACGAAGCTGGCAGAACGCCGGAATCAGTCACCAGGAATGGTCAGACTGCACTCAGCAGGTGTTCGCAAGACTGCTCGAACGAGTCGATCGAGATCGGTTGTTGATAGCGATCGAGGACTCAGAGTCCCCCGAACGTCGCGAATTGAATCGAGCAATCTGGGCAACTTCACAACGATCCCGACGGGAAAAGAAGTATTCGTCGCTGGAATTCGCCGAAAGCCACTCAGAAAACAACGATGCGTGGCCTGCGAAAATCGAGTCGTTGCATCAGGTTCGGAGTGCGGTAAATGGTGACGATGCCCGACTGAGCCCGACGCAGCGGGAAATCGTCACTCGCTGGTCAGACGGGGAATCGATTTCGGCCATTGCCGAGTGCCTGAAACTCAGCCCGGCCCGCATCAGCGACGAGAAGTACAAGGCGATTCAGAAGCTTCGCCAGCACTTCGGCACCGACGCTAACGTGTGATCAGACGCCGTCTTCGGGAATTGTGGTTGACCTTGCGGGCAATTGAAGCCCGAGCGTCGCGGCGCAATCGCTACACCCGTCAAAACCTGAAGCAGCAGCCCTTCCGATGCCGATGAGTGGTCTGAGCGCTGGCCTGTCAATGACCGCCGATCGCTCAGCCTCTGCCCGGTGCTTATTCGTGAAGGGAGTCCTCCAATGGACGACGAACAATTGGCCAAACTGCTCGAAGAATACGACGACGAGTCGCTGGAAACGCTGATGGCATTCGTCGAAAGCCTGGGCAGTTTTGAAGAAGCAAAAGCCGCGATCGACGCGTTGGATCAGCTTCGCAAAGCGGCCTGATCAGCGGTCAGCAGAGCTGGCCTGTTCAGATCACGTGTTCCGGCAAAACGCCGGATCTGTTAAGTGTCTTTATGCCGGACAGACGGTCTGATCTGACGTCGGCATGGAGACGAGCGAAACGATGTGATGCCGCGGAAAACCGGCGACGGATCGCCTCCCGGTTCCAGAAATTTCCCACGGTATTACGCATTATTGCCGCGACGATCGACTACGTTCGCCCGGCATCGACAAGGATGTCGACATATGAGTGGCCTGCTTTGGTCTCATGCTCCTTTGAACACGCGCAAAGCTCGTCTGGTAAATGAAGAACGAGCCAATCAGGTTACGCACGGACTCGCGACAGCGCTTTCGATTGCCGGTTCCGCCTTCCTGATTCGCGAAGCCGCCGCAATCGGTGACCCGGTCGTCACCTCCGCCTGCGTGATTTATGCCATCACGCTGACGATGGTCTACCTGACCTCAACATTGTCGCACAGCTTTCTCAGCGGCAAATGGAAACACAGCTTCCGGATGCTCGATCAGGTTTCGATCTTCCTGCTGATCTCGGGAGCGTTCACGCCCGTTGGCCTGACCGTCTGCAACACCGGGTACTGGTTTCTGATTCCGATCACGATGTGGATTCTGTCGCTGACCGGCGTCTTTCTGAAACTGTTTGTCACCGGCGTCAAAATGGTGCCCGTGTGGTTCTACGTTCTGATTGGCTGCATGCCGATGCTGGCAGCGCCCGTCATGATGACCTGGTTCCCGCTGGCAGGACTCGCCTGGATCGCGGCCGGAGCCGCCTGCCTGCTGGTCGGTACGATCTTCCTGTGCAACGACACCAAAGTGCCGTACTTCCACTGCGTCTGGCACCTGCTGGTGACCGCCGGCTGCGCCTGCCACTTCGTCGTGAACTACCACTACCTGCTGCCGGGTCTTCAGTAGACGTGTCTTCCCGCCACGTCATTGCCGCGCAGGCGGGCTGTTTATGGCCGCAAGAAGACGCAGAAGGACGCAAAAGAGGACGTCACATCTTGCGACTTTTGTGCTGCTTTGCGGCCATCGTTCCGGTTGCTGGCGTGTCGCATTGGCGCTGACAAAAATCGTCGCTCGCAAAAACTCGGGGAAGTGAATTCGGAACACAATCTTCACTTCATCGTCGCAGGATCGCCCACGCCATTAACCTGGAATTGATTCCAGATGCTCCGCCAACGGCGTGCAAAGAGTTTCTGCCAGGCAGGTGAACAGGTTGCGGTCGCCGTGCTGAGCTAACTCCGGAACAGCGTCGCAACGCAGATCGAAGGGGCGCAGCCCGGCGAACGCGGCTCGTGCTTCCGGCTCGTCGGCGGGAGCCGGTCGGTCAGCACTGGAATTGCTGTTCCCCCACGGTTCTTTGTTGAAACTGTTGCGCGCCTTGGAGATGAAAGCCGTCGTTGACTGTCTGTCAGCAAAGTCGACTTCGTCTTCCTTGATCAGTTTGGCGATGTCCTTGTCGACAAAGAACGGCAGCGGAAAACTTCTGGCGACCTGCCACATACCGACCAGGTTTTCAAGGTGAGCAAACGCCTCATAAGGTCCTACTGGTGACAGCGTTGCCTGAGTGCGTTCGCGGCCGACCAGCACGGCGGGTTCAAGAGTTCGGTTACTGATTGCCGTGGCGATGAGATAGTCGACCCAAAGCCTCGTGGCGTATTTCATGCTGACCTTTGAAAACACCCCTCGATGAATGGTGTTGCCGGTCCAGCCGTTGATTTCGCCAGTCACGACGACGTTGCCGATCTGCAGACTGACGGGCAGCGATGCCGAAACCGTCTCCAGGCTTCCTTTCTGCATCGAAGCGATGATTGACGACGCATCCTGTTTCAGTTTTCGAACGACAGATTGTCCCGCGCTGCCGGCCGGGATGCTTCCCGTTCGGATCAACTGCTGAGCGATCGTGTCCTGACCGACGCCCGCCAGCGATTGTTCCAGCCAGGTGTCTCCGGCCTGCCAGTATTGCAAACCGTCAAGAACAAGCGGCTCTCGATCATTGGAATATTCCGCGACAGAAATGTTGCCCACGCCGACCTGCCGCAGGAACAGGAGCCACGGGCGTTCGTAGAGATTCTGCAAATCTCGAACAGTCACAGCTTCTGATTCATCAGAAGTTCCGTCCGACTCGTCAGCTGACTGAAGCGGCGTCAACGGTGCCGTCGCGAAGATGGCTGACTGTTCCGGTTGCCCTTGCAGACGCTGCGCAGCCTTCAGTGAGTCCCTGTCGAAACTGGCAGGAACGTTGCTCTGCCGGTCGAAGTATTTCGGGGCGAACGCCTGGAGCGGGTGCCGGATGAAAACTTCATCCCGCAGTCCCGCCTGCTCATCCGTCTGATCAAGAGCGTCCAGAAGTTCCTGAACCGGCACCGAAGGAGGCCGCGGTCGCTGATCCCTCACATCCTGTCCCTGGCACGTGATGATGAGCCGGTCGCCGGCGGCAAGAATCGCTTCCAGAAACAGATGACGATCTTCATCGCGCGGGCCATTGTCCCCGAGAGTTCGCTGAAACCTCATCAGGTCAAAACCAACCGACCGATCACCTCGCGGGAACAGGCCATCGTTCATGCCGAGCAGAGCGATGACTTTGTACGGAAGGCTCCGCATGGCACTCATATCGCAAAACACGACGCCGCCATGTCGAAACGAAGCGGCGGACGCCGAGTCGAGTTGCCGAGTCACTTCCTTGACCGCCACCGCAAACGAAACGGGCGAGTCGAAGTCACCGGCCTCTGCCAGCTTGACAACCTTGTCGATCGCGTCGAGCACGATCTGATAGCCCGTGTCATCCAGATCAGTTTCCAGGAAATCGCGAACGATTCGTCCGAGCGGTTCGCGCCACTCGGCCAACGACCGACTCTGGCTGATTCTTTCCCGCCACTGGCGGAGGCGCGAAATCAGGCTCCACAAACGTCCCAGCGTCGCTCCGGAAAGCCCTTCGACACGATCAAGTGTCGCAACGTCGCCGACGATCTGAGAACTCGCCGGGGGCAGGGCATAACCCAGAGTCAGTCGATCCAGCCCAAACTCCCACGTGTTCAAGTCCGTGCCGGGCAGGTTCTCCGACTGTCGATGTTCGGCGTCCAGCCCCCACCGGATTCCGGCATCGTCGAGCCACTCGGCGATCTTCTCCACTTCGGAAGAATCAAGGCCAACGCGCTCACGGACAACTTCTGTGTTGAGCAGGTCGAGAACGTCCGTCGCTGTGACTCGGCTTTCAAAGACTTCCAGCACTTTCAGCCAGGCATCAATCAGCGGCCGCGTTCGGCGAGCGGATCGGCCGGCAATCTGAAACGGAATATGCTCGTCAGAACCGGGGCGAGTCAGTCCAAACACCGCCTGAATCAACGGCGAATAATTATCGAGGTCCGGGCAGAACACAGCGATGTCTTCCGGAGCAAGCTCTGGATCTTCCTCCAAAGCTTCGCGAATCCGGTCGTGCAGAACTTCGACTTCGCGAATGGCGCTGTGACAACTGTGAATCCGCACGCTGTTGTCACGAGCTAACTCTCGGCGTTCGGGTTCTGTTGCGAGATGAAGATCGTTTTGCAGTTCGCTCAACAAAGTGAAAGCGTCGTCCTGGTCATCCTCTTCGAACGAGTCTTCCGCGACATCCCGAAGACGCCACGGCGCCGAATCGAGATCGACCATCAGCATTTGCTGTTGCCTGGAAAGTTCGCCCATCGATGCCAGCAACGGGTGCAGCAGATCGACGTGATGCTCGGCGCAGAACTGCCGAAGCGATTGCGGATGCTCTCTCAGTCGGCGAAGCAACTGCCGACGGCCATACATGTCGCCCCAGTATTCGCAGGCCGGAGACAGCACAAACAGCCCAACGTTTGAATGCTCACCAACGGCTTCGAGAAAACGAAGATGAGCGGGCACAACGCTGCCGCACAGCCAGACACTTAGTCGTTCGGGGATCTGGCTCTCGCCGGGCCGCATTGAATCTTTCAGGTCTTCGGCCATCGCCGCCACAGATCGATAGCGACGAGTCTTGTCCCGCGTGATTGCCTGCCAGAGTTGTCGTTGCCATGCCGCAGCGGGAGGGGCGGGCACTCCACAGCCCGGCCAGTCAACACCCTGATTCCAGGCAGCGATCAGGTCCGGTCGATGCAGCAGGTACCGGTCAAACAGATCGGAAATGCACCGGCTCAGGTCGATCAGTCGCTGCGGATCCGTGCCGCCATCGGGTTGGAAGAGGTAACCGCGAACGGCCCCGAATGCTTCATGATTCAACAAGTCCGGCAGTTGGTTGGCGATGATCCAAGTCAGCGCGTCCTGCTCGCGATTCGGAGCCTGATCGGCGTCCAGACAGCTTTCGAGCGTTTCCGAAATCCACTGCCCTGGCAGGAGAAACCGAAACTGCGCCCAGCAGCCTCGTTGGTTAGCCAGCCGCCGACTAAACCAGCTCTCCCAGCCTCGAGCCGGAACGACAATCGTTTCCGGAGCCAGCGGCGACGACATCGGCGAAGCGATTGAGCGTTCGAACTCATGCCACAACGATTCGAAACTCGTCGACTCATAAACGTCGATAGTCATCGAACCCTCCGTGCCATCGCTACGGTCGTTGAGAAATTAACAAGTAGGCTGGAACAAGCTCCGCGCAGTTCCGGCACCCCTCAGCTAATAAACCGATCCAGCCGCCGGAACTGCGCGGAGCTTGTTCCAGCCTACCAGGAAACGATGGGCTACTGCGTGTAGTACCGGTACTTGTAAAAGGCCGACCGAATTCCAAAGAGCACCGCCGCGACACCCATCAGTCCGGCAAATGCCCAGAACGATGTCAGCAGGTCCATGTCCGGAAGTTTGGTGACGACGGCTGTCAATTTGTTGCCCAGCGAAACGCTCAGCAGCCAGAACCCCATGATCGTTGATTTCATCCGAGTCGGTGCCTGCGTGTAAGCAAACTCAAGACCGGTGATCGACACCATGACCTCGGCCTGCGTCATGATCAGGTAAGGGAAGAATTGCCACAGCACGGAAATCATGTCTTCATCACCGCCCGCGTTGATTCGAACTTGAATCATGGCCACCACGACGAACGCGAGGCTCGCGGTGATCATGCCAATCGTCATTCGACGTAGCGGCGTCATCTCCCACCCGCGTTTCGTAATGAACGGGTAGAGGAAGAACGTGTTGAACGGAATCAGAGCCATGACCATCAGCGGATTCAACGCTGAAATCTGACTGGGCAACATGGAGAGCACTGCAGGCACCGTCGTTCCATCCGGGTTGGTCGTCGACCAGGGCAACTGAAGATCGAGATTCATCCGTTGAGCCTGACGCACCCAACTCGAAGCATGCTGGTCGAACAACGCCCAGAACACACTCACCAGGAAGAAGATGCTGATAATTCGCAACACGGCCCGAGGCCCCTCAGCCGCTTCTTCACCAAACCGTTTTGCCGCTGACGAGAAGAACCAGTGCCGATAAATTGAATCCGCTGCCACATCGGCGTCGAGCGACGATATCGCTTTTCGATTTTCGCCTTTGATGAGCGCCTCAACCGAATGAAACATCACGGCCAGGAACCCGTCGTCCTGCTCGATCGCCTGCCGTTCTTCGAACACCCACAGCCCAATCAGCACACTGCTGACCGTCAGGACGACGTTTGTTGAAAACGACAGAACACCCCAGCCAAACAGCGGCAGCCCGATGAAGCCCATAAAGAGCAGCGTGGCACCGATCGAATCGAGCAGCCCGACCTTGCCGCCAGGATGTGCCGGCACATGGACGAAGACATGCCGACCCATCCAGAACGCGATTGTCGCGAGAAACATCAGAATGCCGGGGATGGCGAATGCGACGCTGGTGGCGTACTCCGGATGGTCTCGCAGAATCCAGATCTTGTCCGGGTTGGAACGAATGAACGGAATCATCAACGTCGCAAAGAACGACCCGAAGTTGATGATGAAGTAAAACGCCTGGAAGACTCTGCCGACGAGATTCCAGTTTCCTTTTCCAAACTGATCACCAACGTGAGCCGACACGCAAGGCTTGATCCCGCCGGATCCGATCGCGATCAACCCCAGCCCGATCGCCATGCCGCCGATGGAGTTTTCGCCAATAGACAGCACCAGATGTCCGAGGCAGTAAACCAGCGACAACCAGAGAATTGTGTGATATTTGCCCAGCAGCCGGTCGGCAATAATGGCTCCGATCATCGGAAAGGCGTACACACCCGCGACGAACAGATGGACCATCTCCTGAGCGTTTTCTTCGCCCAGTTGCTCATACATGCCCCCGGCGACGAACAGCGTCGTCAGGTGAACCTGCAGGATCGACTTCATTCCATAGAAGCTGAAGCGTTCGCAGCCTTCGTTCCCGATGATGTATTTGACGCCTTTCGGCCAACCGGTTTCATTTGGATCGGGAGCGGTCAGATATTTTGCCATGAACGTCGTTCCGTCGAGCTGAGGATTCACGGGGTGGAATAGCGAATCAAAACAGAGCCGGTATCCTGGCGAAACCCGGCCGGCATCGCGAGTACGGATAGTGTCTGAGTATTTTCGTCATTCCCGCGCAGGCGGGAAACCAGCAACGACAACACTCACATGCTTCGTCTGACTGGGTACCCGCCTGCGCGGGTATGACGAATCAAGGCCACGCTTCGCTCGTCAGCAGCGGTCTGGTTCGCAATCATGCCGGCCTTGAGACCGTGCGAACTCGAAACACAACACCGAAGGACCGACCATGGCTGCGACTCCCGACCTCTACTCAGAACTCATCGAACGCCTGAAGAAAACGTCGCTGCTGGGATCGTGTTCGGCGGTGCTGGGCTGGGACGAGCAGGTCAATCTGCCTCCGGACGGCGGCGAACATCGCGCGGGACAGCTTGCCCTGCTGGCCGGCATGGCTCATGAACAGGCGACGCATCCGCGAATCGGAGAATTGCTGGCCGAACTGGAAGCGGCCAACGACCTGGGCGACGACGGTTCGACCGCACAGATCAATGTTAAACATGCTCGACGATCCTACGACCGCGACACGAAGCTGCCTCAGAAGCTTGTCGAAGAACTGTCACGAGTCACAACGCTCGCTCAGCAGGCGTGGGTCGCGGCTCGCCGGAAATCGGATTTCTCGGCATTCGAGCCATGGCTCACGAAGGCTCTGGGTCTTAAACGCGAAGAGGCCGAAGCGATTGGCTACGGAGACGGCCAGCCGTACGACGCTCTGCTCGACGATTACGAACCCGGCGCGACGGCGGCGAGTATCCAGGCAGCGTTTGAGCCATTGCGTGACGAACTTGTTCCGCTGGTCGCGGCGATTCGAGAATCCGGACGGCAACCGGACCGCACCATCATCACTCGATCCTACCCGGTCGACGCTCAAAGTCAGATCGGCATCGAAGCCGCGACGGCCATCGGGTTCTGTTTTGATTCCGGCCGACTCGACATTGCCACTCACCCGTTCTGCAGTGGGTTCGGGCCAGGCGACTGCCGTCTGACCACGCGGTATGACGAGCATCATTTTTCCGGAGCGTTTTTCGGCACTCTGCACGAAGCCGGACACGGCATCTACGAACAGGGGCTTAACAAGGAAGCGTTCGGCACGGCGATGGGCCAAACCGTTTCGCTGGGCATTCACGAATCGCAATCGCGGATGTGGGAAAACCTCGTTGGCCGCAGCCCAGCGTTCTGGCAGCACTTCTTCCCGAAAGCTCAAGCCGCGTTTCCAGCAGCACTTTCGAAAGTGACGCAGGACGAGTTCCACTGGGCGGTCAACGATGTGCGATCGTCTTTCATTCGAGTCGAAGCCGACGAGATTACCTACAACCTGCACATCATGCTGCGGTTTGAGCTGGAGCAGGCGATGCTGACCGGCGATCTGAAGCCTGCCGAGTTGCCTGGCGTCTGGAACGAAACTTTCACTCGCTACTTTGGTATCACGCCGGATGATGACGCCCACGGTTGCCTGCAGGACATTCACTGGAGCGCCGGGCTTCTTGGCTACTTCCCGACGTACGCTCTGGGAAATATGTACGCCGCTCAATTCTTCGACACGGCCGACGAAGAACTCGGCGGCCTGCACGACCAGTTTGCTTGCGGAGAATTCATGCCGCTCAAAAACTGGCTCAACGAAAAGATCCATCAACCGGGCAAGCAATACTCGGCCGGCGAACTCGTTGAACACGTGACCGGCAAACCGCTCTCTCACGAGCCACTGATGAAGCATCTGCGAACACGCTTCGGAGCACTGTACGGTTTGAGTTGAGCCGGGCCTGTCCCCCTGGGATCGGGTTCGGAATCCCTGGAGCTGTTTATGGCCGCAAGAAGTCGCAAAAGGACACAAAAACGAATTCCGCTCTTGCGACTTTTGTGCTGTTTTGCGGCCATCATTCTGGTTGCTGATAACGCCGCATCGAGAACGACGATCCTCGCCGCTCGTATCGAAATCGGGAAGTTATCCCGGACACAATTCTTATTCTTGTGACTCTGGACGGACTGCTACGCGATCAGTTCGTGGATCACTTTCCCGCCAAACTGGCTCAGCTGTTTGAAGCGGCCGGCGTGGTAGTAAGTGAGACGGTTGTCGTCGAGACCCAGCAAATGCAGCAGCGTGACGTGGACGTCGCGGATGTGATGCACGCATTCGACGGCCTTTTCTCCGACTTCGTCCGTGGCCCCGATCGTGTGACCGGCTTTGGTGCCTCCACCGGCAAACCACATGGCCATTGCTTTGGCGTTGTGATCACGGCCGTAGGATTTTCCTCCGCTGCGCTGACCGTTGTCCGGAGTCCGGCCGAACTCGCCACAGAAGACGACCAGCGTGTCGTTAAGCAGGCCTCGCTCTTTCAGATCGCGCAGTAAGGCGGCGATGGGACGATCGACGGACCGAATCAACGATCCGTGAGCACGTTGAATGTAGTCATGGCTGTCCCAGTTGCCGGCGTAGGCCTGCACGAAGCGGACGCCATTCTCGATCAACCGCCGCGCGAGCAGACACTTGCGACCGAACGCGTCGGTCTTCGAGTCGCCGATGCCGTACATGTCGAGCGTTGCTTTCGACTCGCCGTCGAGGTTCATGACGCCGGGCACTTCGCTCTGCATTCGATAGGCGAGTTCGTAAGAACTCATGCGAGCTTCCAGGTCACTGCGCCCGGGCCGTTGTTCGAGATGTTTATTGTTCAGAGTGGCGAGCAGGTCGAGGTTCGCGCGTTGTCGCTCAGGCGTGATGCCGGGCGGAGGATTCAGATCGAGAATCGGGCTGCCTTCAGGACGCAGCGGAGTGCCTTGAAACTGCGCCGGCAGAAAACCGTTCGACCAGTTCGCGGCTCCACCTTGCGGGTAACTGGCGCGTGGTAGCACGACGAAGCCAGGCAGGTTCTGATTGTCGGTGCCCAGTCCGTAGTTGACCCAGGCACCGACTCCCGGATCGCCTCCAAACTGATTGCCCGTGTTGACGTGGTAGCACGCGGTTGGGTGATTGACCGACTCGACCTGAGCTCCTCGATAAAAACAAATGTCATCGACTCGTTCTTTGAGATGCGTCCACTCGGTGCAGATGTCCGCGCCGCATTCGCCAGCCTTGATGAAGTCGAACGGGCTCTTGACAAAGTAACGCTTGCCCGACGACATCGCGCTCTCCTGCTCACCAAAGCGCGAGAACTCCTGCAAGTGCCGTTTCGTCAGCTCAATTTTTGGATCGAACGTGTCCAGGTGAGATGGTCCTCCCTCCATAAAGAGGAAGATACAACGCTTCGCTTTAACCGGCAGTTGAGGCTTGCCGGCTGGTGCTGCCTCGTCGGCCGCCAGCAATGACGAGAAAGCCACGGAGCCGAGTCCCGCTCCCAGGCCGTAAAGAAAGTCGCGCCGGCTCGGCATTGCAAGGTTTGATGAGTGGTTGTTCATGATTAATCGATATACGCGAATTCGTTCAGGTTAAAGATCACCAGGCAGACGTGTGCGAGTCCGCGTGTGCGAGCGTCCGTTTGAGCCGGCTGGAGATCCGAAACGTAGTTTTCGTAGGCTGGCATGAATTCTAAGAAGTCGTACGGCTCGCCGGTTTTCTCGGCCATCACCGTCCGTTTGGTCGTGCTTGAAATCTTCTTCACTTCGTAGTGCTTGCCGGTTTCTTCTTTCGTTGCCTGAGTCCAATGTGCCAGGCAAGCGGCCAGTTCGTGGCTGGCTGGTAAGCGTCCCAAAGCCAGTTCAAACGCACGCTTCACGACGGCTTCCTCCACCATCGCGGCCTCGTCAGCTTCTTTGATCAATCGCGCCGCCAGAGCGATCGAGCGATCCTGAACCTCTTCCGCGTTGAACAAGGTCAATGCCTGCGGCGCGACGGTCGAAGTTTCACGAAGCTCGCATGACTTGTCCGGCCCCGGCTGGTTGAACGCTTCCAGAAACGGGTCACGCAATCCGCGAATCTTCTCGGCGTAGATGCTTCTTCGGTTACGTTGTTTGGGCAGTGGATCGGGTTCATAAACAGAAGCCGTGCCGCCCATGATCTGTCGCGGCTGCATGGCGACTTCCAGGTTGATGTCCGGTCGGCAGGGGATGCCGCCGACCTGACGATTCAGTTCGCCGCTGGCCGCCAGCATGGCATCGCGAAGTTCTTCCGCGGTCAGGCGTCGAGGCAGGCATGTCGCGTAGAAGTTGCGATTCGGATCTTTCCCGTCGAGCTCTTCGCGATTCTGGTGGCGGGAACTTCGACGATAAGTGGCGGAAGTCAGAATCATCATGTTTAGTTTCTTGACCGACCAGTCATGCTCCATGAACCAGTTTGCCAGGTAGTCCAACAGCGCTGGATGAGTCGGTAGTTTTCCGGTCGCTCCGAAGTTGTTCGGATTGCCAGCCAGGCCTTTGCCGAAATGCCACGCCCAGACGCGGTTCACCATGACTCGAGCTGTCAGCGGATTTTTCTCATCGACAATCCACTCTGCCAGAGCGAGACGTCGCTGGCCACGACCGTCGGGAAACGACTCGGAAGTCATCCCGCCGAGATTCTCCGCAGCGCTGATCGCTCCGGGTTTGACCTCGGCGCCGCGAGTGTAAGCGTCTCCGCCGGTCAGGATGGTGTCTTGTTCGAGAAGCCCTTTGCCCCACGGATCGTCCGGCATTTCAATTCGGTCGCCGACGTTTTTTCGTTCGATGGTGTTGCCCGTGTGGACGCTGAACGCGATCGGCCGAGTCTTGTCGTACTCCCAGGTGTGCCGTGAAATGTTCTTGCTCATGCGGGCCAGCGATGCCTCGTCGCCAGGATCAAGACCGTTGTCACCGACTTTCGCATCACCCGATTCCTGCTTCCGATTTTTCTTAACGCGAGCGTTGAGTTCCTTCTGGTCCTTCTGGTACGCGGCGACTTTCGCGCGAGTCCACTCAGCCGCCGGCTTGAACCCGGTCAGATTTTCATTGTCCGTAAACGGAGCATCCCGCTCGACAAACTGCGTCGTCGAGAAAACGGCCATCATGCTGTAATAGTCTCGGGTCGGAATCGGATCGAACTTATGGTCATGACATTTCGCGCATTGCAGAGGGTGCCCCAGAAACGCCTGACCAACCGAATCCGTCACGTCGTCCAACCATTGCTGACGCGTGACCCGAAAGACGCTCATCCCCGTCTGCTCCCACGGTCCCATCCGCAGAAAACCCGTAGCGACAAGAAAGTCAGAAGGCTGAAGGACGAAGGCTGAAGATGATGATTCATCCTTTTGACTTCTGCCTTCATCCTTCAACATCTCGTCGCCGGCGATCTGTTCACAGACGAATTCGTCGTACGGCTTGTCCTGGTTAAATGCTCGGACAACGTAGTCGCGATATCGCCAGGCGTTGGGTCGCGAGTAGTCGTTGGCAAAGCCGGCCGAGTCCGCGTACCGCGCGACGTCCAGCCATTGCCGTCCGAAGTGCTCGCCGTAGTGAGGCGTTGCCATCAGCCGTTTTGAGTAATCAAGCACGGCGGCGGCGATGTCTTTCTTCGCGGCTGTGTCAAAACTCGCAGCGTCGATCGGTCGCGGAGGCAATCCCGTGATTCCGAAGCTGAGTCGTCGAGCAAGCTCGCGAGAGTTCGCAACCGGAGCCGCATCCAGACCAGTTTCTTTCAGCTTGCGATCGATGAACCAGTCGACCGGATGAGCTGACTTCGGCACGTCCTCCACATTCAGAGGTTGGTAAGCCCAGAGATGCTCGGGCTTGTAACGACGGTTCGTCCAGTCGTCACCCAGCCCTCCGGACGTTTCAACGATCACGCCTTCGGCATACTTGCTTTGAATTTCCGCGACGCGAGTCTCGTCCGGCCACGGAGCCCCCTCGTTAATCCAGTCGCGAATCCACCACTGTTGTTCCTGAGTGAGCCGCTCGGCTTCCTTCGGCGGCATCTCGTAGCCTTCTTCCGAGCGGGTCGTCACGACGTAAAGAAAACTCTGTTCGCCTTTGCCGGGAATGACGACTTCGTCTTCGAAACTTTCTCCGCCTTTGAGCAGAGCCTCGCGCGAGCGCATGTCGAATCCGCCAGCGATTTCGTCGGGATCGTCACCGTGGCAGGCAATGCACTTTTCGGCGAACAGCAGTTTCACCTTCAGAGCGAAGAGCTTCTCGCCTTTGGATGGTTCAGTAGCGAAGGCTGAAGTATTGGCCGCAGCGGCGAACAGAAACAGCGGCAGGATTCTCGAAATTGTGTTCTTGATCATGCTGACACTTTAACGCAGAGGTCGCTGAGGTGAAAAACGCAGAGGAGAAGGAGTCATGACCCATCTGACAAGTCCTGACGCAAAGTCGCGAAGACGCAGAGGTTCGCAAAGTAACATCATCAAAAACCACGGATTACACAGATAAAGACGGATACTGTTTTGAGACATCCTTCGTCATCCGTGAAAATCCGTGTCCATCCGTGGCTATTAAATGATTGTGACGGAGTTCCAGAATTTCGAAAACGCTACCCACTCTGACGCCAACTACTGCGATCCTTGTTTCGACTTTTCGATAAGGAAATCGACTAACTCCTGACAAGTAAAGAAGCCTTCCCAGAAGCTGTGGCCCTGGCCTTCGGATTTGATGACGTGAATCAGGTCGGCGGCATTGTTCGCTGCGTACGCTTTTTCTAACGCCTCGGAATTCGCTCCGATCGGAACAACTTTGTCGTCCGTGCCGTGAATGATGAAGACTGGAATCTTTGCTTGGGCCAGTTCAACAGCTCGTTTGATCGGGTTCAGCTTGTCCTGCTGAGCGAGCAGTTCTTCGGCACTCAGACCGTACACCGTTGCCGCACGGTTCACTCCCGGATAAGTCGTGTAATCGTAGACCGGATAAATTCCGCCGATGCCGGCAACTCGGTCGGGATGCCTGATCGCCCAACTGCTCACCCAGAGTCCGCCTCGGCTGCGTCCGAGTAACGCCGGCTTTTTCGAGTAGCCCTGCTGGACCATGTGTCGGTACAGACCTTCGAAATGCGGGAAGGCGTGAGGGCTGCCGTAACCTTCTCCGACGTCGATGCCGGCGATCGCGATTCCGGCGTCGAGGAACTGCTGGTGCATCCAGCTTTCTGCTTTGTCGGGAGTGCCGGGCAGCGTCGGCCCGTAGAAAATCCACGGCTTGCCGCCCGCACCTTCGAACGCCTTTTCTGGCAACATCAAAAACGCATGTCGACCGTTCAGCAGAAACGACTTCCCGCCGAGCAGCACCTGCCGACGCTTCGGTTTCGCGGCCGCCTGCGCTTTGTTCATGGCAGGCGGTCGATCGTTCCCGCCTTCCACTTTTTTGATCGCGGACGGCGGCAGGTCTCGTGAGGCGAGTTTGGTGAATTCCGCAAGCTGCCGATTCCACTCGGCGATCAGTTCATAAAGTCGGGCGCCTTCCGGCAGAGCCAGGTCAGTCGATTCGTCGCGATCGTTGGCGAGGTTGTACAGTTCCCATGGCTCACCGATCGGCGCGACGGCCTTCCAGTCGCCGACGCGAATCGCCTTGTGGCCGTCGTGAAACCACCACAACGATTCATGCTTGACGGATTCGTCTTTCGTAAACGTGGGAACAAGACTCTTTCCCGGCGCGGGCGGCGCATCTTCCAGCGTCTTTTCCCCAGCGAGTTCCAGCAGGGTCGGGACGACGTCGATCACGTGTCCGACATTGCGACGGAATTCGCCGCGAGCCTTAATGCCCTGCGCCCATGACATCAGAAACGGTGTCGACGTGCCGCCTTCATGAGTCCACGTTTTGTGACGACGAAACGGTGTGTTGCAGGTCGTCGACCAGCCAGGTCCAAGACACAGATAAGTGCCGGCACCTCCGGGCGGAAGGTTCGGATCATGCCCGTCGTCGCGAACCATGATCTCGGCACTGGCACCGTTGTCGGACAGAAAAACGACCAGCGTGTTTTCCCACTGACCCATCTTTCGGATCTGATCGAAGACTCGGCCGATTTCGATATCCATGCGATGGATCATCGCGGCATGGATCGACATCTTCGTCGCCTGAAACTTCTTCTGCTCGTCGGTGAGACTGCTCCACGGAAGCGGCTTGTTGATCTCGCCATTGCCTAGGATCTTAAACGCGTCGGGGAAGTGGTACGGCGGGCCGAGGTCGCGTTCGACTTGCGACAGTTGGTTCACCCCGGCTGCTTCCAGCAAACCCATTTGCTGCATGCGCTGCCAGCGTTTCAGCCGGATCGAGTCCCAACCTTCCGTATAAGTGTCTTTGTAAATGGCGATGTCTGCGGGCAACGCGTGCAGCGGGAAATGCGGAGCGGCAAACGCAAGGTAATGAAAGAACGGAGAGTCCGCGTGCTCATCGGAATGTTCAGTCAGAACTTCGATCGCGTGGTCGGCCAGCGCCGTCGTCGCGTAAAAGTCGGTGCCCTTTTTGACAGGCGGAAGCTGGACGTCGTCCTTCCAGTGCCGATTCGGATTAAAGAAGCGACCCTGATCCCTCAACAGGTAAGAATGGTCGAATCCGTTTTCGACGGGCATCCCGTCAATGTGCCACTTGCCCGTGTGGTACGAGCGATAACCCGCCGGCTTCAGAAGTTTGGGAACCAGCACACCCCAGTCCGGACGTTGGCCACGGCCGCCCGAGGTGATTCCTGGTAGCGAGTCTCGGCGAATCTGCTGCGCGTAGTAGCCGCTCAAAAGTGCTCCACGCGTCGGCCAGCATCTCGCGGTGTTGTAGAACTTCGTAAACCGCAGCCCGTTCTGCGCAATCGAGTCGAGATTCGGTGTCGCAATCTCACCGCCGTAACAGCCCAGGTCCGAGAACCCCAGATCGTCGGCCATGATCAGCAGAACGTTCGGCTTTTCGGCGGCGGACGCAACGGAGCATGCCGGAATTAGAAGTATCGCGCAGAGATGTAGAGTCACGGAGAGAACTTGCTTCTGGTTTATCATCACTTTGCCGTTTCTTTCCATCGTGGCGATTGGGTCAAGGTAATTATTGAGAACAGGTCGAAGAGCGAGCTTGTGGGTGCCGCAGACGTTAAGCAATTCAGAACAGGCGTCGAGCCATTATATCACCTGTCATTGGAATCGGTGTCCAGGTGAAGCTCGACGTACGCCGTCGCACTTTCGTCCTCGAAATCGTATCGGCTGTAGTGAGGGTAGCTGGTCGCGGTTGCCTTCTGGTCGCTGTTGGGTTGCTTGTCGGAACCGATCACCCGTTTTCCTTCCGACCACGGTTCGACGGTGATCCGCAGCGGGCAATCGGTGATGCGGATGGACTTTGTGATCTCGCTTCCGCTCGCCGTTCTCTTTTTGTTTTCTGATCGCTCGTACCGAATCGCTGGCCAGTGATTCGTTCTCTCACCCGGGAATCGGATCGGAAGGCGAACTTCCATCCACTTCCAATTGGTGGGCATGGTGTCGTGCACGATCAGTCTGTGGTCGAGGATGGAATACTCCAGCCCCGCGAGGCCTTCGAGAAACAACAACAGTTTGCCGGCGTTGAAGTTCGAGTACTGGTCACCGAACAGCTTGCCGCTGCGCGTGTAGGCTTCGGGCGCGACCGGCACATTCCAATCATCACTGAAGTTGTAACGGGCCAGGTGGTTGAGCGTGAGTTGCCAGGCGGGGGCGCCCAGACGATGACGGAACATGCCGCTTAACGTGAAGTATGCGGTATCCGGTGTGTAGCCAAACGAGTGGTCGACGTCGGTCGCGAATGTTTTCATGGCCTGCCGGGACATGGCGAGCGGAAACGGCCGCGATGCATCCCCGTAAAAGCCTTTGTCTTTATCAAGTGCCCATGACTCGGTCATCTGAACAGCGTACTCACGCGGAAAATGTTTCGAACGCATGTGCCAGAAGCCGGTCGTCATCAGCATCCCGTCCTTTGGTCCGCCGAAGAAATGTTGGTGACCGTGTGCCTGCCAGCGCTGATCGAACCACGTTCGGATTTGGTCCTGCCCGAGCGGCACCATCCGCTTCCAGTGTTCCACATCCTCGACATGACCGGTGAGGCGGGCCATTGCGATCAAGGCTTCCGCCACTTCAAAGTGATTGGAAAAGAACGGGGCGATTCGCTTGTGAAAGACTTCTCGGAAGTAACCCTCGTAACAGTCGCGCAGGAAGTCGACATCGCCCGTGTGCTGGTAAATCTGCCATGCTCCGAGGACGTGCTCCGAAAGTTCATTGCCGTACACGCCGGAGTGCCACGTCGTTCCCTTGTTATCGGCCAGTGCAATCTCGCCGTTTGGTGACTTTCGATAGTGGCCGTTCTTGAAGAGGTGCTTCCACGTCAGGACGTTTCCGTAAGCGTAACGTGACTTGTTGCCAGTCCACGCTCCCACTTTGATCTGGAACGTCGCATCGTAACGGTGCATGCCGAGGAAATTATTGACGGCCGACTGAGTGTGAGGCTCCATCTCCCAACCTTGTTGCACGTCGATCTCGTACATCAGGAAGAGTGACCACAGGTAATAGTAGATGTCCTCGAACTTCCGATCCGAGCAGCGAAAGTACGGGATCTCTTCGTTGAGCTTCCGATTCATCTCGCGAGTCTTCGCGATCATCGTTTCACGTGGTTCGCGGAGCACCGTCGTCGCGTCGTCGAGTGCCTGGCGGTCGTTATCGTGCATCGCCCAGACGAGAACCACTCCTTCGTTGTCGCAGGGCACGTCGAACTCGTACTGCATCTCGCCGTGTTCGCCAGTGGCGAACTTGTGGTTTTCTGAAAAGTTTCGAGACGCAGTGAGAATCGTACTCATGCCCTGATACATGATCGGACCGATCTGCTCGGACCCGTCCGTTTCAGGTCGACATTTTGTCGTGCCGCCTTCGACGATGTGGATGGCGTTTTGGTCGGCGTCATATTTGATCGTGGCGGTGCTTGTGAGACTGTTTCGCCCGAAGAAACTCTGACCATTGAATCGCAAAGTGACGGGACGGGACGCCGTGATGATCGAACAGGCGGCGTCATTGGCGGCGATGAATTTTTCTTCACGCAACCGCACGCCTTCTACTTCGTACTCGCAGATCATCCGGTCCGGCTGCCAGTACATTTTCGTCGGGACCGGATGGCGATGAGTCTTCTGGTCAATCACGACGCTGCCATACAGAACCCGCGTGTCCTTGTAGAACTCCCAGCCAGAGAAGTCGTTGCCGAGACCGGTATCGTCATGATCCTTGCCGTGACTCTGCACGAGTCCGACGCCGCGGCTGCGAAGATCGTGATGAAACGGATGAGTCAGGCCGAGCGTTTCGTGTTCCTTCACTTCCCAACTCGCATGAAACCCGCCGACGTAGTACGTGACGTTGCCGGCAAGGAACCCGTGTTTCTTCCCCTGAATCTCCTGCTGCAAACGCTGGCAATAGTCCGAAAACGGCGAGGCTTCCGCGAGAGCGACACTCGTACCAAACAGGATTACCAATGCTGCGCTTATCAGAGGTGCAGAAAACGCATTCATGTTTGTTGGGCGTTCGGGCCGCGTCATGTATTTTCCGATCGGGCCTCGGGCCAGGTTTGCGGTTCGGCTTGCCGGGACGCCGTCGCTTCGCGTGGTGGGGTCAACCTCGAACTCACTCACTTCGAGTGGGTCGAGGAGTTGCAGGTGCTAATCCTTCAGCACGGGTGCCAGATAGATGTCCCGGTACGACACGTTTGTGTGGTCGCCCTGCAAATAGATCGGTCCGGGTTCTGCCGGATTGGTGTGCACCGCGCCGGCGGTTGGTCCGGTGACTGGTTTGTTGTCGATCACTTTTTCGCCGTTCAAGATGACGGTGACGTGCCGATCGACCAGCGTAATGTCGTAGGTCTGCCATTGTCCGCCCGGTCTGCCGGCATTCTTCGTTGGCTCGATCATTCCAAAGATGGCGCCGACGCCCTGCAGACCCTGCATCCTGCTGTCACGATCCACGACTTGAGCTTCGTACATGCCACGCAGGTAGATGCCGCTGTTGCGTTGCTCTTCGACGAGGAACTCGATGTGCAGCCAGAAATCTTCGAAGACTGCTTCGGTCTTTAGATTGGCATGATCGCCGGTGGCCTTGAAGTCGGTCTTGGGTGTCGTGTTTTTGAGCAAGCCGTCTTCAACGCTCCAACCCATTTTCTTTTCCGGTTCGTGAGGTTTCCACCCCGTGAGGTCTCTGCCGTTGAACAATGAAATCGGCTGACCGAATCGAACCCTCGACAAGTCCGGAGCCCTGGTGGGCATCGGAGGGATTTTTTTACCCGTAAACGACTCACGTTCCGAGGGACCGTCCGGCGACGTGCGAATGATCACTCCATCAAGTTTGCCGGCTTTCATTCCGACATCCACCGAGGTCGTAGTATTTGCCTTTTTGTTTTTCTTCAGCGTGAACTTCAGCCGGCCATCCGACATGACCACGTCGTTACAGGGCCCAGCCGAGCCAACATACAACCGCATGTAGACCAAAGTTTCTCCGTCACTTTCCTGGACGCTCATCCAGGCGGGCAGGCCAGACTCGAGATCGAGCGACCAGTCACCAGTCAGTTCCTCAGCCTGCGTTGTCGAAATGAGCATGCTCAACAACAGAACACACACACCGAGACTTCTGCAAAGAAGGCTGTTAACAGAGGCTCGTTTTTGCTGTTGATTCATTGGACTGATTCGTTGGGATTGTGTTTGAAACTGGAGTGTTGAGGATCGTGTTAAGGATAACTTCCCTGAGGTAACCCGAAGCGTCAGCGAGGGACATCCTTCAGTTTCCGTCCCTCGCTGACGCGTCGGGTTACCTGAGTTCGAGCAATTCGGGAAGTTATTTTGAACACGTTTCTAAGCCGCCGGCACCAGACACGGCCCTCACGTTAATTGAACAGGCTGAGTGCCTGCGTTGAGGTTCAGCATACTCCGCCACAGATTGCCAGATGGCGTGTCGTTTTCACGATTGACGCAGTGTTGCCTCTGTCGAATTCTTCCGCCACCGCCACCAGTGAAATGGGTCGGCAGGCTTCGACGTTGGTGAGCGGTTCCCAGACTGCTGCCCAATCCGATGAGTTCTGCCTGATTCCGCTGGTCACGCCCCGTTTCCTGGGCTGCTGGAAAATGTGAAGGCGATCTGCGAGAACTCGCACAGTCTGCTGTTTCGGCGGATCCATCGTTCTCACAAGCCATTCAGGACTGTTCAGAAAGCTATGAGCGAATCATTTCCTCGGCGAGCACTCGTCAGCGTCAGTGATAAAAACGGCATCGATTCCTTCGTCAAGGGGCTTGTCGAGCTGGGTTTCGAGATCATTTCGACAGGCGGAACCCGCAAGGCGATCGAGGCGGCTGGCATCCCTGTTCAGGACATTTCGAGCTACACGAACTTCCCGGAAATCATGGACGGCCGCGTCAAGACGCTGCATCCCAAGGTTCACGGAGCAATCCTTGGCCGACCGGATCTGGCCGACGACGCTGCGGCCATCGCCGAACACGGCATCATTCCGTTCGAGCTGGTCGTTGTAAACCTGTACCCGTTCGAGCAGACGATCGCGAAACCGGACGTCTCCGTCGCGGACGCCATCGAGAACATCGACATCGGCGGCCCCAGCATGGTCCGTTCGGCCGCGAAGAATCACGCTTATGTCGGCGTGGTCACCTCGCCGTGTCAGTATGAGCGGGTGCTGGAATCGTTGCAGGGCGACGGCAAACTAAGCGACGGCTTCCGGCGAGAACTAACCGCGGCCGCTTTCGAAATGACCGCTCGCTACGACCGAGCCATCGCCAACTACATGCACAAACTTGTCGCGAGCGAAGCAGTGGCCGACGAAACGGAATCGGCCGAAGACCTCGCCGACTTCCCGAAGACGCTCGCCCTGACTTTCGAAAAGCGATCGCCTCTGCGGTACGGTGAGAATCCTCATCAGCGAGCGGCCTTCTACGTTGAGCCTTCCTTTGCCGATTCCTCACTGGCGGCAGCCGAACAGCTCAACGGCAAAGAGCTTTCCTACAACAACCTGCTGGACCTCGACGCGGCCATCGCCATCGTCAGAGACTTTGATGAGCCGGCAGCAGCGGTCCTCAAGCACAACAACCCGTGCGGTTGCGCGATCGCTCCGACACTCGCCGAAGCTTTCACGAATGCGTACGCGGGCGACCCGGTCAGCGCCTTCGGATCAATCATCAGCTTCAACCGCGAACTCGACCTCGCCACCGCAGAACTGCTGTGCGAACCGGGCCGGTTTGTCGAAGCCATCATCTGCCCCGGCTTTGCTGACGACGCGTTCGAAGCTCTGACGACTCGGCCGAAGTGGAAGAAAAACGTTCGACTGCTCAAGCTGCCAGGCATGTGCTCGGTCACGGCGACGACTCAGGAATTTCGACGAGTCGCTGGCGGACTGCTCGCGCAGGACCGCGATGACCAGGCGGATCCGCAAGACAAGTGGAATGTCGTCACCGACCGACAGCCAACCGATTCTGAACTGCGCGATCTGAAATTTGGCTGGCAGGTTTGTCGGCACGTGAAATCAAACGCGATTCTTTACGCGAAAGATGGCATGGCCGTCGGCGTCGGAGCGGGCCAGATGAGCCGGCTGGACTCCGCCGAAATCGCCGCTCGCAAATCCGGAGAACGCAGTAAAGGCGGCATCGTCGCCTCGGACGCGTTCTTCCCTTTCCGAGACGGAATCGACGAAGCCGCCAAAGCCGGCATTACCGCAGCCATCCAGCCCGGGGGTTCAGTCAAGGATGAAGAAGTCATCGCCGCCTGCAACGAGCACGGCATGGCCATGATCTTCACCGGCCGCCGTCACTTTAAACATTGATGAATCGTGCGTCTTGACTCTCGATTTGTAATCGCAGAGGACGGAGAGAAAAGAAGACGCTGAGGCTGCCGAGAAGTCTGAAGTGCTCGCGAAATCGGGAACACTGATAGACGCTAATCTTCACTGATTTTTTATGAGTGCCTATTAGCGAAGATGAGTGTTCCTGTTTCTTCTCAGCTGAATATCGATTTCCTTCTGCCACCTCTGCGACGTTTTCCTCTCCGTCCTCTGCGATTCAAATCCCCGCTGTTTCAAACTCACACAGAATGCACGGAATGTCCGCTACTCTTCCTGCTCGACCGATTCGGGCTGTCGCGTTCGACCTCGACGGTTTGATCTTCAACACGGAGCACGTGTTTTCGTTTGCGGCCGCGCAGATCTTTGAGACTCGAAACTGCGAGATGCCTGACGATTTGATCCGTCGCATGATGGGTCGGCGACCTCCCGAAGGCATGCGCATCCTGAAGGAAGCACTCGGGTCTGCAGAATCCGTCGATGACCTGCAGGAAGAATGCAGCGTGCGGTTTCTGGGGATGCTCGATGAGCACCTGGAGCCGATGCCGGGAGCCTTCGAAATGTTCACGACGCTCGAACAACGCGGACTTCCCAAAGCCGTTGCTACGTCGTCGCCGATCCGATTTCTCAGCAATCTGATGGGACGGTTTGACGGGCTGTTCGAACGTTTTGAGTTCGCACTGACTGCCGAGAACGTCGAGCAGGGAAAACCGAATCCTGAAATCTATCTGAAAGCCGCCGCCAGGCTGGGCGTTGATCCGAGTGAGATGCTCGTGTTTGAGGACAGCGAAGCAGGAACGAACGCGGCTTCGGCGGCGGGAGCGTTCGTGATTTCCGTCCCGCATGAACACAGTCGCTACCACGACTTTTCAAACGCCTGCCGGATCGCAGACACTCTACGTGATCCTCTCATCGTAGAAGTGCTCAACGTCGCCTGACCTGCCTGAACACGCCGGCGACTAACCAGGAACTTCCTCCGAGTCGCCGTCCCATGTCTGAATCTCTCGCCGATTCCTACGCGTGCTGCCAGAAGCTGGCGCGACGCACGGCGAAGAATTTTTACTACTCGTTCACCGGCCTGCCGCCCGACCAGTTCCAGGCGATGTGCGTCCTGTATTCGTACATGCGGCTGTGCGACGACGTCGGCGATGACGAAAGCGTGCCATTGGATGTCCGTTCGGCGAGACTCGCAGACTGGGACGCGGCAACTCGTGCGGCGTTGAGCGATGGGCAGTCGCCCGATCATGACTTCGGTACCGGCCGCGACGAATTCCGTCTGGTGTTTCCAGCTCTGATTGACATGACGGCGCGGTACAAAATCCCGACGCACTGTTTCCTCGACGTGATCAGCGGCGTGCGGATGGATCTGGCAGCAGCCCTCGCAGAACGCGAGTCATCAATCGCCAGGACCGAACTGCACTGCCAGTTTGAGACGTTCGAAGAACTCGCCGACTATTGCTACCGCGTTGCCGGAGTGGTCGGAGTCTGCTGCATCCACATCTGGGGGTATAACGACGAAGCCGCGTTGAAGTCGGCGGCTGACTGCGGACTGGCGTTTCAGCTGACGAACATCCTGCGCGACCTCGGCGAAGACGCAGACAACGGTCGCGTTTATCTGCCCGCCGAAGACCTTGTCCGTTTTGACATGACGCCGGCCGACATCGGCAACCGCGTGATGGACGAGCGGTTTCATAAGCTGATGACGTTTCAGGTGGATCGAGCCGAATCCTACTACGCGAAGGCCGACGGCCTGTTTCAGTGGCTCGAACCGCCGGGTCAGCCAATCCTGAAAGCGATGCTCAGGATCTATGGCGGGCTGCTCAAAGAAATTTCCAAACGCAACTTCGATGTTTACAGCCGCCGAGTGAGCCTTCCCACCTGGCGAAAGCTACTGATCGCGGCCGACGCTGCGTTCAATCGACGATTTGGACGTCGAAGCTGATTCACTCCGTAGGGTGTGTGGAGCGCAACGCACCGGCTAATCCCTGCCGCGGTGAATGGTGCGTTGCGCTCCGCTCCACGCACCCTACGGCATTGTCGTCTAACGACCACACGCCTGCCGATACGAATGCTCCAACAGCAACAGCATCTCGGCCCATTGGATTCTCTTCGCCGCTGTCGTCAGTTCAGGATCTGAAGACCGCTCGGCTGCCTGGCACAGGTCGATAAACGCCGCCCCGTCCCAGCCGTTTGATCCAACGACTTGATGTTTCCAGTCTGCTGCGTCTGAAGATTTGCACTCGTCAAACGCCTGGCCAGCCAGAGCCGGAAGGAAGTCGAAACACGGGTGATGGCCAACTCGGCGGAACCAGTATTTGCCGTTTCCGTAGTCCGGCTCGCGGCGATGCATGATGCCGTGCCAGTAGTCGCCGTTCGCGTCCTGACCTTCGCCCTGAATGCTCTGCGAGTGGTTGTGACTTTCGTCCAGGTAGTCGTTGATCTGAAGCAGGCCGGCAACGACGGCTTCGGCTTCGCAGGGGTCACCGGCACCGTCGAAATACTTCTGAGGTTTCATCTGCTTCAAGAGACCCGCCAGCCACTGACGCTTTCCGCCTGGATGTCGTGGAGCAAGTTCAGGCAGATCGACGTCGGCGTTCGGTAACGGCGACTCGACCGACGCGGCTCCAGCATCAAGCAGGATCACCGTGTTCGGTTTCTCCATCGCCGCGCGAATGATGAGTTCCTGAATCGGCCGTTCGCTGTTCTCACTCGGAAGCTGAACGGGCTGGGCCGCGTCGATCAGGATTGCCCCGCGAGTCTCCGGTGGCATCGCGAAAGCCGCCAGCGCCGACGGAAGTCGCGTCCATGCAAACGTCAGATCGGCATGCGCGGTTCCTGACAGAATTCCAATCGCCGCGCGAGCCGACCTAAGCTGATCAGCCGCCGTGGCAAGCTGCTCGGCATTCGGGACGAACTCGGCGGAAGCCATGCAGTGAACTTCGTTCGAGTCTGCTGCCAGCGATTCGGCGAGAGCTCGTCCTGCGTCGAAAACTGAGCACGCGTGGGTCTGCGAGTTTCCGTCTGTGGATTCCCCAGTCGCCGATGCATCAAAGATATGGATCATGATTTCCGTCATGGTGTTGTTTCCGGTTCCGTACTGCCTGAGTGTCATGCCGCCTGACGGCCTTGCGGATGAGTCTCCGTGGCTTCCAGACGAAGCCGGTAAGGGCGACATGCTAAGTACACCCGCGCACAAAAAAAGCCTCGTGCAGGACGAACCCACACGAGGCGAAGGTGTGCTTTTCGGCGACTTATGATGCCGGCAATAATTCCGAACGTCAGCACACCAGCAATACTGTCGCGTGAAAGTACCGAGGCCATTTTCCATCGTCAATCAGTTTTCGGCAGAATTGTCAGCGAAATCGGCATTATTACGACATCGTCACAAGTATTGACACGAGCCCTGACGTGAACGCGTTAGAGGCCTCTCGGACAACGTTCAGCCGCTATTCAAACAGACTTTCGATATCGCTCGTCGATTCGAACAGATGCTGAACGGTGACTGCGAGCAGCATCCCGCAAACGTGCTAACGCGATCGTCAGAGACATCATTCGGCAATTCTTGCGAGCTGCAGCGCCTGCAACTGACTTTCGTCTGACCAGACTCGTGGTCGAGCTGGTTCGCGACGTCGACCCAACGGTCGAGAGAAGTTCTGAATCCTTCCATCTGACGTTGAGCTGCCCGTCCGTTCTGAACGACCTTCGCTTTGATCGTCATTCCAGAACGAGGACTGCGAACGATCTTCGTTATAGACAGCGTGTTGGACGCGTTGCGGTTCCTCTGCCGAGAAAACTTCATGCGCCGCGGGCCTGACTCGCTGCTGTGGTGTCCGGCTGCCGTGTGACACCTTACGGATGGCCGGCAGCAGGTCTGAAATTTCATCGCGAATGTTGCGAGGCGAATTCTGGTATCGCTGATCGTTGGCTCGTTCGTAGTCGTGGTGCATTTCAGCGAGTCGCGCTTCGTATCGTTGAATCTTCAAACTCGCGTGTTCGTCGAGCGTCGAGTCACTGGATGTCGAGTCACTCGACGAGGCGTTTTCGGACAGCGACAGACTGCCTTCCGTGATGGAACCAATCGTCGTGGATCGGTCGCTGGAGTCACGTTGTCGTTGAAGATCGACTCGCAGTTCGCGACTTCTTTCCGGACTGATGGAATGTTCGCGAGGGCTGACGAGCTGGCGGATCGATTTATCGTCGCGCGGTTCGCCGGCGAGTTTTACCGTTGCCATGTCAGAGAAAACCTGAGTGCCGTCTGCCTGGACGAGTCGCAATCTCAGCGAGCAGATTGATTCGTATTTGCTGGCCTGATCAAAGGGTACGAACAAAGCGTAGTTCGTGCCGACCTGAGACTTGTTGCGGAATGACTTCCAGACGAAAGAGTCGAAGTCTTCGACAGTTTTCGGCCGTGCCTGTTGTTCGGGCGTGCCGACATCATCAAAGACGAAAACTCGAACGTCGCCTGTGACCTCGACCGGTTCTTCCGAGCCGGCTTCGAAGAAGTAGACCTGTCCGCCGAAACCCTGCACCGGCTGACCGCTGGCATCTTCTGTCTTAACGGGCTGCCACAAACACAGGCATCGTGCCGGGTGGCTGCTGACACTCGCCGCCGGTGATTTTCCGAAATGCGGCAAACTGAGTGATGAACACCCAACAGACGAGAACAGGAACAGCGAGGTTGCGGCAAGCAGACACGGAATCCGGATCATGGCGAATCGCTCCGTGCGGGAATGACAAGGTCGGAAATCGGGAAGTGGGTGGCACTGGTTTGCTTGCAACCAGTTGAGTAGGCTGGGTCTCGACCCAGCTGTGGGGATTCGCTGGGTCTTGACCCAGCCTACGAAGGTTATTCTTTGCGGTTCAGCGATCGTCCGAAGTTGAGGAACGAACTCTTCTTTTTCGGTGCCGACTTCGCAGGCTTGAATGGCTGCGGCTCTTGACCGGTGAAACCAACCTGGCGAATTCGGTTTTGTGATGAAGTGTCAAACGGGTTCGTGATTGGCGAGAAGGCTGCCCGCTGTGAAGTCGTCGGGAATTCCTGTTCCTCACCAGGAGCTGGCAGCGGACGCGGAAACTGTGATGACTCCATCATCGGGATGGTCGGAGCCATCTGGAAGCTCGACGGTTCAAACTGCGACGGCTTGGCCGAAGCCGGGATGCCGTAAATCGGTCCGTGAATTTCTTCGGCGTCGGCTTCGCAGTAGTGCAGACGCTGACTTTCAACCTGCTTGATCAGCTCATTGCCCGAGTGCCCTTTGACAATGCGCGGCGTCAGGAAGATCAGCAACTCAGTTCGAGTAGTAGTTTCAGCGTCGAAGCGAAATCCGTGTCCGACAACCGGAAGGTCACCCAGCCATGGAACTTTACGGGTTTCACTGGTTGTGCTTTTGGTGATCAGCCCGCCGAGGACGATCGTTTGCTCGTCCGCCACGACGACCGTTGTTTCGGCCTGTGTCAGGTCTTTGACGGTCGATCGAATTTCCGCCTGGTTGTTGCCGGCCGGCACAAGGATCGGCCCGGTTGTATTGTCGAACTGACTTTTTTCTGCAGTCAGGCTCATCAGGATATCCCCGTCAGGGCTGATTGTCGGTGTCACCTTTAAGATAATCCCTGCCTCAGCTTGCTCAACGAGTGGATTGAATGTGCCATTGGTGGCATTGGTCTGGAAACCGTTGACACGCGATTGTTCGCGAACCATGCGGATTAATGCTTCGCGATTGTCCAGTGTGCGGATTTGAGGTCGGCTTAGGATCTCGATTTTTCGACTTCGAGACAGAGCGCGGAGTAGCAAGCTTACGGATTCGGAGCCCGCAGAAAGCACGAGTCCACCAAAGCCCTGAGTGCCGCTTGTTCGTCCCAGGCCAAATGTCGACAGCGCCTGACCAGCAAGATTGCCCTGACTGGCGGTGTTGGTGTTTGGGAGTCCGTTGGAATTAAACCCGAACCCTGGATTGCCCGCTGCCCCACCGAGGCCACGGCTGAACAGCAACGAATCCTGGAGACCAAGTTCAATGCCGAATTCATCTGTGTCTTCTAAGGCGACTTCCACAATCATGGCTTGGATGATGACCTGCGGAAGTGCCTGATCAAGTGTCATGACCATCTCGCGAATTTGGTCGAAGTAGCGAGGCGTGGCACTGATCAGCAGGCTGTTGGTGTAGGGTTCTGCCTGAACGATGACTTCGCGTTCGACCAGTTCGAACGCGCTGATCAGGTCGTCCTGATTGGCCAACAGTTCGATTTGCGAGCTCAGGAAGTTGTCGATGGCGGTCGCGATGTCTCCTGCTGGTGCTTGTTTCAAACGGATGATCGTTGTCTGACGCTGACGAATGTCGCTGTCGTCGAGGCGGAAGATTAACGCTTCGACAACCTGCAAAGCTTCTTTCGTGCCGACAGCCACGATGCTGTTTGTTCGAGCGTCGACTGAGAACTTCAGCGGGACAACGCTGCTGGCTTTTTCGGCTCCGGCTAATTGAACACCGACCTGGGTGTTGCCGGTGGTTTCGGCTCCGAAGAGTTCGTCCAGCAGAGTTCGCGTGGACTCGGCGTCGGCGTTTTTCAAACTGAAGTGTTTGATCGTGGCGACGCTGGTGGCTGGTCGGTCCAGCCGGGCGATCAATGCCAGAACCAGTTCCATACTTTCCCGCGGCGAAGTCACCACCACGGTGTTGGAACGAGCGTCTGCTGTCAGGCGGATGTCGGCGAGGATGCCGGATCGAACTTTGCGAACGTCGTCGCCTTCTCCGACCAGGTATTCCAGCACGGCCGAGCGGACTTCCCGCAACGCCTGGCTGGAGTTTCCACCGAAGCCAAGGAATGCCTGACCAAGCTGGCCCTGCCCGAGTTGAGGCGGGTTCAGAATGCTCTGCAGAATCGCGTTGACCGTTGTTGATAGTTCTTCGGCAACCGAGTGTCGCAACTCGACAACCTGAACTTCGCTGATCGCTCCCGATTCCTGAGTGTCAAGCTGTTCGATCAACGCCACGACTTCCACCAGGTCAGCCTTACTGCCGATAGCGACGATCGAGTTCGTGCGTGCGTCGGCCGAAAGTCGCGGTCGATTCTCCAGGCCAAAACGTTCCTGCCAGGTGTCTTTGATAATCTGCACGATTGACGACGCGATGCCGTTCTTCACTCGGGCGACAACGAACGTCGCCTGATTGGGAACCGGCTGGTCGAGTTCGTCGATCAGTTTCTCGATCGCTTCTCGATCGTCTTCCGGGCTGAGAATCAGCACGCCGTTGGGGCGACCGACGGCGATGATTCCAATCTGCGGAGACTGCTGCTGAGTTCGGCCGCGAGCCTGGTTCAGTTCGTCGTAAACTTCCGTCAGCAGTTCAGCGAGCGCCACGCTGTCGACGTTTTCGAGAAGTCGCAAGTGAATATCCGGGGCCGAACGAGCACTCAGCAGTTCGATCTGCCGAATGATCTCCATGACCGCGTCAATGTCTGACGTGTTTCCTTTAAGGACCAGAACTCCGAGTTCGTCCACGGCTTCGACATCGACGTTGCCTCGAATTCCGCCGACAAGATCCGGCAAGCTTGCGTCGCCAGCACCCTGTCCGTCATTGGGCATCGGTGGGGCTGCACCTCCATCGTTTTGCGCGACCAGTCGACTAACCGCCGGTCGCAGATTCGCAGCGATCGCGCCGGCACTTTTCTCGGTCGTCACCAGCCGAGTCTGTTCACCATTTGTCGTCGGAGCAACATCCAGTCGTTCCAGCAGTCGAACGACGCGGGCGACCTGGTCAGCCGGCCCTTCAACCAGGATCTCGTTCGCTTCAACGTCCGCTGCAACTGTGAAAACGATCGACTTTGGTTTGTCGGGATCGTCTTTCGAAACGGGCGCGGAAACTCGCATCGCCGGCAGGCCATCCGGGCCTTCTTCGACAATTTCGGCTCGCTCACGGAAGGCACCGTACAGAGTTGCTGCGAGGCTTCGCGCCGTGCGGCTGCGAGGTTCGAACAACTGACGAATCGTTTTTTGAGGCGTCTGCTCGGTGGAGAACGCGCCGCCTTCACCGGCAGCCTGAAAGTTAAGTTGTCGGATCGCGCCCGGTCGAGAACGTTGAGTGCGCGGCTGGTAGTTGCTCGCCGAATCCTGATCGTAAGCCGGCTGCGTCGGGTTAATCGTCACGCTGCCGCGTTCGAACGCCCGCTGTCTCGGAGCCTGCTGGTACTGATGATTGGCCGGAGCCGTCTGGTTTTGCTGTGCGAACGAACTGGCCGGTCGCTGAGAAGTCGCCGGCCCCTGTGCCGAGCGTTGACCATCCTGGACGGTGGCTGTGCCGACGGCAGAGTCGTTGGCCGGAGCTTGCTGAGGCGATTCGATCTGCAGCCGCGAATACTCGGGCCGAGCCGCTGGCAGATTCAGAACGACGAGGTACTTACCTTTTTCGAGGATTCGAAAATCCTGCTTTTCGAGTTCGTCGTTCAGAATCCGGACGGCTTCGGATCGGGAGTAGTTGCGAAAGTCCTGACGCGAATATCGGCCGCGAGGAATCTTGTCGGCAACCAGCACCGCACCGGTCGACTGAGCGACATCCTGCAGCACCTGATCCCAGGTTTTGGAATAGAAGTTGAGTTTGGTCGTCGCCTCTTCGGCCTGACTGGCCTCGGGCGGCGCCTCAGACTTCTGCGAACTGGTTCGGCTGAGCCGGCTGGAACTGAACCGGCTTTGAGCACACGCGTCAGACACGGGCTGCAGAGCGAATCCAACGGCGACCGTCGCGAGCGACAGTCCCAGCGACTTGTTGCGGAATACTTCCGACGCAGCAATTTGAAATCGTCTCATTCTTCTCAGGCCTCCCTGCCCGACAACGCCCGGACATGCCGGGACTTTTTCAGGGGCGCTCCCCACTGCAAGAAACTCGATGAGCGTCTGCAATGAGAGAGGTTGTGACACTGGTCACTGGCGGCAGCCACCCAGCGACCCCTGTAAGTCAGCGATGCTCGAAGATCCGAACTTCAGCGAAACTGTTGCTCGCGTCAGCGAATTTTCGATTTGCTTCAATCCACGTTGGACGGACGCAGTGCACCACGCACCACCCGCTAAGGTGACACATCCGGAAGTATCGGCAGAGGCCGGATATCTCTTGCAGCAAATGAACCTCGCCCGCCACTTCACTCCGGATTGGCAAAGTTTGCGGACAGGCATTTGCCGCAAGCGATTTTCGACATAGGTTCGAGTGGAATTTCCTCAAGCCGCGGCAAACTGCTGTGGCGGCCTCCTGCCCCTCGGAGTGTTGAGATGAACGAACGAACGAAAACCCGACGAATCCAATCGATCCACTGTCTGATCCTTGGACTGAGCATGTTTCTGGTTGGCCTCTATTTTGGCACTGCGCTGCCGGCTGGAGTCGACCTGATTGTGCTTCAGACTGGCCTGATCGGTTTCCTCGGCTTTCTGGGTCTGGCCCAGATTCGAGTCGCCACGGAGCCACAACGACAGATTCAGGTTGAGCCAAAAATCTCTCGATCGCGACAGGTCGAGCGACGTCTGGATCGCCACATCGCCCAGCGACAAATTCAGCGAATCGATGATGGCAAGCAGGCAGGGCGTCCCATCTCGGTAAGAAAGAGCAGTCGCACGACCGGTACGGTCTCCGCAGTTACTGAGTCGGAGCGAGACTCAATCCTCGATTGACGATCGACGAAAATCTGAATTCTCATGCAGGCAGCTTCTGGGAGTGATATCCTCTCAGAAGCTGCCTTCGCTTATTTACGGAGTTCAGAAAATGATGACTCGATCTTCAACAACGATTTCGCTGCCGACTGCCCTTCGACGATCAGCTGCGCTGGCGGCGGTCGTTGGGTCAACATTCCTGTTGGCAACAACGGCTCACGCTCAAACCAACGCGGCATCCGGCAACCTGGGAACGGCCACAAACGCCGCGGCTGGTGACGCGGGCAGCACGCTGACCAGCCAGAACGTGTTTTCTTCCACGTCTGACACTGTCGGAGAAATCGGCAACAACGACGGTCGGTTCACGACGAACCGACTGGCGACTCAGCCGACGGCTGGCGGCAACACAAACACAACTCAGCAGAACGCGCTTAACAACGCGAGAAACCTGCAGCGACTCAGTTCGCAGTTCAACAACTCGAACCGAAACCGTAACACTGGCAGCACGCAAGGCACTCGAACGATCCGACCATCACTGCGGCTCGGGTTTACGCCGAAGCTGCGTCCGACAAAGGATCTTCAGGAGTCGCTCGGCAATCGGTTGAAGGCGCTGTCGACAAGCGTGCCGAGTCTGATAGGTGGTCGATCGGAGTATGCATCGGTGAAGTTCGATTTTGCGAAGCAGGGTGAGATCGTTCTTTCCGGCAGCGTTCCCAACGAAGACGCTTCGCAGTTGCTCGCCAACATCCTTCGTATGGAGCCGGGAGTTTCCTCGGTTCGCAACGACCTGAAGATCGTTGAAGCGGCCGAATAAATCGCGAAACAGCAGGAGCGTCTGACCCGCACAGTTTCAGACGCGTCAGATTTCGCACCAAATCAGAACGGCTATCCGCAACGAGCGGCTGGCCGTTTTCTTTTGCGCCGCGGGTAGCTACCGTCCTCGTCCGTGGAGTTGAGCCACGTTTTGAAAAACGAAAACGCCAGAAAGCGAATGTCGGAGATACACTGTGGAGTTTCAGTCTGATGATTTGTTGCTTGTGACCGGAGCCACCGGCCTGGTCGGCAGCCACGTCGTGCAGCGTGCTCGTGAACTGGGCATTCGTACGAGAGCACTCGTGCGAGAGTCCAGCGACAAGCAACTGCTCAACGAGTGGGGCGTCGAGCTGGTCTACGGAGATCTTTCCGATCACGAATCGCACGCGCGAGCCGTCGAAGGAGTCACCGCACTCGTTCACTGCGCCGCCAAAGTCGGCGACTGGGGACCGATCGACGAGTATCGACGGGTGAACCTGTCGGGAACTGACAGCCTGCTCAAAGCGGCCAAGGCAAACGGCACGCTCAAACGAGTCGTGCATATTTCATCGCTCGGCGTGTACGAAGCTCGCGATCACCACGGCACGGACGAGTCATCGCCGATCAGCCTCTCGGGCATCGACGGTTACACGCTGACGAAAGCCGAATCCGAACAACTTGTTCGAGACCACATCGACAAGGACGGTCTGCCAGGAACGATTCTTCGTCCAGGTTTCATCTACGGCCCGCGAGACCGCACAGTCCTGCCCCGCATCCTTGAGAAACTTCGCAGCAAGCAGTTCAAGTTTCTTGGTTCAGGGCAGACGCTGCTCAACAACACGTATGTCGGAAATCTTGTCGACGCAATTTTCCTTGCGCTGGCTCAGGACGACAAGATCGGTGAAGTCTTCAACATTACTGACGGAGCGCTGGTCACCAAGCGACATTTCATCGGCACAATTTCGAGCCTCGCAGGCTACCCAACCCCGACAAAGAACGTGCCGCTGGGTGTTGCCAAAGTTCTCGCGAAACTGATGGAGAGCACCTGGCGAATGCTCGATAAGCAGGAAGCTCCAATACTCAACGGCGCGAGGATCAAATTCCTCGGGTTGAACCTGGACTTCAGTATCGAGAAAGCAAAACGCGAACTCGGCTACGAACCGAAGGTCGACTTCGACACCGGAATGATGGCCGCCATCGGCTGGTGCCGCGACGCCGGTTTGCTCACCAGCAAAGAGTAGTACGAGCGCGGCTTGCCTTTTTGAATTGCAGAGATTTGAATCGCAGAGAGCAGCAGAGCAAAAGACGCCGAGGTCGCAGAGAAGAGTTTATGCTCAACCATCTCTCCGTTCTCAGCGTCTTTGTCCTCGGCGGCCTCTGCGATTAACAATTTCGAACTTGTAGAGTCACCGAATTTCTGGCAACTCATTTCAAGAATCGTCGCCCTTCACGATAACGATCGTCACGTCGTCGTGTTGAAACTGCGGGCTGGCGAATTCCGTGCAGGCTTTTCGCAAGTAGTTCGCGATGATTCTTGAAGGCAGACTGCGGTTCTCGTTGACCAGTTTCAACATTCGATCGGTGCCGAATTGTTCGCCCGCTTCGGACGTCATCTTCTGAACGCCGTCCGAAGCAAGGAGAAGAATCTCTCCCGTTCGTAACTTGCGGGGCTCGCCCTCGGGAATCACAGTCTCGTCGCGCAGCCCGAGTGGCATGCCCGTGCTGTGCAGCACGTCGACGTTTCCGTCACGGTCGAGCAGGAAGGCCTGCTGTCCAGCGCTGACGTATCGCATGGTTCTCGTTCGATCATCAATCTGAAACAGCATCAGCGTGACGATAAAATCTTCGTCACCGATGTCTTCCGTGATGAGCGAATTCAGGCGACTGACGATGTCAGAAATGTCCGTGGTCTGCGACGCGAGGACTCGCAGATAGGCTCGCAACGATGCCATGTACATCGCCGGAGCAAGTCCTCGCCCCGAGCACTCGCCAATCGAAATACACAACAGATCGTCGGCCATCGGAAGATAATCGTAGTAATCTCCGCCGGTCGTCTCTGCGTGAATCGACAGGCCGGCAATGTCGAAACCCGCGACCAGTGGCGACCCCGGCGGCATCAGGTCACGCTGCACTCGCGCTGCCAGCTCTCGTTCATCGTCGCTTGAAATTTCCAGACCAGACGTCACCAGCCCCGGCCGTTCGAGGTGTCGTGCAGGCAACGGCTCAATCAATGAACTGTGCGAGGGTTCGACCTGCCGGCTCGGCGGTTCGGCGACGACAACCACTTCCGCGACCTGAGGTGGTGGCTCGGGCGAAACGGCGACAGCCGCATTGGCTTCAAGCTGTTCTCTGGCGACGCTTAACTCCTGCTCCAACCCTTCGATTATTCGAAGCATCTCTACGTGCTCAATCACCTGGGAGATCGCAAGGTGAAGGCAGGTCACATTGATGCTGGCTCGATCTAACCACGTCGAGATGCCCTCGCAGACGTCGGCCTGCGGAGCTTCCTGACGGTCGTGAATGACAATCAAAGGGACGCTCTGTCGTTGCAACGATTGCGAAAGACCGGTCAGTTCCTCGGCAAAGCGCGGCAGAGACGCGTCGCTGATGACGCACGTGACAGATTCAGCAGAAGCAAGCTGAACAGCCTCTGCGACAGTCTCCGCTTTGGAGACGATGGCGTCAGGAAACGACTGCCGAAGCATCCACGACACGGCAACTCGAATGTCAGCGTGGTTGCTGGCGATGAGCACCTTGAGGGCGGGTGTGCGATTCATGATGTGACTCTGGAATCTGTCAATCGTTTGATCGAGCTGGCGGGATCAACACTGTCGATCCCTTGTCACTCAGCCCCGTTTCCGGGCGCACACCCGTTCCGCGGCGCGCACCCGTTTCCCACCGCGCAGTGGTGCCCGGACGCTGATTCGATCGGACGTTTGATGAGTAATCATTTATCCGGAACGACTTCTGAACGCGATTCCCACAACTCTCCCGCTGCCGTTACTCACGTAACGAAAATACGGCCCGCTGAATCCGAGCAACCCGTTCAGTCGGGCAGCCTTCGTGACAGTCGCCGAGCGACCTGCGACACTGCGCTGGTTCCTCCACATTCTCAAACAGGAACCACGAATGGACACGAAGAAACACGAATCTGTTGCAGGCTTTATTCGTGTTAATTGGTGTCTATTCGTGGTTCGATTACTGGCACCGGAAAATAGCACGACCATTCCGCTGCGGTGCATTTCAGGTTACTTCGTTACATGGATTCACTCGACGTTGCGCTCGTCTGCGGAATCATCTTTGTGGGCTCGCTGGTCAGATCGACATTGGGTTTCGGCGAAGCCTTAATTGCCATGCCGCTGCTGGCGTTTGTGATTCCAGCTCAGATGGCGGCTCCATTGGTGGCCGTCGTGTCGTCCTTCAACGCGATTCTGATTCTGTACAGAGAATGGCGGCAGATCAGCTTTCGTGAGACGGGCAGATTGACCCTTGCCGCTCTGATGGGAATTCCGATCGGAGTCTGGCTGCTGAGTGCTGGCAGTGAGGCGGCGATTAAAGTCCTGCTGGCGATTGTCGTGATCGGATTCGCGGCCTGGTCACTATCCAGTCGTAAGTCCCTCGGCGTTCTTCCGTCGCGATGGGCTCCGGGGTTCGGACTCGTCGCTGGAATTCTCGGCGGCGCCTACAACACGGCCGGACCGCCACTGGTGATTTTCGGAACGCTGAGGCAATGGCCTGCTGAAACATTTCGAGCGAATCTGCAAAGCTATTTTCTGCTGGGAGGCACGACCGTTCTGGCAATGCATATTTCGCGAGGTGCCGTCACTGGCGACGTGATTCGCCTGACCGCGATGTGTCTGCCCCTGACAATCGTTGCCGCATTGATCGGGCATCGACTGACGAAGTCCGTGTCGACCGAACAGTTCATTCGCGTCGTTCATGTATGCCTGTTGCTGATCGGAGTTCTGCTGCTTGTCACCGTGGTTGCAGATTCCGTGTGACAGCGTTGACGCTTTACGAACAAAAAAATCACCCGACTGCAAAATGCAGCCGGGTGATTGAGTTTGACATTCGTTGTCAGGCGAAGCCGACGGACGACCTGGCGAATCAGTTGGCGGAACCGCCTCGGTAGAGGTTCGACGTCTGACCAGCAGACGATTGTGGTTTCAGTTTCTTACTTCGCCCGTAGACTCCAGAAACAGCACCGGATGCTGAACGATCGCCAACAACTTCGTTCGTGCCGACGCTTGCCGCTCCAGCCTTTAAGTTGAACGGGCGATCGACAAGACCTGGAACGTAGAGTCGACGTTGAGGTCGAAACCCGATGTGCTCAAGAAAGTCGCTCAAACGGATTTCTTCAATTCCCTTAAGGCGTGCCTCATTCTGCATGGCGAGCAAGTGTGCAGAAATGGTTTCGCGAATTGTCTTGTCCTCTTCACGAAGCGCGAGTGCCGGATCGGGAATGTCGGCAAGGATCAGATACTTCGTATCAGAATCCAGCGTCGGACCACCTTCGGTCCAGTTGATGAATTTGTCTGGGAATCCTTCATAGCGAATGCGAGTACCGTCATCCAGGACTTCGTGATTCAGTCTCGCTCCGGCATCGGCCACAATGTCGTGGAACTGGTCCCGGTCAGGTACGCCGTCCTGATCGAGGTCAACGATGCCAATGACCGCAAACGATTCTGTCCGTCCAGGACTCCAGAGCGGCGTGTAAACCGGATCGTTTCTGGAGATTGGATCGTAAATGTCGTGATCCAGAATCCGAGCTTCGGCGGTGTGGTTATCGATGATTCGAGTGACCTCGATCTGCCCCTTGATGTCTTCCGCACCACGAGCAACACCATGGTGAGCTTTTCGGTAAACCGAGAACGTTGTTCGTAACCGCAGACGGTCCTGCGAACCGACGTTGATCCAGACCAGACCAGCGGTGTTATCGACCCATCGAACCAGACCGTCTGGACGCTCAAAGCTGACTCGTGTCGCATCCTTCAATTTCTTACGAAGGTCATCGACCTGGATAACAAGTTGTTCCTCGTCAGCAACGTACTTCTTCCGTTCGGCGGTCCAGGTTGCTGTGGCTTCGTCGAATTCGATCTGTATATCGCTGTACTGACGCCGCAGGTCTTCAATCTGTTGCTGGCGAGCGTCGAGTTGTTCTTTAGTTGTGTCGCGCAGGTTGGCGAGGTCGGTCTCGGCGGAGCGTCGGGCACCCTGGTGCTGATCAACTTGCTGTTGATACTGACCTCGCAACGCAGCCAGTTCGGTGTTCCGAGTGGCGATCTGAGTCTGTAGCTGCGCCTCCTGGCTGGTCAGGTCAGTCACCCGCTGCGAGAGGAACTCGATCGCTGCGGCCAGCGTGTCCGTGGTTAGTGGCCCGTGGGCACCATTTACTTTTCCGAGATCAACCTTGATGGCGCCCAGGACTGTGTTTGCAGCATTCTGATCAGGGTCGCCAACGTCGGGTTGGTTGTACCCGGCGGCTGTTTTGAAATAGTTGATCTGATCCAGGAAGTTGCTGGCTGATTTGTCAGCGACCTGTTTGTCCGCGGTTGCTTTTGCGAATCGAGCGTTGTTGTCGGCCAGTTCTCGAAACTGCATGTAGAAGGCGACCCAGCCGATGACCGCCAGCATTGCGAAAATCGCGAGCGTGATCTGCAAGCCGACAGATTTGTTTGAAGCAGCCATACCAGCACCTTTGAAATCAAACTCAGACCGTTCGACGTTTGTTATCGAAGAATCAGATCCGGAATTGAAGCGGGACGATTCCGCTCAGCGGACAGAGGAGTCGCGTACTGTGGAGAAATGAAGGTGGAAGTGCCCTCGTCGAGTGTCCGCATTTGCGTGTGCAAAGTACGCCGGACCAACAAGTTCACAAGTCTATGACTGGCCCGGTTCGAGTCAAGAAAGATCTAGTGGATTAGTAAAGTGTAACGCCCACAAGGGTGGGAGCATTCAAGGCGGAACCGTCGTAACGGCGTGGTTGTGATGAATAGTCAGATGAATCAGTTGAGAAGGAAGACGCCAACGAGACCAGCTCAGCAGAGTTGTACCGATTCAAACGCCCAGCACGCTGTTGAAAAAGTGTGCCAATGACTCTGTCAGTGCTTTCTGCGATCGATGTCCCACTGCGCAGTTTTCTGAAAGTCGGACAGTTATGCTCCGCGCATCGGACGCGGATGTGTTTATCGTCGAGACGAGTCGGCCTTCGCGTCCGTTCGACGTTTTCGACGCCCCGAAAATGAACAGCCACAGGCTGAGCACAGACCTCGCCCCGCCACTCTTTCGACGGCAGTATCGCAATTCGATGAGCAAAACCCTCTACGCCATTGATGTTTTCTCGCTGGTCTTTCAGGTCTTTCACGCCATCCCGCCGATGACGGGAACGTCTGGTCAACCGACTAATGCGGTGTTCGGGTTTACGCGGGATCTGCTGACGATTCTCCGGCTGCGCAAACCGGACTACATGATCTGCGCGATGGATTTGCCCGGTCGAGGCGTCCGCGAAGACATTTATCAGGAGTACAAAGCCAATCGGGACGAGATGCCCGACGAGCTGCGTCCGCAGATTCCGCTCATCGTCGAAGTCATCAAGGGATTCGGCATTCCCGTCATCGGTATCGAAGGCTGGGAAGCCGACGACATTCTGGCGACGCTCGCTCGCCGATCCGAAGCGGCAGGCATTCAGGCCAACATCGTCACCAGCGACAAAGACGCTCGACAACTCATCAGCCCGCTGGTCCGACTGTACAACGTCCGCAAGGACAAGTTCATGGACGAGCCCGACCTGATCGCGGACTGGGGTGTCAGTGCGAATCAGGTGGTCGACTTTCAGGCACTCGTCGGTGACAAGGTCGACAACGTTCCCGGTGTCCCGCTCGTCGGCCCCAAGAAAGCCAGCGCGCTACTCAACCAGTTCGGAACGCTCGAAGACGTACTGGCGAACGCCGACAAAGCGCCGGGCAAGAAGTTGCAGGAAAACCTCAAAACCTACGCCGACCAGGCACGCGTCAGCCGCCAACTTGTCGAGTTAAACACGCAACTCGAATTCGAGCTCGACTGGGACAAGGCAGTGTCCGGCCAGGTGAACGGTGAAAGACTGACCGAGCTGTTTCGAGAATGCGGCTTCCGCAGGTTCATCGATGAGATTCGCCAGTTCGTTCCTGAAGGCTCGATCGTCGAACCCGATCCGCTATTTGCCGATGGCGAGCCAACTGTCGACACAATCAGCGACGAGGAAGGACTAACAAAGCTTGCTCAACAGATCGCCTCGGCTGAGTCGGTCACCATCCGCCCCGAATTCGACGGGCTCGATCCGTTTTGCTCAACAGTACTTTCACTGACCATCGCAACGGACGAACGTGGCGCAAGCTTTGTCCCGCTTCACGAACTGGTGTCCGCACAGCCGTTGGACGCCGCGACTGTCTGGAATGTGCTGGCACCGGTGCTGACCTCTGACGGCACGTCAGTCTCCGGGCACGACATCAAAGGAACGCTGCTCGCACTTCGCCGAGCCGCTGAATCATCTGACTCAAACACCACGCTTGCCGACGTCGAACCTGGTTTGGACACGATGGTTGGTAACTACCTCCTCTACTCCGGATCAAGAAGCCACGGGCTGTCGCAACTTGTCGAACGATACTTCGGGTTGCCAGTCGAATCTCTCTCCCGTCTCTCGTCAAAAAACGAAAACGCGGACGGCTTCAAGACCGAACATCTGGCGCAGCACTCCGCCGAAGAAGCGTGCCTGATGCTCCGCACCGGTGCGAAGATGCGAGAGGAGCTGAAGAAGAACGAACTGTGGAATCTTTATTACGACGTCGAACGGCCGCTGATTTCCGTGTTGGCCGATCTTGAATACACGGGCATCAAAGTCGATGCCGAAGAACTCGGTCGACAGAACGCAGAAGTCAGTGCTCGCATCGCCGAGTTGATCAACGAAATTCACGAACTGGCCGATGAGGAGTTCAACGTCGATTCGCCCAAGCAACTCAGCGCGATCCTGTTCGACAAACTCGGCCTGCCAGTTCTGAAGAAAACAAAAACCGGCGCGAGTACCGACCAGGAAGTTCTCGAACAGCTCGCCGAGATGCACGAGCTTCCGAAGAAGATCATCGAGAACCGGCACCTCGTCAAACTGAAGGGCACGTACCTGGATGCCCTGCCAAAGTTGATTAACCCCGACACGGGACGAATCCACGCATCGTTCAATCAGGTTGTCGCAGCGACGGGCCGACTCAGCTCCAGCAATCCGAACCTGCAGAACATCCCGATTCGAACACCCGAAGGCGAGCGAATTCGCCGAGCTTTCATCCCGGGAGAAGCAGGCTGGAAGCTCGTCTGTGCAGACTATTCACAGATCGAACTGCGAGTTCTCGCTCACTTCAGCGGCGACGTCGCCATGCAGAAAGCCTTTGCGGACGGCATCGACATTCATCGGGCCGTCGCGGCCGAAGTGTTCGGTGTCGCCCCGGAAGACGTGGATTCCAACCAGCGACGCATGGCGAAGGGCGTGAACTTTGGAGTGATTTACGGCCAAAGTTCGTTCGGCCTTTCGGCGGCGCTCGGCATCAGCCGCGAAGAAGCGACCGCGTTTATCGACAGCTACTTCGAACGGTACAGCGGTGTCGCTGCCTTTATGGAGGCAACGCTCGACGAATGCAAAGAGACTGGCTTCGCCAAAACGATTCTCGGCCGCCGGCGAGCCATCACTGGAATTCGCTCAACGCGCAAAGGGCAACTCAACATGCCCGAACGCACCGCCGTTAACACGGTGATCCAGGGTTCCGCCGCCGACCTGATCAAAACTGCGATGATCAACATTCATCGCACACTCAAGGTGGCGAACCATCCAGCCAACATGCTGCTGCAGATTCACGACGAACTGGTCTTCGAAACTCCCGCCTCCGAAGCCGAGTCTCTGAAGCAGCTCGTGAAAACCGGCATGGAAACAGCCTTCACCCTCGACGTCCCGCTGACCGTCGACATCGCCATCAGCGACAACTGGCTCGACGCGAAGTCGTGACTGGATGTTACGATTTTTCGGTGGGCCTCTGAACAAGAAAGCTGCGATCACCACGCGTGACGTAGATGGCTTGTTCTTTCAGCCGGTCGCAGAGTTCGGCGAGGAATTCGATCAGAAGATCGAATTCGGATTCGCTGCCGAAAGAGACCTCGAATCGCTCCATGACGTCGTGAAAGACTTCTCCGTCGGGAGCGGCCCAGTAGCCTCGAACAGGAGTCGGCGTTTGCGTGTAAGCTTTGTACCGGCTCATCAGGAACTCGTGGATGTCCTGCCGAGCGGTCAGTGAATCGCGAGCGTGCTTGGGATGATCGAGCTTATGCGACGGCACGTAGAACACGGTGACTTTGCCGAGTTCGCGTACTGAAGCTCGCGATGGGTTGTCGGATTCGGGTTTGCTCATAGCAATACTTCGAAACATTCAGGCGAGCGGCGGACGTCAGTCCACTGGCGGACCAATCACCGAAAAATTGCCAGTAGCCTGACGGCTACCGCTCGCCTTTCAACATGCTTGCATCACACGACGACTTTGCAAAAACAAAACTATCTCGCTGGACCCATCTTACGGAACGGCCAGTTCGGAGTGCCGGCCGGATCTTTTGCGAGAGGCGACTTGCCGAGTGCGAAGTCCTGCGGTTTCAGGTTACGTCCTGACCAGAATTCCTTGTCCTTGATAAACCCGTAGAAGCTCGGGTAGAACGGGTCGACAAAATCGACGTTGGCGGCCTTCGGAACTTCCAAACCGGTCAGATGGTACGCCGCGTTAACGACCAGCCGCCGCGCGTCGTGACTCACCAGGTCGACCGAAGCACCCATCGTCGTGCAGAAGGCGTGACCTTTGGCTCCGCTGGGTGCGGTGTATTCACGCAGCCAGGCCAGAGCCTGCAGCGGATTATTCTTCGGTCCGTCGATGGCTTTTGAAGCGGGGTCGAGCGTTGCAGTAACAGCTCCTCGAAGCAGAACAGTTGCCTTATTCTCATCCAGGTTCCTGACGGTGTAGACGTCCGACGGCGCGAACACGTCTTTGACGCTGTTAAGCACCGGGTGTTCGGCGTTGGCCTCTTCGATGACTCCACGGCAGCCTTCACGTTTGTGACCGCCGTGATGGGCGACCCACTTCTCGCCGAGAATCTGCAGACCGAAGAAGCTCCACTTTCCCTGGAAGGCGTGCGTCGCCGTTCGTAGACCGATGACTGGTTTGCCGGCGGCCAGGTACGCGTCGAACGGTTTCATCGATTCTTCAGAAGGTGTGCGAAATCGAGTCGCCACGATCATCAGGTCGGCATCGTTCAGCGCGTCCAATCCCGGAATGTTCTTCTGATTGTTGGGGTCGATGTATCCGTTTTCCGGGTCGATCGGAAACAGCACGGTACAGGTAAAGCCGTGTCGCTGGCTGAGAATTTTCCCCAGCATCGGCAAAGCTTCTTCCGAGCGGTATTCCTCATCGCCGCTGATCAGGACGACTTTCTTACCTTTGCCGGGTCCGTCCTTGCCTTCATAAACCAGGCTCTCCGCACGTGCGACATTTCCGGCAGCGGCGGACAGGCCGAGGGCCAATACAAAAAATCCAAACAACTTTCTCATGGTGATACTCCGTAGGGTGCGTCTCGACGCACCTCAAGTTTCCGATTCGTTTTCAAACGGTCCGTCAAGACGCACCCTGCGTCGACGACGGCACCGTTTGGTCAATGATTATGGTGCATGTGAAACAGCATGTGTTTCTTGTCGCCCTTCGCAAAAATGTAAGCGACGAGGTCAAGAATTTCCTCTTCAGTCAGTTTGCTCAAAAGCCCCTTCGGCATGATAGACAGCGGAGACTTCACGCGTTCGTCAATTGACTCTTTATCAATGACGGTCGGAGCGGCTTTGGCCAGCGGGTCAATCAGCACTCTGACCTGAGTGGCGGTTTCTTCGACAACCATGCCGGTCACGATCTTTCCGGAATCGAGAATGAACGTGTTCGACTGGTACTTCTCGGCGATCTCTTTGGAAGGTTCGATCAGCGACAGCAGAATGTGGTCTTTCGAAAATTTCTTTGGATCAATCTTTGTCAGGTCCGGACCGACTTCCAGTCCTTCACCGTTCATTTTGTGACAGGCCACGCAGTTCGCGACCTTGAACAGATTCTTCGCCGTGTCGAACGAGCGGCCGTGCATCATCTCCGCAACGGCTCCGTTCAGGTCTTCGAACTTCCATTCGGTATTCCGCGTGGTGTACTTCAGAAGTTCGTCTTTGAACGGGAGCGGATTGGCCGCGAGGTACTTTTCGGGATCGGCCTGGTACTGCTCCAGATCGGCGACAACGTAGAGTGCTCCGAACATTCGCCGCCAGTGCCCTGGATAGGTACAGACATACGGATAAACGCCGGGCGTTGTTGGAGCCTCAAAGGCGATGGCCTGACTCTTGCCTTTGTCCAGACTCTGGCTGCTCAGCAGAATCTTGTTGGAATGGGGAACGTAGTGACGAGCCTTGGCGTCCGGGTCGCGACCAGTTCGCTCAGCGGCTTCGCCGACTTCCGCAAGAGCACCAGGCTGCACAATCACAAAGTTGTGTTCCATGTTGTCTGAGTTCGTAAATCGGAACTCGACTGGCTTGCCGGCCTGTACGACGATCTTCTCTTTGTCGTAAATCATTCGTTCCACGACGGTGCCGATGGCGATGACTCGGACGTCGAGATTCTGAAGTCGTTCTTCGATCGACTTCGCTGCAGCTTCCGGCAATCTTTTTGACAGCGAACGCGTCAGAGCGATGGCGTGCAACGCGGCTCCACTTGTTCGTAGTCGAGCCGGCATCGCACTCAGATAACCGACAAGATTATCGACCAGACCGCCCAGTCCCTGGTCGGGCCAGTGCTCTTCAGGAATCGTCCTTAGGCCGTCGATGGCTGATGTCCGGTTGCGACCGGCTCGAATGAGACTCGACAGGTCGGCAAACTTTTCGGCTTCGTGACCGGGGATCGATCCCAGCGATCGAATGGCGACATCGTGAAGCGTTTCCGATCCGCCGCTGATTGAAAGACGATCCGCCGCGATGGCCTGCTTCTTCAGGCTTGGACCTGACCAGGCAACTTTCAGCCCGTCGCCACCGCCATTGTCAAAGTAGGTGACGATCAAATCGTGCGAGCCCGCCGTCAGGTTGACCGTGGCGTTTTTCTCTGACATGCCGTGCAGGCCGTCGTTGTTAATCACCAGCTTGCCGTCGAGATAAAGTCGTGAGCCGTCGTCCGACGCAATGAAGAATGTGTACTGGCCGGCTTTCGGGATGGCGATTGAACCGGTGAACTGCAACGCGAATTTGTCGGCGGATTTCCCCTTCGGCACCCAGAAGTCGACCGTGGGGCGAATTTCGGTCACCTGCGGAGTCATCTTCGCGAGAGTTTCCACCGCGACGTTGGCGGCACTTGGATAGAAGTAGTCAACCTTGACTCCGCTTTGCGTCAGTTCGCTGCCGCCGTGCTCAGCTTCCAGGTTCGGAGGCAGTTCGAACATCAGCGATCGAACATCCGGATAGAGGCTGCCTCGCAACTTCGCATCAGCGATCGACGGTACAGCTGCCAGCAGGTCTCGCAAACTCTCTTTACTCTTCGAAGCGGTAAACAGTGCTCCGTTGCCGACGCCGTCTGTCTGGATCAACGCTGCGTAGCCAAGTTGCCGCGTCTCGGCTTCTTTGCCTTGCAGAGCGAGGTTCTCGATGCGGTCTCGCGATTTTTTCAGGTCAGCGGACGGCTGTTCGACGAGCAGTTGAAGCAGCCCGTCAAATCCTGCCACCTGACCAGCCGAGTCGCGGCCTTCAATCAGTTTCAGCAGGAGCGACAGCGGCTTCACTTTCCGAAAACCAGCGAGCCCGTTCAACGAATCCCGCAGCGCGGATGCTGGAACAAGCTGCCGACTGAGGATTGCCTCATAGACAGCTTCGGATCGTTCAAGTTTGAGCAGGTCCGTAACGCTGGCATTCAACAGCGAATAGGCCATTGCCGCTTTCGAAAGCGGTTTTCCTGATGCGATGGCATCTCGAACCAGAGCGTCTGCGCTGATTTTTCCTTTTGCGTATGCCAGGACCGTGTCCAGTTCCGGGTCGGTCGGTCGCGTAGCGACTTCAAAGATAACTTCGGCAGCAGATAGTCCCTCGAAAGCGACGGCCGCTTTCAATGCTTCGGCTCGCACAAGTGCTGACGCGTCTCGCGAAGCGGCTGCAAGAATCGGCTGCCAGCCAATGATTTTCGGATTGATTTCTCCGAAATGGCCAAGCGTTCTGACTGCTGCGGCACGAACGCGCGGCTCGTCAGCCTGAAAGACTTTGCCGACGAGATCGACGTTCTGCAGTCGCTGCTCCTCGAAGACCCACAGACACTCAAGCAGCGCCTGAGCTTCGTCGCGGTCGGCGGACGCGTTCTTTGGGTTCAGCGTTTCGGCGAACCCGCCAACCTCGCGAGCGATCTCGTCGCGATCCCGACCTGAAAGTTCCAGGCGGGCTCGATATCGAGTGCTGTCGGTCGTCGAAAAGAAGTTCCGGCAGACCTCGGCGATGGGTTTGCCCTTCATCTTTGCCGGCGTAACAAGATCGCGGCCTTCGTAAGTCACTCGGTAAATTCGACCGTGCTCGTGGTCACGGTTGGGGTCTCGCATGTTGTGCTGCATGTGGCCGATCAAAGCGTTGTGCCAATCGGCGACGTACAGTGCACCGTCGCCGCCGATTTCGATGTCGCTCGGCCGGAAGTTCGGATCGGTCGAAATGAGGATCGGCTCGACTTCTTCCGCGGTGATGTCGGCACCGTTGTACTTCACTTCGTGCTGCAAAACGCCGAGCACGCCGATCGCGTTGCAGATCAGAAAATTGCCTTCGAGTTCTGGCGGGAAATGGCCGCTGGACAGCAACCCCGTCGCCGGCACTGGGCGAACACGTTTCTCGTACCACTTCTTGTTGCCAATTCCTTTGCCGATATTGACGTACGAGCCCGTGCCGCTGGTCCCGTCGCTGGCAAACTGATAACCCCACTGGTCGATGACATCGCCGTGCGGGTTCGGACCAATCGGGAAGTGGAATTCGAACTCGAAAGTCCGCGGGTTAAAACGGTGAACCCCTGACGCTCCCGAGCGGAACGTTGTCGTAGGCGTCTCAAAGTTGGCGACGTTAAAGATTCCGCGAGACCAGTACATCCAGCCGTCCGGGCCGATGTTGACCGCGTTGGCAGAGTGGTGAGTATCCGCGCTGGACACGCCCTGCAGCACTCGAAGTTTGACGTCCGCTTTGTCGTCTCCATCGGTATCTTTGAGAAACCAGATTTCCGGAGGCGCGGCGACAAGCACTCCGCCGCCCCAGAATTCAAAGCCGGTCACCGAGTTCAGCTCATCAGCAAACACGATGCACTCGTCAGCTTTGCCGTCCTGGTCGTCGTCCGGGAAGATCAGCAGTGCGTCGCGGCGTGGCTCGACCGGATTCCAATGCGGATAGGACGGCCAGACGGAAACCCAGACCCGGCTGTCCGTGTCGACCGCCATCTGCACCGGGTTAACGAGTCGCGGAAAATCCTGTTCGGTCGCAAACAGGTTGACCTGCATCCCCTTGTGGATGGTCATCTTTGAGATGGCTTCCGTGCCTTCCAGATATTCTCCCAGGCCCTTCTGAAATTTGCTTTGCTGATTAGCGACGACTGCAACTTCACCCGGCAGGTTGTCGTCTTTAACTTCCAGGTCGCCGCCTTTGGCGATCGCCCAGATTCGTTTGTCGCGATTGGCAGTCTTCACGTCCAAGATTTCCATCTCGCGACCCATGACGTCTGCGTTGGAAACACCATCCCAGTTCAGCCGGGATCGACCACCGAAAACGTTGTACTCATCCACGACCCGGTAACGGCTGAACCAGTACAGGTTTTTGTCGAGTACTGCCTCGCGAAGTTTCGCGACGTCCGCCGGTGCTTCCTTGTTGAACAACTTGCTGACGATGACTTCGGCCAGAGCCTTGTTGCCGTGATCGAGCAGGTGGATGCCGTTCATCGTGAGCGGCTTTTCGGCATTCGCAAACAGACTTTTTGTCGGGGTGAAAATGTCGACAAACTGAATGCCCTTGTCGGCGCAGACGGCCTGCATCGCTGCGGTGTATTTTTCGAGGTTGACGTTCTGAGCCGACCCGTCCGGCAGATGCGGACTCTCCACGTTTTCATGGGCGATCGGTGAGAAGACGACGATGTTTGGAGCGGACTTGCCGTTGTACTTCTGCTCGCGCATCCCATCGAGCATCTCGGCCAGATCTTTCTTGAAACCTTCAAGACCTGCGTCGCCACTGAGTGCTTCGTTGCGACCGAAAAAGCAGAACACCGTGTCCGCCTGGACTTTCGTCAGCCATTGATCAGGACTTCCGAAGCTGTCGGCGCGGTCCCGGCGTTTCACTTCGTCCGCCGAGTAGCCAAGGTTCCGGAACGTGAGGTCGTGCTCGGGAAACAGGGCCTGGATGTACGATTCGAGCCACGCGTGATGCTGCATTCGGTCGGCCAGCGTGTTGCCGATGTAAGCAACGTTGTTGCCCTTATCGAGTTGGAGTTTCGGTTTGGCGGCAAGGCAATCGGCGGTTGCGAACACTGCCAATTGCAGAGTCAGCATGGCCACACAAGTCGAGAACCGACGAATCATCCAGGGTCGTTGCATCATGGGAAGAGGCTCGCTGAGACGACGGGAAATTTCACGCGTGGGATGACGAAACACGTCCTCGTGGCAACCTTTGAAGCCACGAAGGTTCAAGAATGGCGAGCCTTGCAGTGATCCGCAACTGATTCAGGCGATGCATTGGCACTTCTTCAAACGATGATGGATCACGTGGGAGAATCGTTCGCAAATGCTCTGATAGATGACGTGGAGCGGGCGGCTGACGACACTGATCGAAATCAGTATTTCTTTCAGCTAATCGACCCGCTCTTTGATTCGATGGGAACTCGAACGGCGCAAATGTCAACAAAGTTGACGGCCAGGTTGTGACTTCAAAAAGAAGTTTTTTTTCAAGTTGCCGTCATGAAGACCATCTTTACAATGACCGGCCAACTCTGACGTTTAAGGCGTCGCTGCCAGCAGCCGCACTGAGTATACCCGGTTCGATAGACGCTCATTTCTTTGTCTCTCACTGGTTTATTCGACCGCCTTTTTCTGCGTGGGTCTTTCTCTCAACTCGAGGCTCAGCGATGCAAATCATTTCCCGTCGCGAAAACGAATCAATCGTCATCGGTAACGACATCGTCGTCACGGTGCTGGAATTCGAAGAAGACTTCGTTCGAGTGGCGATCGAATCGCCAAATGAAGAACCATCTTATCGCGAGGAAGTGATCCACCTGGAATCGAAGTACGCCGAGCTTCAGTCCAACTGAATGTTGGTTCTGACCGGTGCTCTTCACGGGCGGCGGGTCAGCAGTGGCGGACGAAGCAGGCCACTCAGCGGCAGCACCGTTGACACTTGCGTTCTGCGCGACGAGCATTGCAGACGTCCTGCATTCCTCATTCGCGCCCGCTCTGCGGTCGCCGCCGACGGTTCTCAATGAGTCAGCCTGAGCAACTTCCCGAGATCATCCCGCGCCACGTCGCCATCATTATGGACGGCAATGGACGATGGGCGCAACGGCGCGGACTGCCTCGAATCGAAGGTCACCGGCGCGGAGTCAAAAGCGTTCGCGCAATGGTCGAAGCGGGTGCCGACCTCGGCCTGGAGCAGCTCACGCTTTACTGCTTGAGCAGCGAAAACTGGAAGCGTCCCGAAGCTGAACTCCGCCGACTGATGAATCTCCTCGAACAGTTTCTGATCGAAGAACGCTCGACCATCATGCGCGAAGGTTTGCGGTTTGCGACGATCGGTCGACGCGAAGGGCTCAGCGAGGGCGTGCTGAAAGAAATCGACAAGACCGTTCAGATGAGCAGCCAGAACTCAGGCATGAGATTGTGCCTGGCGCTGAACTACGGATCCCGCAGCGAAATCACAGACGCGGCGACGGCCATCGCGCGGAAAGTTCAGTCGGGCGACTTGAACCTCGACGAAATCGACGAAAACACGGTCGCTGACCACCTCTACACGGCGGGAATGCCTGATCCGGACCTGCTGATTCGAACGGCGGGCGAGTTGCGGATCAGCAATTATCTGCTCTGGCAGATCAGCTATGCCGAACTGTGGGTCACCGAGAAATTCTGGCCGGAGTTTCGTCGGGCGGATTTGATCGAAGCTTTTCACGCGTTCGCATCACGAGACCGACGCTACGGCGGACTGAAAGGCTGATGGATCATGCTCGGCTGGCGAATTCTTATTTCGGTTATCCTGATTCCGGCACTGATTGGAATCTTCGTCCTTGATCATCGAGCGGGCGAATCGGCTCCGTACCTGTTCGGCCTGTCTGTGTTACTGGTCTGGCGAGCGGCGTACGAGTTCGCCGACCTGCTGAAGACTCGATCGTTCAGCCCGTCGTTCCCGTTGATCGGCTGCTGCTCGACACTCATCGTCGCGGCGACCTGGTTGCCACACCTTGGTTCTTCGGCTGTCGGAATCGCGATGGGGAGCAACTCAAGCGGCTCCGAGCTTGCGATGGTGGTCTTCGGCCTTTCGATTCTCGCCGCGTTTCTAAGAGGAGCAATCCTCTATCGCGAGCCTGGCACAACGATGGAATCCCTCGGCGCCGATATTCTGGGGATCGCCTATCTTGGAGTGCTGCTCAGCGTGACAGCTCAACTTCGATGGGTCGCCGGAGTGCAGGCGGGATATCTGGTGCTGGCTTCGCTGGTCATCGGAGCCAAGTGCGGAGACATCGGTGGGTACACTCTCGGCCGACTGTTCGGCAAGAAGAAACTTGTCCCGACTCTCAGCCCAGGCAAAACCTGGATGGGAGCTTTCGGAGCCTTGCTTGGTTCGAGCATCGCCGTCACCGCGTGGCTGCATTTCGCACCGGGCTACTTTTTCGACGACGGCGTTCCGTGCAGTATTGTCTGGTCTCTGGTTTACGGCGCGATCATCGGAGTCGTCGGCCTTGTCGGAGACCTCGCTGAATCCCTGATCAAACGAGACGTCGGCAAGAAGGACTCGGCCGTTCTATTGCCGGGCTTCGGCGGCTTGCTCGACCTGCTCGACAGTGTCCTCTACGCCGGACCTGTGGCCGTCGTGCTTTGGAAAGTGCTTCCGTTGGCGACATGGACGACGCCTTAGCATTCGACGTTTTCTCTTCGAAAGATTCTGGAACACTGATAAACACTAATGATTCGTTGATCATGAATCAGTGGATATCAGTGTTCCCAGGCGGTTCGTGTTCTGGCCTGAAAGTACGCCCCCAAAAGGAGAGTCCTGTGAGATCGTTCCTTACTCTGATTGCGGCTTTTTCGATTTTCGTCAACTCTTCGCAGGCTCGTTGCGAAGATGCTTTACGCCCGAGTCAGCAGACAGCGATTGCGGATGTTGAATCGCGCAGTGACGAGTTGAAGTCGGTCAATCAGGCGATTTGGAAGTTCGCCGAAGTCGGACTTCAGGAACACCAGTCCGCGAGTCTGCTCACTTCAAAGCTCAAACAGAACGGCTTTGAAGTTCAGTCTGGTGTCGCCGACATGCCGACTGCGTTTGTTGCCAGTTACGGCTCGGGAAAACCGATCATTGGGATCCTTGCCGAATACGACGCTCTGCCAGGCATGTCTCAGAAAGTGCAACCAGAACGTGAGCCTTTGAAAGACGGTGCTGCCGGCCACGCCTGCGGACACAGCGGGCTTGGCACCGGAGCATTGGGTGCCGCTTTAGCCGTCAAAGCGTCGATGGAAAAACACAAACTGCCGGGGACGATTCGGCTGTACGGAACACCTGCCGAAGAAACGGCCATCGGAAAAGTTTACATGCTGCTCGATGGGCAGTTCGATGATCTCGATGTCTGCCTGCACTGGCACCCTTCCGCGAAAACCAACGTATGGGCTGGCAGTTCCAAGGCTCTGGTTTCTGCAAAGTTTACTTTCAACGGAGTGTCCGCTCACGCTGCGGTAAGTCCGGAAAAGGGTCGCAGCGCACTCGACGCCGTCGAGCTGATGAACGTCGGCGTCAACTTCATGCGTGAACACACGAAGGAAGACGCGAGGCTGCATTACGTGATTACCAACGGCGGCGGTGCTCCGAATGTCGTCCCGTCTGTGGCAACGGTCTGGTACTTCGTCCGCGCCGACAAACATGAAGACGTCGAGTACTACTTCAAGTGGGTGCACGACATCGCCGAGGGAGCGGCAAAGATGACGCGGACAGAACTGAGCGTTCACATCGACACTGACTGCCACGAGTTGATTAACAACACGCCGTTGTCCGAACTGCTCTTTGAAAACCTGACTCGAATCGGCCCGCCTGAATTCACCGAGAACGAGCGGGAGTTCGCTCGGCGAATTCAGCAGCCTTTGATCGAAGAATTCGACACAACGTTCCCTTTGGCAATCGACGGTGAAATTAAATCACTCGAAGAGTCTCAACAGCCCAGTAAAGGCTCGACGGACGTCGGCGACATTTCGTGGTACGTCCCGACCGGCGGATTCAGAACGACCTGCATGGCCGCCGAAAGTCCGGGTCATAGCTGGCAGAACGTCGCCTGCATCGGATCAACCATCGGCGAGAAGGGCATCGAGTACGCCGCCAAGGCAATGGCAATCACCGCGTTGGACCTCTTCGAGAAACCAGGCCTCGTTCAAGATGCCAAAGCCGACTGGAAACAGCGAATGGCCGACCGCAAGTACACATCGCTGATTCCGAAGGGCCAGAAGCCGCCGGTAAAAATTCGGTGATCTGCTTGATGCGAATTTGACGGGCCGCCAGCGTCCGAAACCGAATTTTCAGGTTCGGCTACAACTCAACAGACTGTCCGGCTTCGAGGACGACGGGTTCTGTCGATGTCTCGCTGCGGACGCTTTTCGCCCAGGCGGCGACGTCCTGATCAATCAATGGCCACGTTCCGAAATGGTCAGGAATGACTCGCTTTGGCTCGATCAGCTTCACGGCTCGCAGCGCGTCTTCGGGGCCCATCGTGAAGTTGTCACCGATCGGCAGGATCGCGATGTCGATGCCTTCTTCGCCGATCAGCTTCATGTCGTAAAACAGGCCTGTGTCGCAGGCGTGGTAGATCGTTCCGTCGTCGGTTTTCAGAATGATGCCGCACGGGTTCCCGCCGTTCGATCCGTCGGGCAATGACGAACCGTGATGGGCGATCGTCAGTTTGACGGTTCCGAAGTTGTGCTTGTGCGAACCGCCGATGTGCTGAGCGTGCACATTCTTGACGCCCTGTTTCATGAGCCATTCGATGATCTCATGATTGGCCACGACCAGGCAGCCGGTGCGTTTTGCGATTTCGACAGCATCGCCAACGTGGTCTCCGTGCCCGTGCGAGATGATCAGAGCGTCCGGCGACACTTCAGCGGCCGTCGTCGAGGCTGCTGGATTGCCTGTGAAGAACGGGTCGATGATGACTGTCTTTCCGCCGGTTTCGATGGAAAACGTTCCGTGTCCCAGCCAGGTGATCTTTGTGCTCATTGTGAAACTCGCGATGACTGAATGATGTTTGCCGGTGTGTGTGAAGCGGCAGTCTGAAGGAGATTCGACCGGTCCGCGAGTCAACGCTCTGACTCAGAGAGTGATCAGCCGCGAATTCGGCAACCGCGTTTCGTCTCTGGCCTGCGTAATGAGAAATCAGGAGTGCCGACGAGAGTTCAGCTCCGTTGCCCGTTATCGCGATTCGAGTAACCATTGCGACGTGAATACGGCATAGCAGCCCGTTGGCAGAAATATTCGATTCGACGGTGAACAATCGAGGCCCATTTCGGATCCCAAAGCATGATCGGCATGCCTCGCCGTCGCGTAACGGGACAGCTCGTCCATTAAAAATCAACCGCCTTCCGGAGACGACCAGTGACACTTCGATTTCAACAATCGGCCGCTTTTCTGACGCTTCTGGCGTTGTGTGTGACTTCTGCTGGCGCAGGAGACTGGCCTCAGTTTCGAGGGCCAAACGGCGACGGAATCAGCACTGAAGGCCCCATCCCTGCGGAATGGGATGCGGCGAAAAATGTCAAATGGAAAGCTGACCTGCCGGGCCAAGGATCGTCGTCACCGATTGTTCTGGGCGATCGAGTCTTCGTGACGTGCTACTCGGGCTACGGCGAGGCACCAGGCGGTGACGACACAAAACTGGCACGACACCTCGTCTGCGTCGACAGACCGTCCGGCGAGATTCTGTGGACTCAGGGAGTTAAGAATAGCGCCAGCGAAGATCGCTATCAGGGATTCATCACTGAGCACGGCTATGCCAGCGGGACGCCGGTCACGGACGGCGAACGCGTCTATGCCTTCTTCGGAAAATCCGGAGTCTACGCCTACGACCTCGACGGAAAAGAACAATGGAATGTCAGCGTCGGGACAAGTTCGAGCAATCGCCGCTGGGGCTCGGCAGCCAGCCTGATTGTGCATGGCGACTCGGTCATCGTGAATGCTTCCGAGGAAAGTCGATCGGTCATCGCACTCGACAGGAAGACCGGAAAAGAAATCTGGAAGACAGAAGCCGACCTGCTCGAACTTGCCTATGGCACACCGAAGCTCATTAAGAGCGACGATCGCGAACTGCTGGTCCTCGCCGTGCCGCAGGAAGTCTGGGCGCTGAACC
>CALDJX010000606.1 GCA_937899075.1 uncultured Planctomyces sp. | reverse complement strand
ACAGTTTCAAATGATTCGTGGCAGTGATTACGCGGAACAATGATGCGTTGATCAAGTAGCCACGGTCGCCAGACCGTGGAGGGTCTGAGGGTCGTGACGGCCCACGCTCTGGCGAGCGTGGCTACATCTGGACCAAGTCGAAGTACCATACCAATTCTATTGGGATAACAGCCATGACCAGCAATTCAATACACCGCCGACAATTCCTTCGCGGCGTGGGCGTTTCGATGGCGTTGCCGTGGCTGGAATCGATGACAGTGTGGGGAGACGACACCACACAGACGGATTCCTCACAGCCTCCCGTTCGCATGGCCTGCCTGTTTGCCGGTAACGGATTCCACAGCGCGGAATGGTGGGCCAAAGGCGAAGGCAAAAGCATGGAGCTGGGCAAAGTGCTTCAGCCCTTGATGCCTTATCGCGAAAAGCTGCTGTTTCTGCGCGGGCTGTACAACGAGGAAGCTCGCATCGGTGGCATCCACAGTTGCCAGACTGGCAATCTGCTGACGGGAGCCCACCTGGCGAACGGAGGCGAGATCCGTTCGGGCATCAGCATGGATCAGGTGGTGGCACGGCGTTTCGCTAATGAGACGAAGGTCGACAGTCTTGTCCTGGGTTGCGAACACTCGATCGCCGCGCTGCACAAGAACTATTCGATGATCTACAGCTCCCATATTTCGTGGAGCTCGGCCACAACGCCGACTCCGCTCGAACTGTATCCTGCGCTCGCTTTCGATCGACTGTTCCGCGACGAGGTCCGTCCGTCCGATTCCAGTGTGCTGGATGCAGTGCTGGCAGAAGCCGCTGGTTTGCGAAACCGCATCAGTCTCTCAGACAAACAGCGTCTCGAAGAGTACCTCGAATCTGTTCGTGAAGTAGAACGACGCATCGAGAACGCCGGCAAAGCACGACGCCTGCAGGGCTGGCGTCCCAAACTCGACAAGCCCGACATCGCGCGTCCGGCCGACGGCATTCCGCAGGACATTGACAAGCACATGCGGCTGATGTGCGACATCCTCGTCCTGGCATTTCGCACCGACACGACTCGCGTCTGCACGTTGAAACTCAACAACGATCATTCATCGTTGCGGTTTCCGAATCTGACGTCCGATCGCGGTCCGACGCAGGGCATCGATTACATGATTCACCACCTGCTCTCGCACAGCAACAACGGTGACTGGCTGAAGGTCAATCAGTTCTTCACCGAGCAGCTGGCCTACATCGCCGGCAAACTGGACCAGGTGCAGGAAGGCGACCGCACGCTGCTGGATAATTCGATGATTCTTTATCTCTCCAGCATGATGACCTGGAATCACAACAACGATCAGTTGCCGGTCGTGATGCTCGGCAGCGGCGGCGGTCAGATTAAGACGGGCCGAATCCTCGACTACCTCGGCAAGCCGAATCGCAAGATGTGCAGTCTGTATCTATCACTTCTGGACAAACTGGGAATCCGGCTTGAACAATTCGGCGACTCAACAGAACGACTCGCGGATGTGTGATCGTCTCCATAAAACGGTGACCTGCTGATGCACCAAATCACTTTCCCGAACAACCAGGAAAGAAACACTCCATGAAACTGTCCAACGTATTCCTGGCGATCTTCGCCAGCCTGTTGCTCGCGGCTCCACTTGCTGCTGGCACTCCGACGTCTTCGGCGGTACTCCTGAAGCCGTTTGTCGATAAGCACGAACTTGCAGGTGCAGTCGCGCTGGTGGCCGACAAGGACAAGGTCGTGTCTGTCGAGACTGTCGGGTTTGCGGACATCGAAGCCGGCAAACCGATGAAGGCAGATTCGGTCTTCTGGATCGCGTCGCAGTCGAAGGGAATCACCGCCGCGGCTGTGATGATGCTTGTTGATGAGGGAAAGATCTCGCTCAACGACCCCGTCGAGAAACACCTGCCGGAATTTCACGGGCAGATGGTTGTTGCGGGAAAGGACGGCGACAAAGTCAAACTGAAGAAGCCGTCACACCCCATCACCATCCGCGAAGTGCTCAGCCATGTCAGCGGTCTGCCGTTCCGGTCGGATGTTGAACAACCGACGCTTGATGCATTGCCGCTCGTGGACGCGGTCAAAAGCTACGCGAAGACGCCGCTGCAGACCGAACCGGGAACTCACTACCAGTATTCAAATGCGGGCATCAACACGGCGGCTCGGATTATCGAAGTTGTCACGGGCAAGAAGTATGAGGACTTTATGGACGAGCGATTGTTCAATCCGCTCGGCATGAAAGACACGACCTTCTGGCCAAACGAAAATCAGATCGCACGTTTGGCGAAGTCGTACCGCCCGAACTCGACGAAAGACGGTCTCGTCGAGTTTCCGTTCAGCCAACTGCTCTGCCCGCTCAATGATCGCAGCAAGCGGTTCCCGATGCCGGCTGGTGGGCTGTTCTCAACCGCCAGTGACACGGCTCTGTTCCGCCAGATGCTATTGAACGGCGGCGAGTTGAACGGCAAGCGTTACCTCAGCGAAGCGGCGTTCAAGGAATTGACCACGCGACAGACCCCGGAATCGATTCCCAACAGTTACGGTCTTGGTCTGGCCGTTGGTGCTGACTGGTTCGGCCACGGCGGAGCCCACGCAACCAACATGGAGATCCGCCCGTCTCAAGGCATCGTCATGATCTGGATGGTCCAGCACGGAGGCTTCCCTGGTGAAGGTGGCGAAGCTCAGGGCGTGTTCAAGAACTGGGCGATGCAACGTTTTGGGAAACGGTAGTATGAGTTTTTCGCGAATCTTCGATGCTTGCATAGTTCTGTGTGCAATGACTCTGTGCTCGCTGCTGACTCAACGGACGCTCGTCGCAGCCGACGACACGTTCTTCGAGAAGCAGGTCCGGCCGCTGCTGGTACAGCGTTGCTACAAGTGTCACAGCGGGACGAAGACAAACGGCAGCCTGGCTCTGGACAGTCGAGCGGGTTGGCAACGCGGAGGTGAAAGCGGTCCCGCGATCATCCCCGGTCAGCCGGAGTCGAGTCTTCTGGTTCAGGCCATCAACTACGACGGCCTGGAGATGCCGCCTAAAGAAGCCGGTGGCAAATTGAGCGATGCGGAAATTGCCATTCTCACCAAATGGGTGAAGCGTGGTGCAAACGACCCGCGAATCGAGGCAGTCCGTCACGGCGGAATGAGCAGTGAGCAGGCCCGGTCATGGTGGGCGTTTCAATCGTTGTCGAAGCTGACCGAACCGGTGACACCGCGGAAAATTGACCGGTTCGTTAATGCTCAGTTGAAGGAACGCTCGCTGGTTCAGTCTTCACCAGCCGATCGTCGCACGTTGATTCGACGAGCGACTTACGACCTGACCGGGCTACCGCCGACTCCGGAAGATGTGGACCGTTTTGTGTCGGACGAATCCGACGCTGCGTTTGCAAAGGTGATCGACCGACTGCTTGAGTCGCCTCAATACGGTGTGAAGTGGGGACGCCACTGGCTGGATGTTGTTCGATACGCGGACACCGCTGGCGAGAACACCGATCGGCCTCTGCCTCACGCCTGGCGATATCGCAACTGGGTGATCGATTCGTTCAACCGGGATCTGCCTTTCGACCAGTTTGTTCGAATGCAGCTTGCCGGCGATCTTCTTCAAACGGACGGCAAGACGATTGCAGACGGTGAAGGAATTATTGCGACCGGCTATCTCGCGATTGCCAGGCGATTCGGACACGACATTGATAAAGACATCCATCTGATGCACGAGGATGTGATTGATAACGTTGGGAAGAACTTCCTGGGCCTGAGCATCGGTTGTGCTCGGTGTCACGATCACAAATACGACCCACTGACTGCCGAGGATTATTACGCTCTGTACGGCATCTTCAGCAGCACGCGTTTCGCGTTTCCCGGCTGCGAGCCCAAAGGACAGCCACGTGACCTTGTGCCGCTGCTGACTCAGGCCGAGATCGATTCACGAACAACCGCATGGCGTCAGCGCAACGAAAAAGCCGTTGCCGAAAAGAAACGCCGTGACGAATCCAGCGTTTCAGTGCGGGCGACTATCAAGGAGCTGGCGGCCAAGTCTTCGCGATTGCTGGCTAAATCCAAGGTCGACGAAGGAGCCTCGGTTTCATTCGCCGATTCGAAGAGCGTCGCGATTGATCAATTGCCATTGAAGAAGGGTGAGATTCTTCAGGTGACCGTGTTGCCGAACGCCAGTCATGGTGCCGACACAACTCTGGTTGAATTCGAGATCACCGAGACTGGTGAGACGAAGCGAAAATGGAGTGTGGCTGACTTCGTCTCCAGTCTGACCGATGGCAATCCACGCACTGCCGATGACGGATCGTCATGGAGTTTTCTGGATGTCACCGATGGCCCGGCGTTTCTGACAGAGAAGAAAGACGTCGTTGCGGAACGCAGCGATCTGAATGCCTGGAGCCTCGGCGATACCCCGTCCGTGCTGGTGAATCGTTCGACCGAGCCGATCAAAGTCTGGACGACACTGCCGCCGCGTTCGTTCTTTGTACATCCAGGAGTGAATCGAAACGTCGCCGTTGCGTGGGTTTGTCCTGATGACATGGTCGTGACAGTTAAGGGCCAAGTTGCAGATGCTCATCCGGCGGGCGGTGACGGCATTGCCTTTCGGCTGGAACAGATCGCTGCTGAGAAGGCCGGTCCGGCATTGGTCGAACTCGGCATGCTGACGAATTTGCCGGACATCTTTGTCGAGCCGCAGCCTTCGATTCCTGTGGCCTACGCGGTGGTGGAAGGCAGCGTCGCGGATGCTCGCCTGCATCAACGCGGCGATCCGGAACAGCCTGGCGACGCAGTCCCACGACGATGGCTTTCGATCTTTGGTGGTGAACCCGTTCCAAGCGATGCCGGCAGCGGACGCCGGCAACTTGGCGACTGGATCGCCAGTCATCCTCTATCCGCGCGGGTCATGGTCAACCGCATCTGGCAGTGGCATTCTGGCCGAGGTCTGGTCTCAACGCCGAACGACTTTGGTGCTCGCGGGGAGCGACCGTCGCATCCGGAACTGCTCGACTGGCTGGCCGCCGCCTTTCGCGAGAGTGGATACAGCGTGAAGGCTATGCATCGGCTGATCATGCAGACGGACGCGTATCAGCGCAGTAGTCAGGTCTCCGACTCTTCAGCGACAGACGATGCTGACAACCGATACCTGTCGCGATTCGCGAGACGTCGACTAAACGCCGAAGAGATACGTGACACCCTGCTGGCGGCCGGCGGCAGTCTGGATACGTCGTCGGCAAAGGCTCATCCGTTTCCGGCCGAGGCAACCTGGAATTTCACACAGCACAATCCCTTCTCCGCTGTTTACACGACTAACAGACGCAGCGTGTTCCTGATGGTCCAGCGACAGCAGAGAGATCCCTATCTGGCTCTGTTCGATGGAGCGGACCCGAATGCCAGCACCGCCGTGCGGCAACGGACGACGGTGCCAACTCAAGCCTTGTATTTCATGAACGCTCCCTTCGTGCATGAGCAGGCAGCCGGCTTCGCCAGACGACTTGTTGCGACCGACGTTCCCAATGATCGCGCTCGGATCCAGCTTGCCTTTCGCCTGTTGTACCAACGCCAGGCGACGCCAGCCGAAGTCGAGCACGGAGCGATCTTCATTGAGCAGTATCCCGGCAGCATCGACGAGAAGTGGTCGGCGTGGTCACGAGTTCTACTTTCGGCCAACGAGTTTCTTCATCTGGACTGAGTCGAATGAAAACGACATTCACACCTGATCGCCGTGCTTTTCTCACGTCCAGCGTGGCGGGGTCGATGCTTATGCCAGGCATCGTGCAGCAGTTACTGGCTGACTCGAACGACCCACTGGCAGAACGTCAGCCACATTTCCCAGCCAAAGCCAAACGCGTGATCTTCCTGTTTATGACCGGCGGCGTCTCGCACGTGGACACCCTGGATCCCAAGCCGGCACTCACGCGTGACCACGGAAAAGAGATCAATGCTGACCACCCTGAGATCAAGGACCGACCAGGCTACGAACGCATTTACCTGAAACGTCCACAGTGGGAATTCGCACCACACGGAGAATGCGGAACGGAAGTCAGCACTCTGTTTCCCCAAATCGCGACGTGCGTTGATGACATTGCCATGATTCGATCGATGCATACGTCGCATTCGAATCACTACAACGCGACGCTTGGCATGCACACAGGATCGTTCACGTTCTCGCGACCAAGCCTTGGTGCGTGGGTGAGTTACGGGTTAGGAACGATGAATCGGAATCTGCCCGGTTTTGTGGTGATCGCGCCGCGCCAGACTTACGCGGGCACGCAGGTCTATGCCAGTGATTTTCTACCCGGTGCTCATCAGGGAACTCTGGTGGCGCCGGGTTCAACACCAGTCACCAACGTGGCTCCGCGAATACCACAGGATCGTCAAACGCTGGAACTGGCAGCGATTCGCGC
>CALDJX010000605.1 GCA_937899075.1 uncultured Planctomyces sp. | reverse complement strand
GTGGGACTGGGTCAGCTTGTTTAGTCACACAAGTCGATGTCGATCTATGGGCTGGTACCGCCGCCGTTGTCGTTTGACGTGGCCCCGCGACTCTCGCAAGAATCGCCGTTCAATGTGTGGGCGTTGCTGAATTACAAAGACAACACCTGAGACAAACTCAATTTTTCCTGGAGATACATCGATGAAACGCGTTCTCGTTTGCCTGACTCTGTTTGCCGTCGCCGCTTCTGTCGTGTCGGTTAGTATTGCCGCCGCTCCGGTCGACGTTTCCGAAGCTGTTGGTGCCAAAGAACTCGCCGCTGCCGCAAAAACAAAAGCCGAAGATCTTGGCAAGGCCGTTGCCGATGACGCGAGCTTTGGCCGAGCGATGGAAGCAAAAACGATTGCCAAAGATGGCGGTGTCATCGCGTGTCTGGCTCAGGCTTTGGTCGAGCATAAAGAGGGAGAAGCAACCGGCATCAACGCTACGGGACTTCGTGACGCTGCGATTGTTCTCAGCAAAACGAAAAAGCTTGCCGATGCGACGGCCGCACTGGAGACCGTAAACGAAGCTCTCGCTGGAAAAGGTGCGAAGGGCGAGAAGGACCACCCGTGGAACAAGCTCGTCAACATGCACCGGATGATGGAAGAGTTCGAATTCCAAGGCGGAAAACTTCGCCGAGTTCTGAAACGGCCTCGGCGTCTGGAGACCTACTCAGAGAACGCAGCAATTCTGGTCGTGCTGGGTCTGGCGATGGAAGCTGACACTCACGAAGTCAAAGACAAGGCCAAACTTCCACAATGGACGACATGGTCGAAAGAGTATCACCAGGCAATGAGCGGCCTGAACGTCGCCATCAAAGCCGGCGACGGCGATAAGGCGAAGTCGATATTTGAAGCTGCCGAAAAAAAATGCGAAACCTGCCACGAAGTCTTCCGAGACTAACGAGCTTCGCCCGGGAATTCCGATTCGAACCCAAACAGCTCACCGCATTGAATTGCGGTGAGCTGTTTTTTGTTGTTGACGTTGCGTGACGATCTCGCCCGTTCTGCAATGGTCAATGCTGTAGAGTCAGCAGACAGGAAGATCGGAGCCAGAAGTCGGTTTGAATTCTTTGTGACTCTAATTCAGCAGGAACAACCTCATGAGTGAAGCAAATCAACCAGAACCGGTGCCCTCGAAAGTTGACGACCATCCCGTCCGGCAGAAGAGAGGAATCCGGAAGAAATTCCTGATCGGTCTGGGGCTGCTGTTCGCTCTGGCTCTGGGATTCAACGCGGTTCAAAGTTGGCGAGCTTCCACACAGCTTGAATCTCGACTGGCGAAACTGCGAGAGCAGGGTGCAGCACTCACGCTGGATGAACTTCAGGCTGAACGTCTCGCTGATGACGACAATGCTCAAACGTGGATCCGGCGAGCCAAGCCTCACACCGAGGCACTCGACAAACTGCTTCGTGACTATCAGGAGGCCGAAGAATTTCAGACGTTTCGTCCAACTGACGAGCAAATCGAAATGCTGGAGAAAGCTTTCGAAGAGCACGCCGAAGCGTTCGAACTCTACGAGAAAGCTGCCAGTTGCTCGGGCTTTCAATCTGACTGGCGAATTGGCGAACAGCCGTCGGAGTCGCTCCGCATTCATCTGGACGAGGTGAGTGAAGCAAGGTCAATCATGCGTCATTGCTCAGCGCGAGCCGGTCTACTGATGGCTCATGGCAACTTTGACGAGGCGTTGCAACTTGGTCTGCAGATGCTGAAGTTCTCACGCATCGCGGGGCATCAACCGATGGTGCTCGGATATTTGGTCAGTCTCGCTTGTCGTTCGGTGAGTCTTGAAGTGATTACCGCAATACTTGAACGAGCGTCACTGACCGACGAGCAGCGAGTGCAGATCGATCAGGGACTTGCCGAGTGTGAATCTGTGGAAAGTTTCAGGCATGCACTGGCTTCGGAGCGGATTTACGGACTCGCGGCATTTCGGTCGGAAATTTTCGGCGGAACGCTCGGATCAATGTTGATCTGGAAGTTCAAAATCGACGCCTGTGACTATCTGGAGTTGATCGGCCAGATGGACGATTGGGCTGCCAGACCTCGCTACTCAATCGCGGGCGAGTTGGAACTTCTGGCGGATAGAAAAGTTGGGATGCTGACGAAAATGTCGTTATCCGCCCTTCTTCAAATACGGCACGCACATGATCGAGGGGTGGCTCGTGTTCGCTGTGTTCGCTTGTTGAACGCTCTTCAGAATCAATTTCCAGACGGGATTCCGGATCAGCCATTGCTGAGCGAATTGTCTGGTGCTGAAGACACGCGACTCGATCCATTCTCTGGTGAACCGCTGGTCGTCCGCGTCGCTGAAGAGGACATCGTGGTTTATTCGGTGGGGATTAATGGTACGGACGAAGTCGGCCAGTTTGACGATCAGGCAGATGAAGGAATTCGGATCAAGCTGAGGTAAGGAACGAGTCCAAAATAACTTCCCGATTTCGACCAGTAGGCTGGAACAAGCTCCGCGCAGTTCCGGCAGCACGACTATTCTGAAATGCCGGAACTGCGCGGAGCTTGTTGCAGCCTACGACTCACTATGAATCGATTTTCGGGAAGTTCTTCTCGACACGTTCCTAAGTCCGTGAGACTCGACGCCCGTCTTCGGTGTTAGCGACCGAGCCGGGGCCCGTCGTGGACGGACTATTGGCCAAGCGGTGACTTATCAGGATCTTCCCCGCGTAGGCGTTCGAGTTCTTCTTTCGGAATGCTGCGAAGTATTTCAGCAGCCAGCGGTGCCAGATCAGGGAACTGAGACCTCGTGACTGGCCAGTTGTGGAATCTCTCGATGGCTGCGATGGCTTCTGCTGTCAGGCCGATCCTGGACAGGGCCTGGATTCCCGTGGCCAATGCTTCGTGGTCGCTGAGAGTAACCTTTATAATCCTGTTTTTGAGAGTGGGATTAGGGTTGAGGAATGAGTTGATTTCAGGAACTGCGATCTTTGCGGCAGAGCCGATGTGCCCCAGAATGTCGAAGATGGCCGCTCGAAAGGTCAGGTAGTGCAGTGTTGGCGGGCCGAAATCGTTACTGAAACGGTGTCCGGCGATGCTGCATGCTTTGTCAAGGAGTGGAGTGTCGTTCCGAAGCAGATCGACAAGCACCGGCACCACTTGAGCGGCCTCACCGGTATGGACCGCCAGCAGGTATGAAGCTTGGGCTCGGTCGCTCACGTCGGCTTGTGGATCGTTCAGGTATTCGAACAGGGCGTCAGTGATCTGGTCGGACTTCACGCCAGATTCGATGGCCGCGAAAAGTAGATCCATCGCACTGGCGTAATAGTTTCCGATGGTCGCATTTCGTTCGCCCTGGGACCGTCGTTCCCGGAAGCCATCAATGTTGTCGACGTAAAACTTCAGGTGACGTTCGCCAATCAACTTTCGGTGTTCTGGTGCAAGATCGAACAGAATTCCGGAAAGGTCGTAGACGACTCCAAAGTCGTCGGAACCAATCAACTCGACGTAACGGCCAATGACTTCGGGATGATTGTTTTCGAAACTCTGAGTTTCGCTGATGGCTCTCGTCCGAACCGTTACGTCTTCGTCGAACGATGCGGCGATCAGTGCCGGCACCAGGTTACGGAGTGCTCGTTGTGCGGCGGCGTATCCTGGAGCATCGCTGCTCGGTTTCACCTCGCGACAGTCCAGCACGCAGAGAGCGAAGCGTCGAGCAGCGGTATCGCCTTCGGTCAGAAACTCTCGTAATAACTCGACACCGGCAGGATCGTCGAGCAGTGGACGATACGCCTGCACCGCGAGGTATCGCGTGGCGTCTTCTGCGGTTCCCGAAGGATTGGGGAATGAACGTGGTTCCAGCTTCGACGACTGCCGGAAGAGCGACTTGACTGTTTCGAAAATCAGCCGCCCTGCTTCGTCAGCCTTGGCATCCACGCCAAGAATTCCGATCGCTTCCATTGCTGGTTCAAATTGACTTGGGTCGCGGTCGGCGAGCTGAGTTCTCCACTGGGAAAATGTCTTGCCGCTGTAGGTTGGCTCGACTTTCTGCTCGGTCGTCATCGGGACCACGCTGACAACCTGTTCTGTAGCGGTGCCCAGTTCTTTAGTAGCGGCGTAACGAATCTGGGCGACGAGCTTCGAGCCCCGGCTGATCGTAAATCGGTTCGCTGAAATTTCGACGGAATCGGCCTTACCCGGAATCTTTATCTCATACTTCCCGGAGAAGACTGATACCGATGTCGTCCCCTGTTTCAGCGAGAGTTCTTCATGAATACGACCGTCTCGAAGAAGCTGAACTTCTACGTTTGGGACGTTGCACTCAACGATGATTTCGCCTTTGTCAGTTTCGAGTCGAAAGATAAACGCAGCGGCCGCCAGCAGCACAATCGGGATCAGATACTTCGCCGTCGTCAGGATTCGCGAAGGCGGTTTGGGATTGTTATCCGTGGTCGCCGCGACTTCCGGGCGAGCAGGTTGCGCCTGTCTCGGATGATGGACAGGTCTCAGGGCTGCAGGTTCTGGAGCGTCTGCCGCAACGAGAACCGCTTGTTTCAGGTCGTGACCAACGGTGAATGGCTGCAGAGATTCGGCGACGTCGCCGGGCGTTACGAATCGATCTTCGGGATTTCGAGAAAGCATGCGATCGACGACGGAGCAGAACTCGCGGTCAGCATCCGGAAGACAATCGGCAAGCCTCGGCGGGTCGTCAGTCGCGAGGGCTCTGATGCGTGAAAGCGGAGAGCGATTCTCAGATGTTGCGTACGGTGCCGTGCCGGTGAGCATTTTGAACAGGGTGGCTCCCAGGCTGTAGATGTCGGCTCGGCTGTCGACGTCGTGAGAATCGTTGCA
>CALDJX010000604.1 GCA_937899075.1 uncultured Planctomyces sp. | reverse complement strand
CTCTGTGGTTAGAATCGGGAAGTTGTTCTCGATACGTTATCTTAGGCAAGTCCGTTCAACGTGCTCGTGGCATCTCGAAACTCGTTCGTCTCGATGCCCATCTTCTGAATGTATGTCAAAAGTAAATTCGACAGCGGCGGATGGTTGTCCTTGTCAAAAACAAGATGCTGTCCCTGCTTCAGTCCGAGGCCTCGTCCACCCGCGGTGATCAACGGCAAGTCTTTGGGAGAATGCCCGCCGCCGTCGCCGCTGTTCATGCCCGAGCCGAACATGATGAGTGTATGGTCGAGCATATTTCCATCGCCGTCGTCGGTCGCTTTGAGAAACTCCATGAAACGGCCGAGTCGTTCCAGATGGAAACGATCGATCTTACCGAGTCCCTTCAGCATTCCCGCGTCGCCACCATGATGTGACAGTTCGTGGTGATTCTCACCGCCGCCGCCATAGCCACCCGCTTCACGCGACCACTCGAACGAAATGACGCGAGTCGTGTCCGTCAGAAATGTCAGGTACGAAAGCTCCAGCATCACGTCGATCCACATCGGACGATCGTGAGCGTTGTGTGACTGCATGGAAAGCTGCAGGTCGTTCTCGGGAACTTCCGGCTTCGGGACATCAACCCAGTCTTCCAGTCGCCGGACGCGCTCTTCGGTTGCTCGAACTGACGACAGGTACTGGTCGAGCTTCTTTTGATCCGTCTGCCCCAGCCTGGCGCGCAACGACTTCGCTTCTCCAAGCACGCTGTCGAGAACCGACTTTTTAACGGCATACCTCTTCAACGTTGCTTGCCGGTCGGCCGAGCTTTCGGGAACAAAGAGTCGATCAAACAACCGCCGCGGCGAGTTCTCTGCTGGAACCGGTGTCCCGCTTCTGTCGAACGAAAGCGTATGACTGTGGCCGGCCGAGCCCGTTCCCGAGTTGTCCGAAAGCTGCAACGACGAAAAACGAGTCTTCTTGCCATGCAGTTCGGCGGCGACCTGATCGGCTGAGATAGAGTTGGCATAATCACTGCCTGGCACCGCCTGGAGATCCGCCCCAGTCAACCAGGTATCAGCCCCGCTGTGTCCGCCTTTAGAAGCCGGATGTCCAAGCCCGGAGATTACCGAGAAATCGTCTCGGTGATCTTTCAAAACTTCCAACGTTGGGGAAAGCGTGTAGCCAGTCCCCTGCCCCGTCGGCTTCCACTCGGTCATGTTCACGCCGTTGGGAACGTAGCAGCCGATCATCCGCGGATGAACGCCTTGTGACTTTTCCCACGGACGAAACTTCGACGGCGCGGCACTCGCCCGAGGAATCATGGCATCAAGCAACGGCAAACTCAGACACGCACCAAGCCCACGCAGAACGTGCCGTCGAGACAGTAGTCGATTGTTGAAAAGTGCCATGTCGAGAATCCTCAAACGCAGGTCCAACGGCAACGCTCAGCAAGCCACACTATTCAATTTCGTACGGCTGTTCCAAACGGAACTTCGAGTTCTTTTCGAGAAACGCCGCAATCCGATCTTCGCGGCCAATCGCGACCGGAATGAAGTCGAGCGCCTGCTGCAGACGTTCGTTCGGCTCCGCACAACTGAATCGAAGGAATCCACGACCGGCTTCCCCGAAGCATTCGCCGCCCAGGCAGGCCACTCCGAAATCATCATCAGCACCTTCGAGCAGGTATAGAGCCAGTCCGTGGCTGGTGATGCCAAGTCGGTTGCAGATCGGAGCAACATTCGGAAACACATAGAACGTTGACGTCGGGTCAAGCGAGTGAATCCCGTCAATCTGATTAAGCCCTTCCGTCAGTAGGACAACCTTCTCGCGAAACTTCTGCATGACTTCGTCGCGTTCGACGCTGTCTTTCTCCAAAGCCGCGGCGCCAGCCAGTTGGACCAAAGCCGGAGTGCACGACAACGTGGTGTTGACCATTTTTCCGATAGCGTCCGCAATGCGGTTACCGGTCACACAGAAGCCAAGTCGCCAGCCGCTCATGCTGTAGGATTTGCTGAAGGTGTAAGCGGCCACGGCCTGATCCATCATGCCGGGTTGTTCGAGAATCGAATGGTGACGCCCCTTCCAGACCATGTGGCAGTACGGTTCGTCGCTGAAAACGGCGATGTCCTTGCCTCGAACGAGGTCCGCGATGTCCCGCAGATCCTGCTCGGTTGTAATCCCGCCGGTCGGATTGTGCGGCGAGTTCAACATGATCGCCTTCGGGGATTTATCAGTCGCCAGAAAGTTTTCGATATCCGACACAAGTGGCCGGAACTCGTTGCTCTGCCGCAGCGGAGCAAACACTGGCCGAGCCTGCCGGCGTAGAATGTTCGGCACGTAGGTCGGAAAGTACGGGCTGAAAACCAGGCACCCGTCTCCAGGATTGAGAAAGGCTTCGCAGAAGAACTGTTCAAAGACTTTTGCACCTGGCCCGGCGATGATGTTTGATGGTTCCGCCGGAATGTTGAACTCGTCTTTCACGAACTTCGCAGCGGCCGCACGAAACTCCGGTACGCCCGGCGAAGGACAGTAGTGGCTGACATTATTCTGAATGGCTGCCGTGCCCGACGTTTTCGCATTCGCGGTCGAATCAAACGGGCTGTCGCCAATTTCCAGCTCCACGACATCCTTACCCTGAGCCTTCAATTGTTTGGCAACACCCAGGACAGTGAAAGCGGTTTCGACGGTGAGGCTACTTGAGAATTCGCTGAGACTTGCAGACACGATGGTATTCCTTGGAGTCTGTAATTGAGCAGGCGGGAGCCTTGTTGATGAGTTTCCGAAAACATATCGGACGCCGGTTATAGTGCGTCCCGTCAAACAATTCACGCACACGCGAACTGACGATCTACGTGCGGTACCTTCCAGCAAAGCGGGCGGCGCGTGCGGTCAAAACGAAATCGCCGTTCGTATCGAAATTCGGAAATTATTTCCGACTCGTTACCTGAGGAACAAGTCGGGCCAGATGCCGGGGGTTGCACGCTCTCGCTGCGTCATCCCGTGTTGGCAATGGTCATCATGAATGTTGCGAAATGACAACACTCTCCTGCTTCGCGGCTGCGTGAGGTATCGCTAAGTCCCGTGCATCCGCGGCTTTCGGTCCGCGTCGAAAATCTCCTCCGCTTATGGCTCAGTAGTTGCCTGTTTGTGCTGACTGACTATCAATGTTGCCTGTCGACGGAGATGCCATGCGAATCGTTCTGGCCACTGCCGCTCTTCTTTCATGCTTTCGCTGCTCCACCGCGCTGGCAGAAGAAAAACGTTCTCAGGATGCTTCCTCCCGACCACCGAAAATGGTGACGGCAATCCTCAACGACGGCCGGCACATTTCCGGAAGAGTTGCGTCAACAACTGACGACAACCGACTCGACCTGATTGTGTCTTCCGAACGAGTTGATCTGACCGCACATCTAAAATGGGAGCAGGTTGATTCGTTCAAGGTCCGCGATCGACAGCTTTCCGTCGCCAGACTGCGCAAGCAGCTTTCGAAATACCTGCAGCCGGAACAGCCGACGAATAACGACAGAGCGAAGCCCCGGAGAATCACTCCGCTGCTGAATGAAGAGACCGGCGAGCCAAATGTGTCGCACCAGTCGACGCCTCGATCGGTGCAGATGGAAGCTCGCCTGACGAGTTGGGACCAGGACGCCAAACCGGATGGGCTGCTGCTGGAATTCTTCGTGCTTGACGGAACCGGCCATCCAACGGTCGCTCCGGGCCAACTTACTGCAAAGCTGACAGGCATCCGACAGGAGATCACTGGCGGACGAGGCACGCTCGATCGAAAGCAGCCGGTGACGCCACTCGAACAATGGAGCCTCGCAGTCAGGCACTCCGACTTCGTCGACGGCCGCGCCGTGGTGAAGCTGCCGTTTCGGATGCTGCAACCCGATCGCGATCTGAATATCGCAGCGGAGACGCTCCTTGAGATCTCGTACGGCGTGTCTTCCGTCGGAGTTTTCAACGCTTCGCAACCGGACGTCCTGATTCGCCAACCGAGCCGATTCAGGGATGAACTCTTCCTGTCAACGGGGAATCGTCTGCTACCCTCAGAGGCTCCGGCCAATCAACCCGATCGACCGTTGAGCCGCGATCCGCGCCGCGAAATCTTCCGCCCAGGTTTCCGCGATCAGTAGGGTGCGTCTTTCTGCGAATCGCTACTTCACCAGGTCGTATCGAACGACTCGGCCGTAGACGTTGTACTCAGTCACGAACAGGTTTCCGTGACTGTCAAAATCGATTCCGTGCGGAGCGGTCAGGATCCCTGTTCGCCAGTCGGCCGGCTTCACTTTGTTCGTTGCTGTCTGAGCCTTCACATCGTTGGCTCCCAATTGCAGAACCGTGTTGCCTTCTTTGTCGAGCAGGCTGATTCGCCCTTCGATTTCTGCAATCGCGGCGAGGTCGCCATGCACAGCGACAGCGGCCGGTCGATTCATTTCTTTGACGACATTCAGAACTTCACCTTCGATTGAGAGATGAACGACTCGACGGTTTTCGCGATCGCAGCAGAGGATCCGCGGTGGGTCAAATCGATTATCGATCGCGATCTTGTGACAAGTTCTGAATCCGTACGGTGCCGCCTTACCGCCGAAGCTGTCGAGGTATTTTCCATTAGCGTCAAAGATGTGAATGACGTCGCTGGAGTATCCATCGACAGCGAAGATGCGCCCGTCCGGCGCGACATCAACGCTGGTCAGTCGAAGACTTGGTTTGCCGTCCCTCATGCGGACGAGCTCTGGCGGAATCGTTGAGCCGGCAATGCTCAATACGATCCGACCGTCAAGCTGCATCTTCAGTATCGACTGCCCGCCGAGTCGCGCCCCGTAGATGAACTCTCCCGCCTTCTCTTTGCGAATGACGAAGCCGTGAAAATCGTTCGGGGCATTCGGGACGTTTCGCAGGTACTTGCCGGTCGTGTCGAAAACCAGGACGCCACCTCGCGCACCACCAACGCTGACATACACATCGCCATTCGAGGCGACGGCAACATCACCGTGGGCCTGCCCGATCGTCTGCATGTCCGATGCTGGCTTCAACCAGCCTTTGACGGCTGAGTACTTCGGTTCTGCTGCGTCCGAAAAAGTGACGGATGCGACGACAGCTAGAAACGAGATGGAGAGTCTGAACGCGTTTTTCATGGTTTTGGCCTCGCGGGTGATCCTTCTGCAACAAGCTGCAAACATAACGAAATACGTGGGCCGATTGCATCCCTGCCAGGAATTTCCGTCGGCAGAAGCAACAACAGGTTCATTGGTCAGCCATGTTCATTTCCTCCGGCAGCCCCTTTACGATGAGGATCCACGACCGATACCATTCTGCCAGTTGCCTCACGCGATCAATCGAGAATTGCCGGGCAAGTTACATGGATGCTGATTCTGCTTCGAAACATCACAGGCGAACAGTTTTCAAGTCGCCATTCGAAGACGCAGGAGTGAATAATGTTCAGACGGAAGACTTCGAAGCCGTCCAATCTGATTTCGTTCGCTGTTTTTGTCGGACTGACTGCGGCGACGCTGCTGCAAACCAGTCCGGTTCACGCCGACGCCGGTCTGGACGCCTACAACTTTGCGCGAGGTCTCTATAAAGCCGAACGCTGGCTGCAGGCGGAAGAGGCATTTCGAAAGTTTCAGACCGACTTTCCCAAGCACGAGCAGATTCCGTTCGGGAAGCTCTATCTGGGACTGTCGCAGATTCAGCTGGAGAAACATTCTGCCGGCCGCGACACACTCGACGCGTTCATTAAGAACTACCCGAAGAATATCGACGTCGCCCACGCCCGATACCGCGTGGCCGAATGCAGCTACTATCTCGACGAGCTGGCACGCGCCGAAAAGGATTTCACCAGCTGCCTGAAGGACTTTCCGAAAGACCCCTTCCGCGAGTTCGCGTTGTTCTACCTGGGCGACACTCAGCGCCGGCTGGGCAAAGCGAAAGAGGCCGTCGCGAGTCTGCAGAGTTCGATCAACCTGTTTCCACAAGGACGAATGGCTGCGGAAGCACGGTTCGGGCTCGCTCAAGCAACGGAAGCAGCCGGCGACTCTGCAAAGGCGTTACTTCTATATAGAGAGGCCGCCAAAAGTTCTCAGGAAGACCGAGGCGACGCCGCACAACTGGCAATCGCCAATCTGCTGTTCGGTCAAAGAAAGTTTCAGGAAGCAGTCAACGAGTACGAAGCCGTCGGAACACGGTTTCCAGAAAGCCGGCTTCGATCACTCGCAACACTCAACGCAGGATTCGCTTTTTATCAGAACAATGATTTCACGAATGCCCTTGCGAAATTCGACGACGCTGAAGCCAGTCCAGAACAAGCAGTCACGGCCGGATACTGGAAAGGCCTCGCGCTGAAGGCCCTGCGTGATTACTCGGGAGCTGCCCAGGTCCTCGACGAGGTCGAGAAAAAGGCGGGCGATGAGCCGATCGCTGAGTCTGTCCTTTATCAGCTTGCAGACTGTCAGTTTCGATCAGGCCAGATTGCTAAGGCTGAAGCCAGCTTTCTAAAGGTTACTCAGAAGTGGCCGATGGGACAGTTCGCTGATCACAGCCTGTACTTTGCGACGGAGTGCGTTCTTGAGACGGCTCGCGCTGCTGAACCTGCCGTCCGAACGGCTCGTTTGAAAGAAGCCGAACTGCTTCTCAGTAAGTTCGACCGAGACTACGGAACCAGTTCCATCCGATTGTCGCATAAGCTGCAGGAAGGACAGTTCCTGATGCTGCGAGCGACGCCGGACGATATGAAACGAGCCGCGGAAATCTACGACGCCGTTCTGAAGACCACGCAGCGACCACAAACTCAGGCGGAAGCTCGATACCAACTTGCTCGCGTCCGGCAGGAACAGGGCGACAGCAAAGGAGCCCTTGCAGCCATCGCTCCACTGGCAGAAGCCGTCATCGCTGATCCCAAAACCGGCTTGCCGGAGTCGCTGATTCTTCACGCGTTCCTCTCGCTCGAAGCCGCGCAGCCACTTGTCGCGATGAAGTCTGCCGAAAGCTACTTGCAGCACAACGCAAAGGGCGCACTTCGAGATCAGGCATGGTCGCACGTTGCGACTGCCGCCGCGAAGACCCGGAATTGGACGGTCGCTGACAAAGCTGTCAGCAGTCTGTTGAGCGATCACTCAGAAAGTCCGATCGTCTCTCGAACGATCCTGAACGTGGCAGAAACGGCCTACGATTCCAAACACTGGCAGGCGGCCGGTCGATTTTTCGAAACGCTGCTACCTCCGGGGCCTGATTCGCCGTTCCACGCGGCCGCGCTGTCCGGGCTGGCCTGGAGCAAGCTTCAGCAAATGGATTACACAGCTGCCGCCGAACGTTTCCATCAGTTTCTCAAAGAACACGCCAAACATGAACTCGCAGCGGAAGCTGGATTCATGGTGGGCGATGCTTTGCAAAGATCGACGAAATTCGCAGAAGCGGCGGTCGCTTTCGAAACGGCGTTCAAAACATTCGCTCCGCATGAACAGGCATTTCTGGCCGGGCTCCAGGCTGCTCGGCTTCAGGCACGACTCAAACAACGTGACGAAGCCAACCGAATCTACACCGCGCTCGAGGGGCAGTTCCCCAAACGCCCTGAACATGATCAGCTTCTCAACGAATGGGCCCTCGTGCTCTACGAAGCCGAACGATACGCCGAAGCTGACGAACTATTCCGACGGATTACTAACGAGCATCCCGACAGCAGCGTCGCCGACAACGCTCGATTCAGCCTCGCCGAAAGCGACCTCGTCAACGGCAAGCTTCAGTTTGCCAGAACGTCATTCGCAGCTCTTGCCGCCGATGAAAAAGCCGACGCGGTCGTTCGGGAAGACGCACTCTTCCGCATCATCGGTATCGATGCTGACGCTGAGAAATGGAACGACGTTGTCGCTTCCGCTGACCAGTTTTCGAAGCAGTTTTCAAAAAGCGATTACTCGCCCGATGTTCGGTTTTACCTGGGAAACGGCCAGCTGAATCTGGGCCAGTTCGAAGCTGCCGAAAAGACGCTTGCCCAGCTTGCTGACGGCATCGCAGAACCTGCCATTGGTCAGAGTGATTGGATCGGCCACCTGTGGGCACTGCTTGCAGAAAGCCAGGTCCGACAGAAAAAGTACGACGCCGTCATGGCAACGGCAGAGAAAGCTCGATCCTGGAAAGCAGACTCGCCAACTCAATACATGCTGGATGAAGTCGTCGGACGAGCGTGGAAAAGCCAGGCAAAGTTCGCCGAAGCCACGGCGGCTTTCACACGGGTCATCAAGTCCGAAGTGGGCAGCCGGACGGAGACCGCGGCCAAAGCACAGTTGATGATTGCCGAGATCTTCTTTCTGCAGAAGAAGTATCCGGAAGCGCGCGACGGTTACTTGAAGGTCTATTTTCTCTACAAGTTTCCAGAATGGCAGGCTCCGGCTTTGTTCCAGGCCGGACAATGCGAAGAATTGATCGGGTCAAAAGAGAGCCTCGAAGGGGCTCGAAAGTGGTATCAAACATTGCAGACCGAATTTGGTGACACCGATTTCGCGAAGCGGGCCGCAGATCGACTTATTAAACTCGCTGGTTCATCCTGACGCGAAACCTTGCTGGTTAGCCAGGGAGTACCGTCTCGGTGAACTGAGACCTTGTCGAACAATTTTCACTGATCCGACTCAGAAAGTGGTCGACGATTAGAGAAACACCACATTCCGTCGCAAGAACGGATCGAGGTTGCTTCATGCGTCCGTCAAACAACTCACTTCTCAGCGTAGTCGGCCTGCGTCGGTCAGTCATGTCGGTCGGCGTGGTCCTGCTTGTTGCCGCTTTCGTCAGCTGCAGCCATGCGCAAGACACGGGCCCGACTCCGATTCCGACGCAACCCGTCGTGGATTCTGCTGATGCGATTCCTCCGCCGGGAGCGAACGGCAACTCGGAAACGGTCGAGAAGTCATCGGGCATTCCCACGCACCCGGTCGAAATCATCGAGCAGATGAGCGGCTGGCTGGTTCCGTTTCTGATTGCATCGGTGATTTCGGTGTGGTTCACGATTGAACGCGTCGTCGTTCTTCGACGCTCGCGCGTGATCCCGCGCAGCTTCGTCGAACCGTTTCTGGAAGACCTCCACAAAGGCAAACTGGACTCGGCGACAGCGATCAGTCAATGCCGCAAGAACGACAGCCCGGTCGCTTCAGTATTCCTGCACGGAGTTGAGAAGTGGGGCCGACCGTGTGTCGAAGTCGAGCAGGCCGTCATCGATGGCGGCGAGCGACAGATCGGACACCTGCGGCGGCACCTGCGAGTTCTGAACGGAGTCGCCACGGTGACGCCGCTGCTCGGGTTGCTCGGCACGGTCGTCGGCATGATCCAGGCATTCAACGATATCGCCAGCGCCGGAGCGATGGGCAAAGCGGATCAACTTGCCGTTGGCATCGCGATGGCCCTGCTGACGACTGCGTTCGGTCTGGCGATCGCGATCCCGTCGCTCATCATGTACATGTACCTGTCCGGCCGAGTCGAAGCGCTCGTCATGGAAATGGACGAACTTTCGCAGAAGGTCGTTCGGCAAGTTAGTGCCGAAGCCCTCGCCGCCAGGCCCGCAGCAAAATCCCGCCCGCGAACAACACCGTCGCCCGAGCCATCCGAAGCGGTCGCCTGACACCTGTCAATGTGTGCGACTGGCTCTGCCAGTGCGCTTCAGGATCGACGTTCACTGCAAAACTCGGCAAATGAGAACTCGGCACTGGCAAAGCCAGTGGCACACGACGGGTTATGTCACCGGTCGAATTCAACAAGCGGTCACTGTTTGCCGAATCCGCCACCGCCCGGAGTTTCAATCGTCAGGACATCGCCCGCGGAAACGTCGAGTTGCACCTTGCCAGGCAATTGCTCCTCCGTTTCCGAGCCGGATTTTCGCAATCGGTTAACACCGATCTGGCCCGCTTCTCCGCCCTCGAGACCAAACGGGGCATACCCACCTCGCCGTTCCGTCAACAACGAAACGGTGAGCGGTTTCAGAGATTCGATCCGACGTACAATTCCGTCGCCGCCGCGCTTCCGCCCTGCCCCGCCGGAGCCACGACGAATCGAAAACTCGTGCAACCGCACTGGGTATCGCCGCTCGATGACTTCCGGATCGGTCAGCCGGGTATTTGTCATGTGAGTGTGGACCGCGTCCGCGCCGTCGGCATCGTGCGTCGCTCCGCTGCCGCCGCAGATGGTTTCGTAATAGCCGAAAGTTCCGTCTCCGAATGTCAGGTTGTTCATCGTTCCCTGACTGGCCGCGGCAACGTTCAAGGCGCCGAGCAGAACATCCACGACCCGTTGCGATGTCTCGACGTTGCCGCCAACAATCGCCGGGCATCGTGAAGGATCGTCGTTGGCTCGAGGATTCAGCAGACACTCTGGCAGAACGATTTCAATCGGCTCCAGCACTCCGCTGTTGAGCGGGATGTCCTCGTTGATCAAACACCGAAACGAATACATGACCGCCGCGGTGACGATGGCTTTGTTCGCGTTAAGATTCGACGAGAGCACCGGACCGGTTCCGGTAAAATCGACGGTCGCACAATCACCGGCAATGACGATTCGGACCGAGATCGGCGAGCCATCGTCGAGATGATCAACTCGCGAATACTCGCCATCAGAAATTCCGGACAGCGACATTCTCATCTTCTGGCTGGCCGCCTGCTGAATTCGCTCCATGCAAGCTCGCACCATGCTCAATGAATACCGTTTGACCAGCTCTTTCAACTGCCGTACTCCTGAACTGTTGGCAGCGACCTGTGCCGACACATCCGAGATGTTGTTCTCCACCGATCGGCTCGGCCATTCGCCTGATAGAAGCAACGCTCTCAGTTCGTCTTCCCTCGACACACCACCTTCGACAAGTTTGAAACAGCGAATCAGAACTCCTTCTTCCTCGAGCGATTTTGAAAACGGCGGCATGCTGCCCGGCACGATGCCTCCGATTTCCGAATGATGAGCTCGGCTGGCGGTTAGAAAAATCAACTCGCCCGTCAGCTCGTCATGCACAGGCGTGATGACGGTCACGTCGGGCAGGTGCGAGCCGCCTCGAAACGGATCATTGGTGACGTAAACGTCTCCCGGCGACAGGTCATCCACATCGGCGAGCAGCCATTTGACCGTTTCACTCATCGCGCCCAGATGAACGGGAATGTGCGGCGCGTTGACGACCAGATCACCTGTCGGCGTAAAAATCGCACAACTGAAATCGAGGCGTTCTTTGACGTTGGTCGAAAACGACGTCATCTGAAGCGTGACGCCCATCTGCTCGGCAATGGCGGCGAAGAGGTTGTTAAAGATTTCAAGCGTGACGGGGTCGATGTCTGAGGCCGAGTAGCCAGTTGCTTCGTCGGTGCCGATGGTTGAACTGCTTTCAGAGCGTCCCCTGTCCGAGATCAGAAGTTCGCCCCGACCGAGAATGCTCACCGAGAATCCTGGCTCGATGACGACGGTGGATGTCGGCTCGCAAACGATTGCCGGGCCGACAAAGTGATCACCAGGCTGAAGCTCAGCCCGCGTAAACACCGGAGTTCCAACCGGCTCGCCCTGAAAATACGCTGTGGTAGATTCGGCGGGGACAGGCATGCGTTCGATCAGAGGCTGAGGTGAATCGGGCGGTTCGGGCATCGTGCCGACCACTTCGACTCGCGCCGCGACGATTTCAAAATCGCGGCCTGAGTGGCAGTAGCCATAACGTTCCTGGTGAAGCATCTCGTACGCGGCCTGCCAGTTTCCATCAGCGGGTTCGAGCACATTGATTGTCGAGTCCACGCCGAGGTACCGCAGGTCGAGACTCTTTTGCGGCGGGGCAATGCGATCATCAGGAACGCCTTCCGCCTCCACTTCCTGCCGAGCTTCGATGGCCAATTCGTCGAAGCAATCTGCGACCGATTGCGGCAGGGATTGCCCGTGCCACGTCGTCAGGATCGAACGTTCCGAGAACCGCCGCACGTCGGCCAGCCCGATTCCGAACGCGCTAAGAATCCCGGCGAAGGGATGGATGAGAACGTCTTTGATCCCCAGTTCAACGGCCATCGCACAGGCATGTTGAGAGCCCGCTCCTCCAAAGCTGACCAACGCGTACTCAGCAGGGTCGTAACCCTTCGCCACAGAGATTCGCCGCAGTGCCCGCACCATGTTGGCGTTGGCGATCTTTCGAAACCCTTCTGCCAGTTCGATCGGTTCGTACTTCGTGCCGAGTGGTGACTCGGCGATTTCTTCACACAATTGCGTCAATCGCAATTCAACAGCGGCTACGTTAAGCGGAAACGGAAAGTGCTGAGGCAACACTCGGCCGAGAAACACGTTGATATCAGTGACGGTTAACGGTCCACCGCGACCGTAACATGCTGGCCCCGGATCGGCACCGGCGCTCTGCGGCCCAACAAACAACCTCACTCCATCGAAACCGCAAACGCTGCCGCCACCAGCAGCCACGGTTTCGATCGCCAACATCGGCGCGACGATTCGAACTCCCGCCTTCTGAGTCTCAAACTCCAGTTCGTACCGGCCGTCAAACCGTGAGACGTCCGTGCTCGTTCCGCCCATATCGAAGCCAAGCGATTTCTTGAATCCGGCCTGACGAGCGACTCGCGAAAAGCCAATCACTCCACCCGCCGGCCCGGACAGGATGCTGTCTTTGCCGACAAACTGATCGGCGTCAACCAGCCCTCCGGCCGAAGTCATCATTCTCAGAGTGCTGTCACCCAGAGATTTCCGCAATCGCTCGACATAGTCACGAAGGATTGGATTCAGGTACGCATCTGCAACCGTTGTATCTCCGCGCGAGACGATTCGAATGAGCGGTGACAAACGACTCGACGTGCTGATTTCAGTAAAACCAGTTTCGCGAGCGATCTTCTCAACGATTTCCTCATGCTCACTGTTCGCAAACGCGTGCAACAGGCAAATCGCGATTGACTCAACGCCGGTCTCGCGGAGCCGCTGCAGGCTCGCCCGAACCTCGTCCTCGTTCGGTGATTTGAGAACGACGCCGTCCGAGTCCAGCCGCTCATCAACTTCGACGGTCTGCTCAAACAACGGCTCAGGTTTCTGAATCGCCAGGTCAAACAGTCGTGGCCGATCCTGATTTCCGATCAGCAGGACGTCGCGAAATCCCTTCGTCGTGATGAAGGCCGTCCGCGCTCCGGTTCGAGTCAGCAGCGCATTGGTCCCTCGCGTTGTCCCAAGACGGACGGATACGCGAGGAATCGCTTCTTCCAGAGACAGACTCATCGCTCGTCGGATGGCGAGAATCGGAGCTTCCTCGCCAGCATCCAGTTCGTACCGCGTGCCATGCGTCACGTGTGGCGGAAGCAGTTGCTCAACACCCAGCAGCCCATTGGTGCCTTGAGATTTGCGGACTCGAGCAGTGTGAATCGTGTGGCCTGATTCGCTCAGAAATCGAATCGTGTATCCCGCCCAGAAACCGTCGGGATCACCGACTCGGCCAGCGTCGACAACTCGGTCAGTACCTGAGATTTCCTCGACGATCCCTTTTGTGATTCCGGAACTCAGAACTTTCAGCGTCGACACTGAATTGTCAGGGCGTCGGTAAATGCAGTCAGTAAACGTGCCACCAACATCGATCCAGAATTCCCACTCAGCAGCCATTCGATTTCATCCAATCCGTCTCGTGTTTCATTTCCCGCAAACGGTCAGGGTGCGACTACGTCGGGCCCGACACACGCCAGTCGCATCGAGAAGTAGTGCGATTCCAGGATCGCGCGATCGTTTGTGTCCCGAACTCGTCGCCAGACTTCCGTCATCATCGTCTCGACGCGACTTTGCTGATCGGGTCTGTTGATCAGATTCGTCATCTCGAACGGATCGTCGGCAAGGTTATATAACTCGTCAAAGTCGAAACCGTTGAACGCAAACTTCCAGTCATCCTGCCAGAGGATTCGCTGCATCAGCGGAAACCGTGTTCCGTGGTACTCGGCATAACCCGTCTGAAACTCGTCCGGCACGACTTCGGGTTCCGCCAGTAGCGACGCTAAGCAACGCGAGTCCGGTGTTTCAATCGGCTGCGTGTCGCCAATGCTACAGATCGTGGTGCCGACATCCGCGATGCTGACCTGAGCACGACATTCAGCGTCTGATTTAATTTCCGGCCCAGCGATGATGAGCGGGACTCGGTAAATCTCCTCGAACGGTCCGAAATTATGAGCGTCAAAGCCGTGTGCACCGACGTAGCGTCCGTGGTCGGCCAGGAAAATGACAACTGTGTTGTCGAGCTGTCCGGCCGCTTCCAGTTGGCCAGTCAACTGTCCGACCATCTGGTCGATTTCCGTGATCCGAGCAAAGTAGCAGGCTCTCGCGTTGCGCCAGTGGTTTTCGGAAATGTCGCGGCCGATGCGTTGTTCACGCTGATAAATGTTGGGCCGATCCGACAGGTCGTCGAAGAAGTTTTCCGGTAACGGAAGCTTCTCCGGATCGTACTTGTCGAACGACTCTCGACCGGCGATCAACGCTTCGTTGGGTTCCGAGAAACTGACGCAGCAGCACCACGGGTCGGGATCAGCCATTCGCTCGTTGAGAAATTGTTCTGCATCGGCGACGGTCAAGCCGGGGTAGCGATCGTGCATTGGCGTGTCGGTGACTCCCCAATGAAGAATCTTTTTGTAACCACGCGGGCCTTCGACGTAACCGGTCAGCGAATCATCCAGCTTGAAGGTTGCCGGCCCCGCTTGACCGCGCCCGAGGTTCTTCACATGAGCGGCTCCCTTCACAACGCTTTCCTGCCAACCGAAGCGAGCCACGTCCTGTGACCGTTCGATGTGCCACTTTCCGAAGTAGCCAGTGCGGTAGCCGACGTCGGACAAATTCTGAGCGAAGTGTCGATACGCAGTCCGCAGCACGCATTGGTCGTCGTCGCGTCCGTGCTCAACTTCCAACACTCCGTGAGTGTGCGGAAGCTGACCGGTCATCAGGCTGGCTCGAGCCGGCGAGCATGTCGGGCACGTTGTGTGAGCATTTCGAAAACGCACTCCGCGACTTGCCAGAGCCTCCAGATTCGGAGTGAGACACGGGTGCTCGGGCAGGACCGTGTCCGACTGCATTCCGTCCGCGATGACAAGAAGAATGTTCGGTCGTTGCATGTTTCTTTCGCATTTCCGAGCCGCTTGAGTCCGACGGGTTCGGCAAATCACCCACTACGACGCGATCAGCCACCAGACTCCGCCGATGATAGCAAAAACAAGCAACCATCCGACCACGAAGCCCGACATCGCAAGTCTCGAAGGAATCGGCAGTTCCAGGCTGGTTGCCGGGAAGAATACTCGACGTGGTGAGGGAGTCACTCCGGTCGGCAATGTACACGGAGCCTCGATGAGTTCATCTGGTTGAACCGGAGTTCTGAGCAGTTCAAAGAATCGCTCGAGCTTTTCCGGATCGTTCTTGGCCGTCAGCAGGCTGACGACGATTCCGCCGACAAAGCCCGCGGTCAAATATGCCAGCATTTGCCACGGCGTCGAGATCTCCCAGGTGTCGTTCCGGTTGATCACGATTCCCAGAGACTTGGCGAACGATGATGTTGCCAGAAATGCAGCGGTTGCCGCGAGATTGGTGACCCACCAGGTGCCGGCTGTCAGGATGGTCGCCGCCCATGCGCCGGAAGTCGTCGCGCCTCGCCAGAAGACTCCCAGCCAGAACGCGGGAGCCATCACAGCGTTGAGCTTCCAAAGAATTTCCAGCCCCTGGATCACGCCACTTAACCAGTAGGCGTAACCAATCGCCACGAGCACGACCGCCAGACCGGACGCCCGCGCCACCCACAGATAGTGAGTTTCAGATCGCCCCGGAAATACCGGTCGATAAAGATTTTCAGTCACCAGTCCGGCCGCAGAGATCATGAACGAATCGCACGATCCCATGACCGTCGCCAATAACCCAGCGAGAAACAGACCAAGCAGACCGGGCAGCAATTTCGGAAGAAACTCCGCCGCCATGAGGCCGTAGACTTTGTCAGGTTCCACGTCGGCGGCCCCGCGGTACAACGCGAACGCAGCCAGCCCAGTCAGACACCAGGCGACCGTGCAGATTCGTTTCAGAAACGTGCCGCCCATGAAACCGACGGCCCCTTCGATTTCTGTTCGACCCGCGGCGCAAGTGCCCATATTGTGAGGCTGCACGGTGACGCTCAGCAAAGCATTGATCGCGATCATCCCGATGTAAAACACGCCGATGTCGCCGGGCGTCACCAGCGACAGCATGTCACGATCGGGCGAAAGTTCGGCAAGGGCTGTCCGCATGCCTGGTAAACCGCCGACCGCGTTCAGCACAACCGGCAACAACAGAAATGAAAACAGCAGAGTCAGTATGCCCTGAACGAAATCGGTGATGATGGCCGCTCGCAATCCGCCCGCCAGCCCGTACACGACAAACAGAACCGTCATGACGATGATCGCCGCTTCTGCGGAAATCGCCGATCCGGTGCAGGCTTCGACAACCGCTCCCGATCCCTTCAGCATGTTGCCGATCGTGACGACAAACTTCGCGAGTCCGAAAACGCAAAACAGAATCGCAACGGACGGCGCGTATCTCGCCGCAAAGACGTCGGCTGTGGTCAACGCCCGAAATCGCCGCATCATTGGGGCGATCAGCCAGAAGAACGGCGTCGCAAACAGCCACATCCACTGATACCAGATGCCCGACAGCCCGGTCGTGTAACACTTCGACGCGACGGTCACTGCCTGATCAGAATGCGTGCTCGTACCGAACCCGTGCATCAGCATCATGAGCTTGCCGAAGCGGCGAGGCATGACGAAGTCCGCCATCCCCGTCACTTTGCGACTCGCCCAGATCCCGAGCAGCGTGACTCCAACCAGGTACCCACCCAGTGCAATCCAGTCAGCAGTTGCCAGTCCCATGAAGTCTTTCGGATTTGGTATCAACAACGGAAGTCGTAACTCAGCCGCGTCGGAACCACGAATGGACACCAATAAACACGAATCTTTCCGAGCTGAAATTCGTGTTTATTGGTGTCTATTCGTGGTTCGAAAACCTCAATCAACAGACGGCCGTTCCCAGACTGCCGGAAGTGTTTTCGATGCCTCGCCAAATGTCTGTGACACCACAAACCCGCTGGCCTGCGACGTGTAAAAGATTCGACCGTTCGACACGACTGCGCCTAAGCACTCCCGAGAATCGATCGCCGGACCCGTCGAAACCAGTTCGCCGTCTTTCGACAGGTCGATCATGTCCATGTTCGCGCCGAGGACGAACGGTTCGGAAAGTGTGAAACGGCAACAGGCGTAGTTATGGCCGATGCTGCTGACCACTTTTCCGGATTCGCGATCAAAGACGTTGCCTTTGCCTCGCAGCGCGTTGGAGAAAATAAATCTCTCTCCGACAGTGACGACGTTCAAGGCGGACGTGACGGCGTCCGACTGCCAGACGAGTGAGCCGTCTTTCGCATCCAGACACCAGACGAATCGTTCGTCCGTGCCCTCCTTCGCGCGGTTGTAGCCGCCGATGTAAATTCGCCCGTCGCGAGAACTGAGCGTGCATTTGGACGTGAGATAATACTTCGTCGTCAGCCAGACGGCGTCTCCGGTTTCGGGATCAAGACACGCAGTCAGACCGTTGTTCTCTTCCGGGAGCCCTCGCCGTTTACGCTGGCTGGACGCGTACCCGAAGAACGTCGAGTAGTACAGCTTTCCGTCGAGCATGCAGATGCCGCAGTCGTTGCCGCCGCGGCCGTACTCGGAAAAGTCCTTCTCCCACAGAACCTTGCCCGTGTCGAGATCCCAGGCCCAGAGTCGTGGCCGATGATCTTTCGGGTAGTACGGGTTGTCGTTCGAGTAAATAAAACTCATGACTTCACGGCCGCCGAAGTCAGCTGGTGTGCCGCCAAACGTAAATGGCTTCTCCGACCCCTGGGCGGCGTACTCTCCAGATCCCGATGCGTAGATCGCGATGTTGCCGTGGGCGACGGGCGGAAACTGGCGGCTCCAACTGGGTGAGCCGGTGAAAGGAGCTTCCCAGAGCAACTCACCCGTTGCCGCATTCAGGCATCGCATCCGCGACTGTCGAATGCCGGCCTGAGGGATCAGCAGCTTTTCATTCAGATAGAGCGGCGAGGTGAACGACAGATAAACGTCAGGCCAATATCGACGCCAGAGAATGCGCCCTGTGTCCTGCTCCACGGCGATGATCTGGCCTTCGGCCGTGTGTGTGTAAAGCCGTCCGCCGCCGCAAACGGGCAGATGTTTGACGGTTCCTTCCAGACGCTTGGCCCACCGCATTCTCAAAGGAGTCGTCAGCCCCTGATCGTTGGCATTCGTGCCGCCGAAGTCGCCGTAATTCGTGTACCAGTTATATTTGCCGTCGGCCAGCGGTCCAGTCAGGCGACTGCGGATCTTCCATAGTTCAAGGTCTTTCGACGGCTGCTTTGCTTTGCCATCTTTGCTGAACACGTAGAGGTGACCGTCTTCCGATCCGACCAGGACTCGCCCGTCAGCTACGGCGACCGGGGCGCTGATCGGTGCTCCGAAACCCGTGGCCAGAGAACGCGGCTCGCCTTCGCCCAGCGGGACGACGTGAAGCTGTCCGTCCAGCCCGCCGTAGATCGCGTGATTCTTTGTCAGCACCGGAGGGCAAATCGAAGGAGCGGGGCAAAGGACTTGCGGCTCAGCATCGCCCAGGGAATGTCGAATCAATCCCCTGCCCTGCTCGGGACGAACCCGGAACACATCGTCGCCGCGAACGCTCACGGCCGAAAAACTCAGCAGACCGGGAATGCGAATCGACGTTTCTGTGCCCTTCACAAAATCAGTCTGCAACTCGTCGCCGTTCAGCCGGAGTTGCTCCACACGACCAGCATTGTCACGACGGTGCCACTGGACGTAAACGTTGCCATCGGCATCTGCACTCTGCCCGAACGTGGCGGGGTATTCTGAACCGGCGTATTTGGGGATCTCACCGACGTTGCGAAGTCTCGGCGAATCGCCGGCATCTTCCACAAACACCGTCCGCCCGCCTGCCGGCATCACAACGACATTGCCCAACAGACAAATGTCGCGAGAGCACACAAAGTGGTCGCGCCATGTTACTCGGTCTTTGCGATGAGCCAGCCAGTCCGCACCGCTCCAGCGATTGCCGTGAAAGTCGACGACCTCTTTGACAAAGTCCCATGTCCAGACGACCGTTCCGTCTGTCTGAAGTGCAAATACTTGAGCCCCTAAAGTCGCGACATAGACTCGATCATTGCCAACGGCCGGAGCGGAAAAGACGGGCTCGGCGAAGTCGAGTCGTTTGACGACGTCGCCGCTTTCTCGATCAAGCACGTAGTAGTAGCCGGCCGTCGTCCCGACATGCAGAAACCTGCCGGCGACTGCCGGAGCGGCCACGTTATTGCAGTTGCCAGGCCCGCCTTCGGTTGCAAACTTCCACCGGACGGTCAACGTCGCAACGTCAATCGCAAAGACGATCCCCGAACCGTCGATCACGTAGGCCGTACCGTCGCTCACCACCGGCGAGGCGTAAATTCCGTCGGACAGCGCCACCGTTCCGGCCAGACCGAGCGACTCAGGCAACACCTCATCGGCAACATTCCCGGACCGCTGAGCATCTCCCTGAAGCTGCGGCCAACTATCGCCCGCGCGAAGGCTGAGTCCAGGGAAGCCTGCAAGTAGAACTGTCAGCACAGCCCGAATTGCATCGTTTCGATAATTCATTTCCGCCATCCTTCTGAAGATTCAACTGGATGTCTCAGGGGTTGTTGACGCACCGTGTCCGCCCGAACTGAATCGCCAATAAGTCAATGAGGCACGCGCCCCCGCAAGACACGGTTGGCAATCTCCATTTTTTTTGGACTGAGGCAAAAATACTAAGGAAAGTTTCTGAAAAAACGTCCCGAAATTATCAGGAAAATCTAACCACAGAGGCACGGAGACACAGAGGAAAACTCTCCTGTCAAACTCTGTGTCTCCGTGGTTAAAACTGGAAGTCATTTTGAACACGATCTCAAGCCGCTGAGTTTCGAAAAGAGTCTCATTCAAGTCCTTTGCGAAACTTTGCGTCTCCGCGCCTTTGCGTCAGTTTTTCGAATCCGCATCGCTGTCCTGCAGAATGCCCACCACAGTATTTCATCTTCTGAACACTTCGATTGACGACTCGGACTCGCCCACCAAACCGATCGATCGAGCACGCTCGGAAAGCTGCTGCAGAGCGTTGTTTCCCGTGCTGCCCAGGTCGGTCGTCCATTCGTTAACGTAAAGATCGACGTGTTTCATCAGGACATCGTCGTCGAACTCCTGAGCGTACTTTCTCATCGTGGGCAACGCCGCATCGCGGTCGGCCAGTGCGAATTCCAGCGAATCACGAATCACGTGTTGCACGGTGGCGATTAGTTCGTCACCCAGGCTGCGTCGAGCAACAATCCCGCCCAACGGCAACGGGCAGTTCGTCTCGGATTCCCAGCGAGTCCCCAGGTCCTCGACCAGTCCCAATCCCTGCTGCTCCCACGTAAACCGTCCTTCGTGGATGCAGACTCCGAAATCCGCTGCCTTCCGTTGGAGCATGGGCATGATCTGTGAAAACACAACGTGCTCGACACGCGTCGTCTCGGGATAAAACAACGAATTCAACAGCGACGCCGTCGTGTGTTTACCAGGGCAGAGTGTTAGCTGTTTGTTATCGGTCGGCGTCTGGCCGGGCTCGGAAGACAGCAACAGCGGTCCGACGCCGAATCCTAGAGCTGACCCGCTCGGCAGCACCACCGTCTCGTCCGCCAGCAACAACGCGGCATGAAAGCTGGTTTTTGCTGCGTCGAAGTCACCCTCAAACAGCCGATCATTCAGCTGTTGAATATCGATCAGCTCAACCTCAAACTCGAGCCCGCGCCAATCGACGCTTCGCGACATCAGTCCATGAAATGTGAACGTGTCGTTCGGGCAGGTTGAGATGCCGATGTGAATTTTACGACTCACAGTTGTGACTCTTTGGAGCAAATGGGTTCAGCGGACGACGTGCGTACGAACGAGTTTCGATCTTCCCTAAGAACAACGTTACCAGCGCGGGAAAAAGCAAGATCGCAGGACAGCGTGCCACTTCTTAGCCTGCGGCATTGTTGCCTGCAATCAGGTTGAGTACGACTTCTGCCGCCGCTTCGAGTGCCTCGTCGATCTTCCAGTTCGACAACTGCCGATCGCCGGCCGTATTCGAAATTCCTCGCACCACCTGAACCGGCACGGCCATCAGTGAGGCCGCCATCGCCACGCCGAAGGCCTCCATATCTTCTGCCACGGCGTCCGGAAAATCACGAGCCTTTAACGCAACGTCACCGGGACTGCCAGACGCGGAGCAGCATGTCAGAAGTTGTCGCGGCTCAGAGTGCTCGTCTGCTGATGACCCGGCTTGAGCAGACAAGAGGGGCAGCACGTCGCCGATCGTCGATCCGCCTTCATTGCTCTGGCCGCGGCCGGAATCCCACTGACTCCAGCCCAGGTCGCTTGCAGTTCTGAAGTCCTCACCGCTGCCAGCTCCAATTCCAAAACACGCCACTTCGTCAAACACCGAGGCGGAGCCCACCGACAGCGAATCACCGATCGCTCCAGCGATTCCAACTAGAATGATCCTGGCCGGAGTAAACTTTGCAATGAGCTGACTCGTCCTGGCCGCCGCCGCGACCGGACCGAATCCGCACAGGTGTAACGTGCCGCCAACCTGCTGAACACGAAGCTGGAGTCGCGGTTCAAGAACCCGCAGTTCCGTCGGAGTCGGCACGAGAAGAAGCAGGTCAGTCATGCGGCTTTCGTTTGGATCATTCAATGTTCGAGTTGCAAAGTCCTACCGTCTCGCGAAAACGAACACGGTCCCCCATAATAGCCATCGGACTTTTCCTGAGAAGTCGCTCCAATCGTTGATCTAAGAGTCGAGGCCTGCGGTGACGTTGTTTCATAACCTGCTCATCCTTCAACTGGCTGCATTCCTGGCTTTATGGCCGACGGCGCGCGAAGCATCGGCTGTCGAACCAATCAACTTCGAGCGTCAGATTCGACCTTTGCTGATCAAACGCTGTGGCGAATGTCACGGCGCGAAGGAGCAGAACAGCGGCCTGCGTCTTGACGCGAAATTCGCGGCCTTCAAAGGCGGAGACGGTGGTCCGGTCATCAAATCGGGAAAGTCGATCGAAAGCGAACTCGTTCGCCGAATCACTTCCGAAGATCCCGACGAACGAATGCCTCCGGAAGACCCACCGCTCACTAAAACAGAGATCGAGCTTCTGCGGCGCTGGATCGACTCGGGAGCCAATTGGCCGGAAACGGACTATGACCGCGAGGCCGCGCGCGACAGACGGCTGGAGCATTGGTCATTTCAACCGTTACGAAAGTTTCCGGAGTCGTTAACAAAAGATGCGAGAGACAAGGCCGCGGAAATCGATCGTTACGTTGCGGTAAAACTGGCCGAACACGGCCTGCAGCCATCACCGCCAGTTGACCGACGATCGCTGATTCGACGAGCCTTTTTCGACATCATCGGCTTGCCGCCGACTCCTGAAGAGGTTTCGAAATTCGTTGCGGACGACGATCCCGCAGCGTTCGAGCAACTCGTAGAGCAACTACTGGTCAGCCCTCGTTACGGTGAACGCTGGGCGCAACACTGGCTGGACGTCGTTCGGTACGCGGATACTCACGGCTTTGAGGTCAACACGCCTCGCCCCAACGCATGGCCCTACCGTGACTACGTGATTCAAGCGTTCAACGAAGACCTGCCCTACGACCAGTTCGTCCGAGAGCAACTCGCTGGCGACGCCTACGACGCGGACGCCGCTACGGGATTTCTGGTCGCGGCCGCTGTCCTGCTGCCAGGCCAGATTGGCAAAGACGAAGAGTCGAAACGCCTGGCACGGCAGGACTCGCTGGACGAAATGATTGTCGGCACCAGCGCGACGTTCCTCGGGCTGACCATCGGGTGTGCTCGATGTCACGATCACAAGTTCGACCCGATCACCGCCCAGGACTACTACTCTTTGCAGGCGTTCTTTGCCGGAGTCCGATACGGCAACCGTCCGATTCGCGATGTGGCTCAGAAGGAGCGACTGGCAGTCGCCGCTAAACTTGGCGATCAAATCCGGACTCTCGAAGTCAAGCTGCAGGATTTCGAACCGATTGCCTTTAACGGTCGAACGGTGATCATCGACGAGGAAGACAAGCATCGCGTTTCCATTCTGAAAACCCCGAACGGCCCGGGAAATAATCCCGCCGGGACGGCTCGCGGATACCTCAACGATGTCGGTGCTTTGAACCGAGTCGGCAATATCAGCAAGGGGCGATACACATGGTGGAACAACGTGCCGGGGCAGGACGTGCTCACTTACAACCCGAACGTTGCCGGTCAATTTCAACTTTGGTTGTCCTGGGGAGCTCACGGCAGCGGCGTCCACACTCGCGACGCCCGCTATGTGCTCGACAAAGATGGCGACCTGGCAACGACCGAGGACCAGCGTGAACTGGCGAAGGCCGATCAGTATTACCCCGCCGGAATCTCCGCTGGAACGACAGAAACGAAACCTTTGTGGAGCGGCCTGTCGTACGCTGGGATCGTTGAACTGAACGATGCTTCCCGGCTGATCGTTCGCGGCGGCGACACTGGCACAGGCATCACTGCCGACGTGATCGTGCTGCAGGAAATCGACGCTTCGGACAGTGTCGCAAACATTTCGTTGCGAAGCGCCGACGCCTCAGCAGTGAAGCAACTCCTGCCGCAACTGCGCGAGCCAGTGAACGCTCAACGAAACATCGAACGCTTCAGGCCCCTCTCGGCGAAGTTTCTGAGGTTCACGACGTTCGAAACGATCGACAACAACAAACACGAACCCTGCATCGACGAGCTGGAGGTGTACGACTCCTCGCCAGCCAGCAGAAACGTTGCCCTCGCTTCGTTGGGGACGATCGCGACTTCGTCAGGAAACTACTCCGAAACGGGTCAGCACCAGCTGAAGCACATCAACGACGGACAGTACAGCAACGATCGAAGCTGGATTTCGAACAAGCACGGAGGCGGATGGGTTCAGCTCGAATTCCCAGAGACCGTTGAAATCAACCGCGTCGTCTGGGGCCGGGACCGGACGAGCAAGTTTAAGGATCGGCTGCCGACGAGATACCGGATCGAAACATCGGTGGACGGCACGGATTGGACAACGGTTGCTCAACACGACGACCGCGTCTCCATGGGCACGCCTTACGACCCGCATCAAACGCTGATGCAGAATCGAAAGTCAAAAGTCAGCAGCGACCCGACGCTGCTGATCACCGAGCTTGCGAAACTAACGAAACAGAAGACCGAACTGGAGACCGTACAGACCGTTTACGGTGGGCAGTTCGGCACTCTGGGAAAGACCTTCGTTCTTCGTCGCGGCGATCCCGAACAGCCTGTCGCTGAGATTTCTCCGGCCGTCCCAGCGCTCTTCCAGGCTCCGACGATTCCCGAAAAAACATCCGAGCAAACTCGGCGAACCCGCCTTGCGGACTGGATCGCGTCTCCGAACAACCCGCTCACCGCGCGAGTCATGGTCAATCGAATCTGGCAGTACCATTTCGGGCAAGGACTGGTCGAGACACCCAGCGACTTCGGCCTGAACGGGGCTCTTCCGTCGCACCCTGAATTACTAGACTGGCTCGCCAGCGAGTTCATTGCTAGCGGGTGGTCGATGAAGCACGTGCATCGGCTGATTGTGTTGTCGAAAACCTGGCAGCAGTCGAGTTTCGTGGACGCCGCATCCGCCACGATCGACGGAGACAACAAATGGTTGTGGCGATTCTCGTCGCGACGGTTGGAAGGCGAAGCAATCCGAGACTGCATGCTGACAGTCAGCGGCGAGTTGAATCTCAAGACTGGCGGCCCCGGGTTCAACTTTTTCAAATCGCGAGGCGGACTGAGCGGATTCCCCCCGGTCGACAACTTCAGCTCCGAAGAGCTGCGCCGGATGGTCTACTCCCACAAAATCCGCATGGAGCGAGTCCCGGTCTTCGGAGCGTTCGACTGTCCCGACGCCGGACAGGCAACCCCTCAACGCACTCAGTCGACGACGGCCATTCAGGCACTCAACCTGTTCAACAGCCCGTTCGTGGCAGGTCGCGCTGCGAAGCTGGCAGAGCGAATTTATAAGGAGCGGCCGGATAATTCGAAGCTGCAGATTGAGCGTGCTTTCGAACTGACTTTCGGCCGACAACCGAGTGAAGTCGAATCGTCGGCGTCTGTGACCGTCGTCAACAATCACGGTCTCGAAACTCTTTGCCGAGTCTTATTTAACAGTAGTGAGTTTCTTTTCGTTCCTTAGTTCCCGTCGCCTCGACACACTGGTCAATCCTCACAGCTTACGCGGAGCACCTGATGACGAGTCGTCCGGAATCGAGCCCTCTGACAAACGCCGGTCGAAATCTGCTGGACCGCCGTCGTTTTCTTGGCGACACCTCGTCCGCTTTGAGTGCCATCGCGCTTTCAGGTCTGCTCGCCGACCAGGAGCTACTGGCAAAAGGATCTCCCTGGTCGCCTCAAATCCGACCTGACCAGCCGAACGCTCCGCGTCAGCCACAAGCGACTCCAAAGGCGAAAAATGTACTCGTCATTTTTTGTGCGGGAGCATGCAGCCAACTGGAAACGTGGGATTACAAACCCGAGTTGATCAAGCAGGATGGCAAGCCCCTGCCGGGTGGGCCGTCAGTGACTTTTCAGGGGCCAGCAGGAAACCTGGCTCGGCCTCAGTACAAATTCCGGCCACACGGGCAGACCGGCAAGATGGTGTCGGACATGATTCCGCATCTCGCAAAGCAGGTCGATGACTTTGCCTTCGTCCACACACTGACCAGCAAGTCCAACACGCACGGCCCAGCGGAAAACTTTCTATCGACAGGTTTCGTTCAGGACGGATTTCCCAGCATCGGAGCATGGGCCACGTATGGACTCGGCTCGGAGAATCAGAACCTGCCTGCCTTCGTTGCGATTCCCGATCCGCGAGGAGTTCCTCAGGCGAGTGTCAACAACTGGGGCTCGGGCTTTCTGCCCGCGGTGTTTCAGGGGATGCCGTTCAGCGCCAGTGAGCCAATCAGCAACCTGCTCCCTCCGAAGTCGATCGCCGCCGGCAGCGACGGCGCGGCGAAAGACCTGCTCAGACTTTTGAACGACGAACATCTCAGGAAGAACCCGCGAGACACCAATCTTGCAGCCCGGATCGCCAGCTACGAACTCGCCGCGCGGATGCAACTGTCCGTTCCCGAAATCAGCGATCTGTCGACCGAATCCGACCACACGCTGACGATGTACGGCGCGAATGATGCTAAAGACGAATTGAAATCCGGATACGCGAAGAACTGCATTCTCGCGCGACGACTGATCGAGAAAGGTGTGCGGTTCGTGCAGCTTTTTAACGGAGCCTACGCCAGCGGCGGACGCTTGAACTGGGACGGTCATCAGAAACTGCGCGAGCAGTACGACATTCATGGCCGCGTCATGGATCAGCCATCAGCGGCACTGATTCACGATATGCGGCAGCGAGGGTTGCTCGACGACACGCTCGTTGTGTGGTGTACCGAATTTGGCCGCATGCCGATGTTCCAGAAAGGTGCCCAGGGCCGAGATCACAATCCCAACGGCTTCACAGCCTTCCTGACCGGAGCCGGCGTCAAACCTGGAGTCAGCTACGGAGCGACTGATGAACTCGGTTTCAAAGCCGTGGAAAACGTCCTGTCGATACACGACCTGAACGCGACGATCCTGCACCTGCTCGGCTTTGATCACGAGCGGCTGACCTTCCGCCATAACGGAATCGATCGCCGCCTGACCGACGTCCACGGCCACGTCATCGACGCTGTTCTTGCATAAGAACCACCGTAGGTCAGGCTCCGCCTGACGAAGTCTGCCGCCACGAACAATCGGTGATCGAATCAACGGACGCCAAACTCGTTCGACTTCGTCAGGCAGAGCCTGACCTACAACAACCGATTCCAACTGACGGCTTACTTCCGCTTGAATCGATCGAGAAGAACGGCGGCGAGAATCAGTCCGCCGAAGACGCATTTCTGCTCGTAGCTGGCCACGCCAGCCATGTTAAGACCGTTCTGAATCACTGCGATGATCATCGCTCCGACAAGCGTGCCGAAGATGCGTCCTTCGCCGCCAGCCAGACTGGTTCCGCCAACGACAACCGCCGCGATCACCTGCAATTCGTACATCTCACCAGCGTTGGGGCGTCCGCCTTCGAAGCGGGATGCGTCCACGATGCCTGCCAATCCGGCCATGCATCCGCAGATTGCGTAGACCAGAATCAGCACGCCAAACACGGGCACGCCGGAAAGTCGAGCTGCTTCAGGATTGCCACCGACCGCGTAGATGTATCGACCGACGGAAGTCTTTGTCATCGTGATATGAGCCAGAACGTAAAGGGCGAGCATCAGCAGAATCGGATTGGGAATTCCGAGCGTTGCTCCA
>CALDJX010000603.1 GCA_937899075.1 uncultured Planctomyces sp. | reverse complement strand
ACGGCAAGCCGAAAGTCTTCCGCGACACAGCCGTGTCCAACCTGACGGAATTCTTCAACCGGTTTCGGTCGCTCAACGTCGGTTCAAACGCGGAACTGGATCGACTGGTTGAACAGACCCAATGCGTCCTGCGCGGAGTGCGGCCGAATTCGCTGCGTCAGAGCGATGGTCTGAGGCAGCACATCACCACGCAACTCTCCGGCGTACAGTCGGTGCTCGACGGAATGATGGTCGATCGACCACGCCGCAACATCATGCGCAGTCGTCCTCCGCAGACTTCGGAGCCAGAAGCATGAACCTGCTGATTACTGCCAATGGCGCCGTGCGGTGCGTGTACGACGAGACTGTCGACCTGAGTGCCATCGGAGCACTTTCCATCCGGCGTGGTTCTCACGTGGAACCGGATGACGGCGGGAACTGGTGGGCTGATCTCAGTCCAGTTGACGGTCCCATGCTGGGGCCATTTGCCACGCGTAGCACGGCACTCGACGCCGAGAAACACTGGCTGACGACCCACTGGCTGACGCCACGCCGTCGCTGACGACACGAATTTTGATCGTATCCCTCAAGCCCCGGTTGTGTGTTCTCTGTGATCACGCAGCCGGGGCTTTTCTATTTGTCTGTATCGAACTCAGGAGACCATTTCATGACTCAGAACGAACTGAACCGCGCCGTGGCCGCAGCCACCGGAGAATCCGTGACCGAAATCTCTGCACGCGGCTTCGGCCTGCTAAATCTGCGACCGCCCGCTGATGAACCCGCGAGTCGACATCGAGGTCGACGAAGGCGCACTCAGCGACGCGAACGACGACATCGACACCTCGTTTATCTGGAGACTGAATGAGCGCGCGACAGAAACTGAATCAGGCCTACATCAACGGGGCACTCCTGCTGGCAGGAGTGATTGGAGCCAGCACGGAATCGTGGACGATGTTCATCACCTTGACCGTGATCTTAGTCGTCCTGTCGATTCACGGGGGCGACATCCGCACAACACCGCGTTCAAGTCGCGGCCCAGTCCAGCGGCGTGGACGACGCCATTAACTGCTGCGGCTCGCTGCGTTCACTGTTCCATTCTTATCACCACAGGGGACAACTCTTGAAATTACTTTGCATTAACAATGATGGCGCAGGCTTTGCTGACTATGTGGACGTCGAAGAAAGCACGACAGTGCGACGGTTCTTTGAAGAACACATCGCAAATCCAAACCCGTCTGACTATCTGATTCGAGTCAATCGGCAACCGGTGGCGCACGACCAGGTGCTGTGTGATGGAGACCGCATCAGCATCACTCCGACAAAGATCGAGGGCGCGGGCGGGCGGTTCATTGAGGCCTCTCGATGAGCCGCCACACGAATGTGTTTCATCGGGCTGCGGTAGCCATTCACGAACGACAGTGTCTGTTTGACGGTCATCCATCACTGTCGCCGCCGACGGAGTCGTGGAGTGAATGTTACCGACTGACTCGCTTGATCGAGAAAGCCCGTCGCCGAAACCTGTCCGCCGCTGTGAGCCGCATGGAAGCGGCTCTGGCGACGGCCATTCAACGTGTCACCACACCACTGCACGATTATGAGCGAGCTGTGGGCGCGATGAGAAACCGGTGTCCTTCAACAATTCGCTGCATCCTAGCTGACCTCAACGCGCTTGCAACGGAGTTCGACAAGGTCTCCATCAGCGTCAAGCGGCATCTCATCACGGTCACGACGGATGAGGTGGTCTTGGAAGAAGTCTACCTCGGCAGTTTTGAGATCGTGTTGAACTGGCATCGGCTGAACGAAACCGGGGCCTACGAGGTCATTGCTGCTGATGCTCGACCCGCAGCCACAGATGACGACACGACGCATCCGCACGTACAGAGTAACGCACTGTGCGAAGGCGAAGGGAAAGCCGCCATCCGTAACGCCCTGCGCGACGGGCGACTGTACGACTTCTTCGTGCTCGTGAGGCAGATTCTGCACACCTACAACCCGTCGAGTGCCTACGTGCAGCTCAGCGACTGGTCCGGCATTCAATGCCCGGAGTGCGGCTCAACGACCGCGGAAGACGACAGCAATCTCTGCGAAGACTGCTCAACGACCACATGCATCGAGTGCTCGACTCGCTGTAACGACTGCGATTACCGCTACTGCTCCGACTGCATCCGAACCTGTACCGGATGCGATGAAGACACCTGTTCGTCGTGCCGCTCTGTTTGCTCAGAGTGTGGCGACGCTTTCTGCAAAGGATGTATCGATGATGAACGCTGCGATTTGTGTATCGAAAACTCGGAAGAAGCAATCACGGAAGAAACAGAATCGGAAACCGTCGTCGCGACGCAAGCGACGACGGTCCAACCGACCAACGATTCGCTTCACGCCGTACGCCTGGGCGAAGCTGCTTTACCTGAGAGACGCCGGCAACACGGAGATCGGCGGTTTTGCGGTCACGTCCGCCACCGATCCGTTGCTGGTCGAAGACGTCTGCCTGGTTCGGCAGCGCTGCACGTCGGTCACCGTCGAATTCGACGACAACTCGGTCGCCGACTTCTTCGACGACCAGGTCGACGCGGGCTTGAAACCCGAGCAGTTCGGACGCATCTGGATACACACTCACCCTGGGACAAGTGCCGCCCCAAGTCCCACCGATGAAGAGACGTTCGATCGATGCTTCGGCAACGTGGAATGGACCGTGATGTTCATCCTCGCCCGCGGCGGTGAAACCTACGCTCGACTGCGCTTCAACGTCGGCCCGCAGTCGTCACAGGAAATGAACGTGGAGGTCGACTACTCGCGCAGCTTCGAGGCTTCGAACAAAGCCGACTGGCAACGGGAATTCGCCGCGAACGTGCGAAAGGTCAATCGGCGGAATCCCTTCTCACCACTTCCAGAAGCGGCGGACGGCTACCCGTTCTTCCATGAACTCGACGAAGCCGACGAGCACCGCCCCGGCGACTTCAACGTTGCCCTGAAACAAAACGGCGGCCTGGAACAAAGCGGCGATGTCGACTGGTTCGATCGCCTTCATTCACAACCACTGTTCCTGGACTGGGAGTACGATGAATGCGAAATGCCACTGTCGACATTTCCCGGCTGAGTCGTCAGCAGGGACTCGTGCCGTCAGATCGACTGGTTGATCTGACGGTGACCGTCATCGGAGTCGGAGCGATCGGCCGTCAGGTGGCTCTGCAACTGGCAGCCATCGGCGTCCGGTCAATCCAGTTGATCGACTTCGACTCCGTCGACGAAACCAACATCACCACGCAGGGCTATCTGGCTTCCGATGTCGGAACCCTCAAAGTCGAGGCCACGTCAGACGCTGTCCGGCAAATCGACGCCGACATCCAAATCGAAACGATCAACGACCGCTTCCGACCTCGACACTCCACTGGCGAGGCCATCTTCTGCTGCGTCGACTCCATCTCCGCCCGCACCGCCATCTGGCGATCAGCGGGCGCGAGCTGTCAATTCTGGGCCGACGGAAGAATGCTCGGCGAAACGATCCGAATCCTCTGCGTCGCCAACGACACCGGACGCACCCACTACCCGACAACCCTCTTTCGACAAGAACAAGCCCAGCAGGGCCAATGCACTGCTCGAAGCACCATCTACACAGCCAGCATCGCCGCTGGCCTGATGCTCCACCAGTTCACCCGCTGGATCCGAAATCTGCCGACCGACCCCGACCTGACGTTCAACCTTCTAGCATCAGAAATTGCAGTCAATGCCGATGGAGAGCCTGCTCGGCTACCAAATGCAGGCTGATCATCCCTTATCGCTGTTTCTCGACATTCCTGATGATGGCCGAGGGCAATGCGTCCATGGCGTGGCACAGCCGAAACAGCATGTCGATCGTTGGAGACTTCCGATCGTTTTCCAGCATCGAAATGTAGGTCCTGTCGACCTGAGCGCGATACGCCAGCTCTTCCTGTGTCAGTCCCGCTGCTTCACGGGCAGTACGTAATTCGAGTCCCAGCATGACCAGAAGTTACTTGCCTTCTGGCCGAATAACTGTTGACTATAGTCAACAGTTATTCGGCTGGATAGTATGACCCGGAGAGCTCTTGGCTGACTCAGAAACACACTATTCACAGCATCCGTGCCCGACTCGCCCCAAGGTCTGACTCTTCACCATTTCTTGTCAAGAGAGGTAGATATGCATCATCTGGACACTCGGATTGCCGCAGTGATTTGCGTCGTCGCACTATTCGCCGCCAGCGGCTGCTCACAGCCGAAATCTGGAACATACTTCAAGCCCGAAATCACGGCGCGCCATGATGGGTTCTTCTCGTATGACATCACGTTCAAGCTGAATGCCGTCAATCGAATCGACTGGAGCCGGGACGCCGACAACCAAGTCACAAATGTCAAGACACCAGTCGTCACTGATCTGCGTGATGCCACGCTGAATGTGACAGTTCACTACTCGCAGGGGACAACCCACGAGACGCAGGCGTTCGACGCCAAATGGCAGATCGGCGAGAGCCTGATCGTCAACGTTCCAATGACTGCGACGATTCAGGGTTACGACATCAAGGGCACCGGCTACCTATACGACGAATCGGGCACGTACCTCGGCACTGTTCCGATCCAATCCAGTTTCCGAACGACTTCGGAGTAACCAGCCACCAACGCGGGCCGGCCAATGGGCGGCCCGCTCGGTGCCTTCTTTTTAGCTATCAGTACCAGCAGCCAATTCTGCGGAGTCTCTCAATGGCCCGACGCAAACACACAACGGTCTACAAAGGCCTTTTCGGAGAAAAACACATCGTAACGAAATATGACCCCGACGGAGGGGGCTGTTTGATGTGGATCGTCGTCGGCATCATCGCATTTGCACTGCTTCGAGGTTGCTCGTAGCAAAGATGTTCGGAAATACTACGCTTCCCCAATCACCGCAACTCGCTCCGGGTTGGTCGACCGGTGCGGCGAAAATTGGTGACACATTATGTTGGAACCGGGTATTGCTGGCGTACTCAATCGGATACACCGGCACGTTCTTACACTCTAAAACAAGGCCTGAATCTCGGAAAATCCGAAAGAGTGACCTTCAGGAAATGATCATCTGGCCGCTATGCCGCCTGACCGCCCGCCACTCTCCGTTCCCCGCTTTGCGTTCTCGCCGCTAAATGCAGTCGCATCGGCACATCGTCTTCCGCGGCACGAAGCGCCTGGGTAGAGAGTTGAGGTGTCGCCAATGTGTTGGACGAGACTGGGAACGTGCTGAATGAACTGGCGTCCTGATGCATTGCACCAGTCGCTCACAACGACGTCCGTGTCCATCAGTCCTGAATTTGGACCTGAGAATCGATGTCTGAGAACGCCATAATCTGAGATTAGGATTCGTGCTGATTCATTTGGAAAGACATAAGCGAGCGCGCCAAGTCGATCCAAAGGAGATGAGACCTCTTGAAATCCGCCTTCACAGAGGCCAGATTCCCCAGACGAGCGGAACAGCGAAATCGTGCCTGTATGATCAGGCCAATAGTGCTTTTCCAGAAACTTGCGCAGCTTTGCAGAGTAGACGACGTCGTCTTCACAGATAAGATAGAAGTCTGCTTCGGGTGTGCGCAAAACAAGTTCGGTTAGCGCGAGATACCAGTTTGAGAATGCTCCAAGGCGAGTCGTCCGTTGAACCCACCGTGTACTTGGTACTACCCTTGGGCATTTGACCTTGGGTTCTGCGAAGACAATTGGCTCCGTCCACCCGGCGTCTGACAGACTTTGGATGCTGACTTCCAGCGTTGGCTGTCTTCGTGGCGCTGTAATGACTCCGACGCACCAAATCCACGATTCTCGACCGAGAGGGGACGTTGTGTATATAGAACTCGCCGCCTCTGAATTGATTGGAGCCTTTGAGGTCAAATTCGAGCAGCCACAACATACACACGCTGGCAGTGTCTCCTCGTGTGAAAACACTTTTGCGTGAGTGCACCGAATACGACACGGATCGACCCAGTCGCGGTAGATACATTGTGGCAGGCCTGTTTGCAAATCTGTCATCTCAGGCTCACTCCACCGGGGTGTTGGGAAAAAGAGGTAGGGGACGAATCGCTTCCCTTACAAGACGTGCAAAGCGGTGCGTTAAACGCCAGGGGTCGCACTCATCAAGAAGACGCTGGCGATTAATTTCCCGAAAGGACTCGAAATCGTCCCATCGTGAAAGAATCGATTCAACAATCGAATCGAGGTCACCAAAATCAGGGCGACAGCAGATGTACGTCTCGCCGGCTCGGTACAGGTCTGGCCACGTGTCGATGAAGTCCGTGTAAGGCTTGACGAGAACACAACCGGCGAGGATAGCCTCGGCGTCTCTGTGGCAGGCCGCCCCCCAGCCCCACGGAGAGACGCAGATTCGCGAACGCAGAAGCGACGCCCAGTACTGTTGCATAGAAAGCAGCGGTCCGGCATGACAGACGACCCGATGCCTGTCACGGAGTTGTCGAATTGACTCGACACATAGTCGCCGATGCTGTGTGACAAGTGGGCTTCTATACCTGGTTGTTCCGGCAAAGTGAACGTCTACATCGCGATGATGTTCAATGACTACTGGCTTCTGTCGAAGTGACTCCAGGCGACGGAACGCTCCATACCCAAACGTAACTCGGATTCGATCAATCTGGTGAGGGTTCAGTGGCTTGAACGAGACACCCGGTTCTGCGGGAAACAGATCCGGACGGCATTCTCGAAACAGCGTATTGTGGAAGCCGAGAGAAAATTCGCGTGAGTTGTATATTGCTCGAGGCCGATAGGCGTGCTGTACTGTTACTGCTGCTACCGTCGGGTGCACCAGTAACTGACGTGTTCGGTTATAGAGTTGAGCCACGTCACTTACGGAATGAACGAGCAGCGGGCACGTATCGGACAACATCGAATCTGATACCTGATCTTCATGCACCCAAACAGCATCAACCGTTTTACTCTTGTCGGTAACGATTTCCACTCCAGCCGATCGAAGATTCGATCTGAGCGTCATCACCAACTGTGGTACCCAACCCTGCCATGAGCTCATCCGGCGTCCAGGGACAAATCCAAGTCTCAGCGTGGGATTTTCCCAGACTCCACTAACGTGAGTAAGCTGGTCACCTTGATGTGCCGTTGATTTCATAGGCAGAGACCTTTCCGCAATGCTGAATGATCTTTCGGTCCATGAATGCGGTGCGGAAGCCACGCTTCAGGAACGCGTAACTGAAGCACCACTCGTGAAACGGGCGAATGGGGTACGGCCCCGTGGCACGCACTGCCCGTGTTTCGTGTATCGAAGGGTTCAACGTAAATCCGGGCCAGGCTGGCATGCCGAACTTTCGGTCCAAGGTTTTTGCGTCTGATAAATACCGATGCAGGCAGAACCCGACTCCTGAGGGGGAAATCCGATGGCGTCCTCGAATCCAATTCAGGGATACAGAGCGAATCGACGAGTTCGCCTTGAGTATGTCCAATGCATTGGAAATGTGGCATCCTGGCTCAAGGAGGAACCAATCATCTTCGTAATGCAGGAAATAATCAGTTGTGACTTCCGAGATCAGACGAGAGAGAGACTGCGCATGCCCGGTATTCGAATTCCACAGAAATCTGAAGTGAGGAAATCTTCGTTCCATGATATCTCGATCTCGATCGCTAGATGAGTCATCCGAGCAGACGAACTCAGTTAGAAGATCGTGATCGAGGCACTTCCCGTAAAACGAATCCATTGTCTTCATGAACAGGTCAAGCCGGCGGCAAGTGGTGACGGTAAACGATATCGATGGATGTCGTTCCTGGCTCGCCTGAACGGAATGTAATGAATTCATTCCAATCATGACCTGGCCCTGTTTTCAATAAGTGCCAACCCGAGCCTATCATCAGTTGGGATTCGAGATTCTGCAGTCCACAGGCGGACTACGTTGAATCCCTGCGTCTCTATGTGACTGATGGCCTGCGAAACGGTACCGTTCACATACCACGCATCGTGAATCAAAATGAGCCCTCCAGGACAGACGAGTTGACGGGCAAGGTCGAACTCAGCAAGCACGTGATCGGCGTCATGCAGAGAGTCGAGCAGAACGGCATCATAAGTCTCGCCTTCCCGCAGTGCGGCTCGCATTCCGGCCAGAGAATCAACCCTTCGCTCTTCAATACACCTTCGGGTACTTTCTGGAAATGACGACCAGAGAGTGTCTCTTTCTTCATGTCGGTATGGATCCATAGTAACCACCTTACCATGTCTTCGGTCGCAAACGGCCGATGCCAGGCAGGCGGCCGATACACCGCGTGCCGTGCCAGTTTCCAGCACGTGTCGGCAGCCATTGCTGCGGATCAGATAGAATAAACACGCAAATAGTGGCATTGTTTCCGGCTCGTCAATTCGCGCCCCCTGCGCGTCGGTGGTTCCGTAGAAAGACCAGGCCAGTGACCGCAGCCCAAACCTCGCAGCCCATATCTGTATCGTCCGAACAAATACCGAGTATTGATCACGTTGCCGCGATGTCGGCAAAGGGTGATTCTGACCGGAGAAACGCCCCTGCCACTCCGCATACTTGAGTTTTCCTTCCGCAGAGAAATGTACCACCGAAACCGGCATCGAGCGCCACATAGCCACTAGTCGAGCTCCGATGTCCTGAAACTCGACATCCTGCGCATGAAGCTGCAAATTGAATTTTCCGTCCAGTTCGATGGCACAGTCCAACTTTGCCAGAGCCAGATTGAAGATAAACTGATTCCGCCAGGAAATCCTGCGGCCCTCGTCAATCCATTCGGACGCTCCTGACATATTGCAAATAGCGTCGTCAAGATTCAGCAGAGCCTCACGGCATCCCGCGAACAGTCCATCGTTAACTACGAGTGGATAGGACAATTCTCCATTGCATTCGCCCAACAGACGCTCGAAATCGGACCGGCGACCACCATACGCAGCATGTAAGACATGTTGCAGGTCGCGATACCGCTTGTCATTGGATTCGCGACACACAAGAATTCTGTCTGAAGGAATCGCCGACAACGTTTCGAAAACCGGAAGCAGACTCTGCAATATGAGCATGTCAGCGTCCAGGCAGATGTACTGGTCAGCGTCAACTACTCGCGCAACAGAATACAGCAACGCTTTGATCCCCACGGTAACGCGACTGAGCACTCGGGTCTGAATGCATCTTGCGCCAAATCGTGCCGCGACTTCTCGGCATCGAGGAGAATCACCGAGCTCAAAAACCACAACCTCAGCGTCTCCACATTGGCCGTTGGTCCGCAGTGAGCCCAGCATGTCTTCGAGAAAACCGACGTAGCTGTCATTGGCAACGGTGGCAATGCATCGGTGTTTCGGACGCATTGAGCTCAGCGGCACGTTTATATCGGTACGCTTCAGGCAGTCGATCACTGTGCGTCGTCGTCCGCGGACTCGAACCTGGGTAACAACAGGGTCAACCCACAATGTGTGGCAGAATTCCCAAACATTGCACGTTGTTACCAATTCCAATTGAGTGAAGTTGCAGACGTCTGCACTTATCTCGACAAGCCCGTCTTCCGGTGTGATATTCTCGACCGCCGCAACTACGTTACCATCCGCTATGACGAAAAAGCTGGCGACCGGCAATCGATTTCCCTGGGACGCACTGTCGTTGAAGCCAACGTGGGAGCGAACCTGAGAGCATTCCTCCGTGAGGAGAAAACGGATGCTCGACGGAGCGTGGGCGCTCAGTACGGTCTCACGCTGCGCACCACCAACAACTACGCGAAGATCATCACACCCGAGTTCTCCATTCGTCCCGAGCGTGCCGTATCCAACGTGACTTTCCACTGGTTCCATACCGGAAAGGTGCCACTTAACGGTGGACGTTTCCGTGGCATTCGCATCAGGAAAACTTGTGGCCAACGGTGCTCGTTGAGTTTGTGTGATTTGCTTGCCAGAACGAATGCGGGAGTAAATTTCCGATTCCACGATGGACTTCCGGAATTCGTCAGCTGACAGGCGTGAAAGTGGCAAATCTTTCAGATACCGATGGGCGGCAAGGACGAGTTCAATGTTTTCAGCTTTTTCTGCAGCTTCCGATAGGTTGTCAAAGTAAAGCGGGTATTCATCGCCGAGATACTCTTTGACGGCCGGAAGCGGATTCACAAGGATCGGTGTCGCACGCGCCATACATTCTATGATGGTGTTGTTGGCACTGCTGTCATACAAGTCGCACAGTACAATATTCCGGGATAGAAGCAGATCATACTCTTCGTGCTTTAGGAACGATATTCGCTCGACCATCGCCCTGGCCTCTGCGGCGACGTTGTGGCGATCAAGGTCCCGATTCAGGACAGTTGAAAAATAGGCATGGTCAATCTCAAGCATGCATCGTCTGTATGACGGCGCATTCAGTCTGAAGATCGAGCTGATTCGCCGCAACCACCACCCGACGTGAACAATTCGACGCACGGGCTGCTCTAGAAATGCATCAGGACTGAAATTGAGTTCTGGTATCTCAGTCGGATGTGTCAGCGTTTCTACTGGTACGTTAACGCGTTCTGCGAGCCACTCCCGAAGGTACTCAGAAAGAACGTAGATCCCCTGGCAACACTTCAATGACTCGCGGAAAGTCGGCCGGGAAAGCAGTGTTTGGGGAGCGTTGGAGACATCATGCCACTCAGGAACACCGGGAGGATTATGGAGGACACCAACCCACGGCTCCCTGTATGGTATGAGGCCCCGCCTTCGCTCGGACTGTTCACGCCAGCAAAATGTTCGTTCAATAAAACTGTCAAACAAGAGTCCTTGTCGACTATGTAAGGGCTTCAGTGCGTCGAGAGCAAACGCCCATCCCGAACGATGGAATGAAAAATCCGGCTGCCGGCTCGTGTCTATGTTCAGTAGTGCTGGTTCTGATATGGATGGCATAACGCAGTGTTTCCGTGCAGCTTCCTGACAATCGCTGGTGAAATATGGCCGTAAACATGAATACCTCGACTACCAATCGTCGTTTATCTCGTAGGCCAACACCTGCAAAAGGTCGCCGGCCTGATTTCGAAATTCATCTTTGACTCGTTGTGTAAAATGCTGTCTCCATTGGCCAGGTTGTCCTGATCGCGTGACCTGTCTGTTCTGAATGACTCCTGGTTTACGCCGGGCGATGGATTCGAAAGTGGAGTCGCTCGCTATTTTCAAGCTTATCTCTACCGCTTCATCGACGAACCCGTAATGGCGAAAAAGCGGCGCAAATGAATTAACGGGATCATCGAAGCAGGATTCGTACTTCAGCTCCAGCGTGTTCGCATCGCTATAATCCCATTTTCGCATTTGTTTGAATACAAACGCAGAAACTAAGATTTCAGCGATAAGACCATCCTCGATGCTCAAAGAGTTTAGATACTGTTGGTAACTCAATCCGTTATACCTGTTCTGAGGCCGATGCACCCAATCTTCCTTAGTCCATAAATGGTAGAAGTAACCGGACACTACGACGTCGCGTGGATCGCGTATCATGTGCGATCCACGATACGCGGGCAGGAGAACCGTGTCGATTCGGCTCTGCTGATCGAACACGATTCCAGATGCTGGAGTTGAAGACTCCTCACTGAATGGGATGAAGTTCAGTCCATACCGACGGGCAACGCCTGTGAGAATACGTCTGAGCCAATGTGTTCCACATTTGTGATGACATGAATGAAACAGCAGTGGAGGGTTCTGCCCGTCACTGAATGGGAGCGGAAGTCTCGGCATTTACGTTCTCTCAGGCATTGACTGTTTTGGCGGGTTGTAAGCAAAGACTAGTGGCCGGTGACGAATCCACTGAAAGCTGTAGCGTCCATCACACGCAACAAACGATGCTTCTCCCTTGCATAAGTGTGCCATGTGAGTTCCGGCAAATCAGTGAGGCGGTCTGAATTGGGCCGTACGAACAGAGCGCCCATTCCACAGCAGGCATCAAGGACTGCAATATCGAGATCAGGTCGTGTCCTGAGGCGTGCTACGGCTTTCCAGACGTCTCCAAACCAGGCTCCCGTTGTTCGTTCTCGCTCCTGATGGACTTCCTTGCTCGGGAGACAGTCGTGAATCAGGATGCAGCCCCCTTCGTTCAGGTACCGTAGAGAGTTCTCGACGTCGCGCAATACCTGTTCTTCGAGGTGAAGGCCGTCGACGAATACCAAGTCAAATCTGTCCCGGTTGCTCTTGAAGAACTCATCGGACGTATTCCGGGTCGTGCCTCCCCTATTTGGATCGACGCCAGTTTTCGCGGCGGATGTAACAGAAGTGAAGTTCTGATTGTTTCCACATCCGATCTCCAGATAGGCGGAATACGCAGCGTGATCGATAATCCCGTTGATCACCGCAGTACGCGTCAACGTTTGTCCGCTCCAAAGATGCTGTGATTTGTCACTGGTTGCTGGCGCCGAAGCATGGCGAATTCCCCGGACAAGCTGCAGGTTGAGTTCATCAACCTGCCGGATAAAAGGCTCTGCCCATTTGACCTTAGGTGGAATCAACTCGGTTGGCGTCGCAAGGTTTTCTCGATGTGCAAGAAGGTCCTCAGATGAGTTAATCGTAAGCAGTTTCGTAAAAGATGCATTCGATTTGTGAGTTATGCTCAGTACCTGATCCAGATGTCGATGTCGAAATTCGGGTACGTGCTTCTTAAACGTTGCCAGCACCTTGGCATGGCGGTTCAGTACATCCTCTCGATTTTCGTCGGGGCACCGATTCAGGCCTGCTTCACTGACGGCATAGCCGTTAGTCCAGAAGCCATTCTCTGTCGGATTCCGAAAAAACAGACTGTCACTGCCACCATTGTCTCGTTGACGTTTCTTTACGGGAACTTTTCGTGACGGGCAGAAAACCCCATCCGACCAGCTGAATAGATCAGGCATGTCACTTGCATTTTCCCTAAGTGTGTCGGCAATCTCTGGTGAGAACCAGTCGTCATCGTCGACGGGCAAGATGATGACATTGTCCAGACGCTCAAGAAGTGCAGCCTGATGACGGTTGCGAATGACAAGATCCACATTGTGAATCTGACTGCGATTCAGTTCTGCAATGTTCTTAATTTCCTGTCGGTACTCGAACCAGGACATCGAAAATGCCTGATTCCAGAACTTAATTTTTGTAAGTAGCTCACGTTTTCTAGCAGGATTGATCCTGATAACCGATCGGTTGAACTTCTCCTGTTCCAAGTACGAATCCTCAGAAAGACTTCCCCAGCCTACATCAGATCGGAGAAACACCGCAATTATTGGATCCACCATTCCATCTCCGTTGTTGTGCAATGTTGACGTTTTGAGAAGAGCAGCCTGTCTAGTGTCCGGTAGGTTTTCCTTGAATTCCACTTTCTCACCCATGTAGAGCCAGTTTATGACTCAGACCTTGGGGGACTGAGTCAATTTCGACGAAATTGCTTGTCAAATCGGACCCCGATTTCTACATAACTGACTGAGGTGAACTCATATTGAGTTAGGGAACTCCGATCGACGATAATGTAAGATTTTGAGTTTTTCATGCGTCAAGTGGCCAACACACTGAATTCCAAAAGTCCACGCAATTCCGAAATACGGTCTGAGGTACAGATCGCTTTACGAGCGAAGAAACACCATGATATTTCTACGGAACCATCGCAGCGTGGAAGCATTTCTCAGCCTCTGTCCTGTTTCCCGGCAGAGGCGATAACCTAAACGGATGAATAAATCCTCAACATAGTCTGGATCTCGTTCATTGACATGTCCACAGCCGCCCTGGCCTTTCTGTGCCCAGCTCACGACAATTCCGATTCGATTGTGCTGATGTAAATTATTGATCAGCGTATCCTCGTGCTCCAGTGGAATATGTTCTGCGACTTCCAGGCACAGAACCCAGTCGGCAGGCTCAACGGTTACAGGCCTGGCAATGTCGAGCACCTCGCACTGGTTGTCTGTGAGTTTCCGTGTATTAGGGTTGCCGTCGTAGCCTCGGCACTGTGACAGCTCGTTCAGAATTTCGACGTAGCGACCCGCTCCACAACCGAAATCAATGACGGACTTGCCCACAAGCAAGTCAGACAATGCCTCGGCAAGCGGGCCATCGAAGTGATACTTGTCCGGATCTTCAAATTTCCAGATTCCCGCCGTGCATGGCGGTGCGTTTCTCTGGTGCCCAAAGCACCGTTCCAGTGTTTCCGAGGTCCACGAGGCGTGTCTGGCAGGCGGCGTAATGCCCTCTTTCTCCAGAAATGTCAGAACTGGACGAAGCGAGGAGTTCCTGGACATGACTTCCCGAACGCGTTCCACAACCGGAAGTTCAAGCGAACTGCGATGCAAGTTTCTGTAGCGTGTCTGAAGCTGATCGTCAGTCAGCCTGAACTGATTTCCGAGTCCAGCCTGCACGTCGTGCGAACTCTGTCTCTGCCCGATAGCTGCGTGACGTTTTTGGAGCGACTCAACACTCCCTGAGTAGTGCATGTGAAACAGGCGCAGATCGCTGCGACGGACCGGTGAAGTAGCGCGAGCGCGGTGGCTACCAATCGAGAAACTGATCTCACGAATTTCAGGGCGAAAGACCACTGATTTACAGTAAGCGTCGGAGAAGCTGGCTTTCCATTGAGCCAGCGGCTGCAGTGACATCGATTCAGGGCCGACAAGGTTGAATCCAACACACTTCAATACGTCCGCATCACTTTGCTCCTCAAGGTATTGCAACAGGTGTGGGTGATAAACCAGCTCGTCAACGTCACAAACGATAACCCAGTCGGCCGTGGACCATTTCCAGCAGTTGTTCTTGAGTCGCTGAAGGATGCGTTCCGAATACTCTCCACCGCTGTCGTAGGACATTAACACGGCATTGGGGCAGGCTTCGATCAGCTGCCGGGAGCCGTCATCAGAAAAGTTGTCCCAAACGAAAATGCGCGAAGCAAAGCTCGCGTAGTGCTGCAGGAAAAGTGGCAGCAGTCTCGCCTCGTTCCAACAGATCGCATGGACGTCAATCTTCATTAAGCATGCCCTTCTGTATCGACCTGCTCCGGTGATCATATCTGTCAAGCGAATTACTCTACGCAGGTGCTGTCGTGTTTTCTAGCCCTAATTACTGTGAAGTCTGAGTTTTGAGTACGGAGCAGCTGTCCAGGCATCTTGAGACACTTCGTCAACGCAATGTCATTGAGACGGGCTGATATGAGACCTGACAATCTTGAAATTTGAATATGCGCGAGAGTTGCTGGCGAATTCACTCTGTGTCAATCCAGGGCACATCCACAAACTGATCTACAGAGTCGATCAGATACCCCAAAGCGCACAGTCTTGGGCCAAGTGTCTCTTTGAAGCGTCCGGGCTGCACACCCTGCAGGCGGTCCAGGGACTCAAAATCAGGCTTCCATCGGGCGAAGTACCGTTGGTTGCTTTGGGTATCGATTTCCAGGCGGGGTTGATGCTTATTGACGCCCAGAAAGGTATGAATTCTTGCCAGCAGATGTTGGGGGTTGGCCACGAGATCTTCGTAACGGCAAATGATCAGTTTTCTGATCCTGCTCTTGTCGGCTAACAGTCCCTCATAGCAACGAAGCGTATGCTCAATAAGAGAGAAGGCGGAGGATGGGCACCATTTAAGAGTCGCATACGCAACTGCAACAGGGTGACGAAGGATGACGACAAACGATGAATTCGGAAACAAATGCTGAAAAAAACGCATACGAATAATAGTGGGTGGCGACTTCTCGATTAAGTAGTGCATCCTCAGGTCCCAATGGCTGCTCCAGTCTGAAAAGAGCTTCATGGCATTATCGCGCGTAGCCAACGGGTGGCTCTCATTCATAAAGGATGCCGGATCAAATGCAAATCTGCCGGGGCCACCAAACCGCTTGGCAGCGGGGAAGACGGATTGGAGGTGCTGTCCTTCGTCCATTGGCTTGCCGGTGTTGGAGAAGCCGCTGATTTCTGGGTGGGCGCGCAATGCCGTGTGCAGCAGGGACGTGCCGCTACGGTGAGTACCGGCCACGAATACAAAGTGATTGTCTGGAACTTCGAGCATGTCGCATCTCCTGGGATGCACGGGCCTGCGGCAGTCTTTCCTTAATCTGGGCGATTGTGCTTCAGCTTAAAGACCACTTCGGAAAGTGGGCAGGCCTGACATCCTGAATGCCGATCGATGCAGTTTCAAGATCAGGAAGTTGCCGTTTCGCGCAGATCGCTCGAGACGCTACGTCGCCTTGAAATCAGACGCCAGAAGTACACTGGACGTGTAGAGCAGGACGGATTGGCTGCTCGCAAGTTAGCCTCCAGTTGTTGCAGAGCTGATCGTTCATCGATCTTGTAAATGGTCACATGTCACGTCATTATCATATCACATCCGCTCTGATCTCATGTGCACAAGTTACGGAGCCACTGCCTTGTTTGAGTATTCCGAAACGCTAATGCAGCATGTGCAGGAGCCACTCAATCGCCGCGTCCTGGCAGCGGCAAACGCTGTCGGAACCTCCGGTACTCCCGGGCGCGGCAGATTCTGCGTGGTGTATCTGCGGATTGACGAGCCTCGAGGAGTTGTCGATGAGGCGACTTTTCAGGCGGACGGTTGCGGTCCGACAATCGCTTCTGCATCACTGTTGACGGAAATGATTACAGGGCTCGCGGTCACTGATTGCTGGCAGATGACCGCAGATGATCTTGAAGCAGCACTCGGCGGTCTTCCCGGGCATAGAAAGCACTGTGCAGTCATGGCTATTACGGCCCTGTACAATGCACTTCAGGGGTGGTCGCCATCGGACTTTCCATCGCGGGAGGGCGTAAACTGATGCGTCGCCCGACAGTTGCGTTTGGGCCTGTTCGCGACGGGTTCGGTTCCTGGGAATGGGTTGGAGTCGAACTGGCGGAGGCGCTGTCGCCATACTTCGACGTAACGATGTTTCGTGACGACCCGCCAAAAACACAAGCTGCTGTGTTCGTTAAGTTTCCGCCACCCACCGACTGGCTGCCACGTCTTGAGTCGACCCGCATCATTTACTGTCCCGTCGATTTTTTCGGGAGTGCGAAAGAGATCGACCAATACAGCTCTTATCTCGCCTGTTGCAGTGCGATTATCATTCACAGCCATCGACTTCGGAAGTACTTCAGACCGTATGCGCCGGTAGAATATCTCGACCATCACATCCGGTTTGCGACACCGAACCGCCGCCGCTCAGTCACTGACGGCCCGCTCTTGTATGTAGGCGTCACGTCGAACCTGCCCCCCGTCGTTGAGTGGATCAATCGGTTTTCGCTTCCTCGCGATCTTATTCTTCTAACTAATCATACGGAAGCTGGCGATGAAGCTTCCGTGAAACGCTTTGGAATCAGTCAAGGTAAACGGGTTCAAGTGCTCCGTTGGAGTCCCTCACTGCAGATTCAGCTTCAGGGCGAGTGCAGCGCGGCAATCGATATTCGAGGCTCTGACTTTCGCGCTCGACACAAGCCGCCCACAAAGGCGATGGACTTCCTGGCGTCTGGCATTCCTGTCGCACTAAGCGCGTCGTCGAGCATGGCTGACCATCTTCGCTTCATGGGGTTTGAGCCTGCCATCCTGCCTGGGTCTGATGCCGTGAGCGATAGCGCATTGATACGGGGATTTGATCGACTGTTCTCGGCTGAGTACGTCTCTGAGGCCGGGCGTTTCGGGGCGGCGATTGCCGAGCTTAACTCTCTGCCACGCATTGCTTTGCGTATGAGACGTTTAATTGACGGCGTTCTCGGTGGGGGCACCGACCGGTTGCTGTAACTCTGGAACAGGAATGAGCTGTCGATCGCCTCCATCTGGAAAATGTGGCATTAGCCGAATTTTGTATGGACACTGAGCGCATGATCGTTACTCTCCTTCGAAGCCATTGTGAAACGATATACACATGACGAATTGTGGCTCACTTCTGCACATGAGTATGCGACATCCAGAATCAGCACGTGATTTTGTGGGCACAGTCATCCTGTGAACCGATGTCGCTTTGTTGATCTCTGTGATTATCACGAGCAAGTATCACGTCGATTGATCTGAATGTCATGACGGCTGCCAACGGCAAAAACTGTCCAGTGCAGCCTTGAATTACATGTACTAGCAGCTGGACGTCATATGAACCCTGACCAGTCTCCGCCTGAGCCTTCCGAATACCGTCGCCACGTTAAGTCATCGAACGAGGAGCGAAGGTCGCACGAGGAAACAGAAGAACGCCGCCAAACGCCAGCGGGGCGTTATGAGAAAAAAACGGTCACAGAAGAGACTGTGGAGTCGAGCACAAAGCGGACGGAGACATACGAAACCGGCCCATTGGATGCGGGAGGCCAGACGTCGACTCCAGAGGAAGGCCCCGGCCCAGGAAATGGATCCGGGGCAGAGAATCATTCGAAGCCAGAGATGCGTCCTGGATCGGAAGACGGTTCGGGCAACTTCACGGGACACGAGTCTGCACGCGAAGAGAGACGTCATGCAAGGCTCATCGCGGACAGTTCACTGCCTTCTGACTGGGTGGATCACGCTCCTGAGCAGATTCGCGTGTCGATTTCTGGCGTCCAGCCTTCCCCTGACGAAGAGGCGCCAGATTTCGATGGCGATTATATCCTCGACCTGATCGACCGTCGCGCGGCCGAATGCCGCTGGGAGTACACCTTCCGGTCGCGGAGCGGACTGTACCGTGTCTGTGTTGTTGGTCGTGGTGATGGAGCTGGTGGCGTACTGCTACGAACTCGACTGGAGGGCTCAGTACCGGGCCCCGAATGGACGTGCGGAACGTCTGGTGAATTCGTCGGTGCTAACGTGCAGGTCTTTGACCGCAACGTGGCCGCGAATCCGTGCGCCGGCTGCCGTTGGCCCGAGCAGGTCTACATTTCACCGCTCTACAGCGTACCTTTCAGTGGCCTGGAGAGGCGAAGCGAGTTCGAGGCCAGTCGCAGTGCTGGATTTCCATTGATGAGTATGGCATCAATGGCCGACAGCACCCCGCCCCCGCCGGCACCTGTGACCTATTATTCATCAGGTGGTGGTGGAACTGGCTGTACGCCCGGATCGAACCTCAATTCCGACGGAACCTGCAAGCCGTATACCGGGCAAACTATTTGCTGCAAATTAAATGAATGCGGGTGCAGCATAGAAGATGGGCCTCCTGCTGCACAATCCAATTTGCAAGGCGATTGTGAATGCGAATGCAATGAAACTCAGGTAGATAGTTCTGCTGGTGTTAAAATGGATGATGGGTGCGATTGCACATTCTGCAGTGGCGATGATGGAGTTCGTGAACAATCCTGCCCTAGTGATGAAGATGACGATGGTGGTGACGATGGACATGGCAACGGAGGAGGCACGTGCTGCTCAGGCAAATCAACATGCGACTGCACGAAACCGACACTCACCAGTTTCAGTACAGCAGGGCCGGCTAAAGTTAATGTCGACAGTGGAAACATCATGCTGTCGGTTAAGACCGTTGACGGCGCGTCACTCTCACCGTCAGTCGGGCTGACCTATAACTCACTGTCCACAGCATCTTCTGCGGCTGGCTTCGGCTGGAGCGGTCAATGGTCTCAGGAAGTGTTTGAACTTGACGACGCAACTGTGGACGTTCTTAAAGGCCCTGGTCAGGTCTTGCGTTACACAAATCGCAATCCGGCCACGGGGCTGTATCAGCCTCCCGCTGGTGTTCAGAATTGGCTAATCCGTAACACGGACGGCACTTGGACTGAAACCCAGAAAAACGGTTACGAACTGCGATACGACTCAGACGGTTTATTGCACCAGTTCGTTAGCCCAAACAGTCTTCGATGGACGCTAACCCACGACCTCGATGGTAACGTCAGGACGATCGAATCTCCAAAAGGCGGAGGTGGCCCGAACACTGCGTCGTCACTCTCCGGACGTCTTACGACATTTAGCTACGATACCGGCGGTATGCTGCGCCGGGTGACAGATACTGCATCACGGATCACGACGTTCGTCGTCGATGACAGCGGTGACCTCGTCAAGACAGTGTGTCCAGAACTCTGTATCGCCGAATATCGGTACGATTTCCTTCACCGAATGACGGCTGCGGTTAATGCGGAAAACGAACGCACAAGCTACGTTTATGATTCCACAGACCGCCTTACGGCTGTCGTTTTGCCGGGTGGCGCCAGAACAACCTATGGCTACAGCAACAGATCGCGGTCGATAATAGACCCAGACGGAAATGAATCGACCATCATTCTTAATGGCGAAGGTAACGTACTGTCAATCGTAAACCCGCTCGGGGAACGCACAACAACGCTCTGGGATCGCAATCAGAAGCGAGCAGTGATTGACGCTCTAGGAAACAGAACAAGTTACATCTACCATCAGTCCGCCACTGGAGCACGGCCACTGCGTGCCACGATTGACTCTCTTGGAAATCGATCTACATACCTTTACGACAGCCAGGACCGCGTCGCCGCGAAAATCGACAAGCGAGGTTATCGAACAACACTTGTGTGGGATGGCAATGGCAATCGAATTGGCATGATCAACGCCGAAGGGTATCGGTCATCATACATATATGAATCCAGCGGTGAGCCAGCCGCGTACATCGACGAACTCGGCAACCGAACGTCTTACATTTACGACTCATCCGGGTCCACGATCGCCTATATTGACCCAGCAGGAAACCGTACAACCTACGCAAAGAATTCCGCAGGACAGACGATTGCCACGATCGACCCTCTCGGCCAGCGAACCACCTACGTCAAAGACTTGATGAATCGCCTGACTGCAACAGCCAACGCACTGGGCGAGCGGACTAGCTACATCTACGACCTCATGGGACGAAGAGAAGCGACCCTCTCACCAATGGGTAGTCGCACTACACTGGTCTATAACTCAAGAAACCAACTTGCCGCAGAGATTTCAGCCAGCGGCTCTCGAACATCGTACGTCTACGACCTGCGTGGACATCGCATTGCTACTGAAAGCCCAGTAGGGGCCATTACAACACAAGTGATCGACAATGCCGGCAGGCCGGTCGCAGTCATAACCCCTCTCGGGCAGAGGACAACGTTCACGCGCGACCTTGCCGGACGGACGGTCGCAACAATCAATCCAATGGGGCAAATCTCTACGATTGTCTACTCCACAACTGGAAATGTTCGATCGCGAATCAATCCACTGATGTCGATAACTAGCTATCTGTATGACTCTGCCGGGAGACAAATTGCCGAAATAGATGCTAACAGTCATCGCACTTCAAATATCTACAATGAAGTCGGAAGGATCGCGGCAATTGAAGATGCCGGTGGCCAACGAACAACGTTTAACTACGACCCGGCTGGATGGCCCATCGGCAATATCAATCCACTGGGGGACCGTGCGACCACCATATTTGACAGTCGTGGCTTGCCTTCTGCGACGGTTGACGCATCGGGAGGCCGAACGACCCATCTCTATGACTCCGCTGGAAGACATGTCGTCGAGATTGACCCTATGTCGTTCCGCGCAACTACTCAATATTCCGAGTCCGGTTTTCCCAGCGTAGAAGTTGCGCCGAATGGAGATCGCACCACATTCGTATACGACCGTGATGGACGGCTTACAACGCGAATTCTCAGCGGCGGGAAGAGAACCACAACCGTCTATGACTCCATGTCACGCCCAATCGCATACGTAGGTGTGTCTGGGATCCGTACCACCACTCTCTATGACGCTGACAGCAGGCTCATTGCGGAAATCGATGCAGAAGGTGCGAGAACAACCCATGTATACGATTCAAATTCATTTGAAATTGCATCTGTCAACGCACTCGGCGCACGTCAATCAACCGTTTACGATGCCGCTGGGCGTGTTTCGTCGAGAGTTGATCCATTATCCAATCGAACGTCATACTGCTACGACGCTGCCGGAAACCGAATAGCAACGATAGATGCCACCGGAAGCAGAGTAACCACGATTTACAATGCCTCAGGCGTTTCGATCGCCGAACTGTCGGCAAGTTCGGCGCGAACAACATTTGTATATGATGCCACGTGGCAGCTTCAAGGTGTTATCAATCCATTTGGGTATCGCTCCACATCGATCTATTCAGCCGTTGGAAGTACCCTTGCCCAGATCGACGCTCTTGGTAATCGGGCATCCTATACATATGATTCCGTCCAACAGCTGGTCACCGCCCAGAATCCGCTCGGCGATGTGACAAGTTATACTTACGACGCTCTCGGCCGGGCCACTTCAGCTGAGTTTCCGGATCAGTCACGCACCACAGTAACGTATAACTCTGGCCAAGCGATCAGCTCAGTAATTGATGCCGGCGGCAACGAATGGCCTCGGCGATACGACAGCTTCGGTCGCGTCGCTGCGTATAGTGACCCACTTGGACGCAGAACGTCTTTCCTCTATGACGCAGCTGGGAACATGTCTGCAAAGCTCGACCCAAGCGGCGCCAGAACGAGCTATCAGTATGACCTGTCTGGTCGAGAAGTATTACGATCAGGAAGCGACAATACACGAGTCACGACACAATATGACTCAATCGGAAGACGTATAGCAATGATCGATGGTGATGGGCAATACTCATACCGGTGGAATTCCGGCAATCAATTAACGTCGGTCGTCGACTATGCCGATCGAATAACGACATACACCTACGATGAAGTTGGGCGCCATATTTCTGTCGATTCGCCAGTTGCCGGACCTGTAACATACTCCTATGACGTCGACGGTAATGTGTCAGTGATCGATGCTGCCGGCACCGGTCCGACCACAATAACCTATGACGAAATTTCATTGCCAATTACCCGTACGTATCCCAATGGGGTGCGTACGTCCTACCTCTTTGATCCGGCTGCACAGCTCACTAGTATTACGCACCGAGACGGTGACGGCGTGCTGCTCTCGAACTACGAATACGCCAGCGACGCGGCAGGAAATCGCACAGCAGTGAATGACAGTGTGGGAGGGCGAGCAACTTGGACATATGATGCATTAGGTCAGGTTCTTTCGGAACAGCGGTCCGAAGGATCGGGGAGTTCGACTACTTACACGTACGACTCTCGCAGAAACATGACTCGATGTAGCCAAAATGCTTCGGTAACGAGTCTTGTGTATGACATGGCAAATCAACTTCAGACAGCGACGAGCAACATTGGGATTACAACATATTCGTACGATGCAGATGGCAACGTGACCGGACGCGTTACGCCTTCGGTCGGTCGAACTACTTATCAGTGGTCTGCCGCAAATCAGTTGGTTGGCGTAGTGGATACCGATGGCAATCGATCAACGTATACGTATAGTGGAGACGGACTTCGGACGCACGGAGAAGGCGGCGATGATCCTGTCGAATTTGTGTGGAGCGGGCAACAACTTCAGGCGACACTCGATAGTGAAGGTGTAGCATTCACCACATATACAAATGAGCCAAATGAGTATGGAAGTGTCGTGAGCCAGACTTCGGGCAGCACACTCTACTTCCTCTATGATGCGCTTTCAGCAACTCGACTTCTCGTGGGAGAAGATGGGGCGGTTGAGGCGAGTTATACTTATACCCCCTATGGGGAACGGGTGACTCGTACTGGGACAGCTGATACGTCGTATCAGTTTGGCGGCCAAATAGGATACTATACCGACGAATCACTCCAGCTAATCTATGTTCGTGCCCGGTGGCTGGATGTGGCCATCGGAGCTTGGTTGTCTCAGGATCCAAAGGCAAGCGGTACCGAATTTAACGGTACTTCACAATATCGATACGCCGGAAACAACCCGAACACGTACATCGATCCCTCGGGTGAATTATTCCAGCTCCCAAATTCACCACCGGCTTCCGGTGGTGGCGGAACTGCGAGTCCACCGACTGGTGGTGGAGGAGGGGCCGGCAAGTCCTGCAAGATGAAAGTGTGTGCGAATCCCATCCAGGGAGTCGTTGGTGCCGCAGGAGCGGCTCACTTGTATATCGTGTGTGACGGAAAGGCGTATCGCGGCGGTCCCGGCGGAGGGGAAAACGCACAGTTTCCACGTGGCTCTGGCAAGAAGTGTAAATGCTGGGGCAAAGGAAAGTACGGACAGCTGGTAACTGACATTGGAGAGTACAAGAAAGGCTTTGTGGACTGGGTGCCTCCCGATAAAGAGAATTGTAAGGAAATCACGGTACAGGGAGGGGACTGTAAGGATTTGTGTGATGGTTGCTTCAAGGAGACATTGCGTCGAATCGATGAGTGTTGTATTCCGTATTCGCCCACTCCGGTGATTAATATAAACCCGCTTAACAAGGGACCGTCCAAGGCTAACAGTAACTCAACTGTTGCGTGGATGCTTCGCAATTGCATACAACCAAAAGGCCCACTGGGCGGCATTCCACTGCCCTTCAAGATAACTCCGGGCGTAAACATGCCTCGGCCGAAGTGTGTAAGCGAGGCTCCGAAAAAGAAGGAGATCCCCACCAAATAGGGCAGCTGGGCACGAGCGTATCCAACTGGCAAGCGTAGAGGGGCCGTTCGAGTCGGCGTAGAGGTAGTCGCTACAGTCGCATCAGTTATCGGGGCGTACAGTCTCCCCCGCTATGCGTATCTTAAGACCACCAGTCGTGAGTCGATGCAGATTTGGGAGCGGAGGATTAATGGCTACACAATTGCTCATTCTTGCGTCGTTCATGTGTATCATATTCACTGGTTGTGCAGGAAGGATGGATCAGGCAGTGAAGAACAGTAGAGATGAGTCACAGACTCACATACCGACGAGCTTGGCCACAGGGATGCAGATTGAAGCTACGATGTCTGAACTGGAAGAGTTAGGGTACACCATCCTGGACGACTCTACATCTTCAGAGACTGGCAGAACCTTGGTTCTGGTCAAGAGTGTACCGATTAGCCTGTTTGTAGAAGAGAAACGCCATATTGTCATTGAGGTCGCAGATGGGCTTGTCGAATCATATGAACTGACGAATGGTTTCGTCGGACTATGAAAACTATATTTAGAGCTGTGTCGTTTGCATACACGTATTACTTCTGGGACTACTCGGCATGTTGCAAGTGCGACGTAGGTTTTCCCGGAGAACCGGGCACCATCGCCGAGTCTTTGTCAACTCCATGGTTTTCTGCATTGAATGAGGATGGGTCAGGTTACGGAAAATCGGCCAAACTAGGCCCTCCGAAAAAGTAGCCTGAATTCGGGAAGTTGAGTCTAACTTGTTCGTCCTCAATGCCTGAAATTGACTTGTTGTCACCTCATTGTCGCAGGATTACTGATGGATTCCAATTCCCGGATGAAAGTCGGTGTCCGAATACTCGTAGTTTGCGTGGCAGCGACTTCTGTAGGTTTGGCAATTTGTGTTGCTCTGACGAAAAACAAGAGCGTTGTTACGAACAGCAACAAACGCAGTAGCGATGAATTAACGCTCGAGAGAGATTTGGAGTGGAACCGGCTGCTGGGCGGAAGTTACCGCTTAGAACGATGATGTGCCATCGAGTGCCGATCGGGCACCGGTTCTCTTAAAACGCGCTGCTGCGTAACGCAACACTAGAAAAGGTGTGTAAGACATCGTGCGGGATGATTCAGCGACTTACTATGAAGCTGCCCGTCGGGTTGTTTGTGGTTCCGATATTGCGACGGCTCGGTTGTTATTTGACGAGCTCGCCAATTCTCCGTCGGAGTCATTGTGGCCGCATATCAAGAACGGGTTGGGTGTTTCGCATGCGATTGAAGGTGATATCGAAAGTTCGGCGCAAATATTGAGGGAATTATTGTCGGTCGCAGCCAGACACAATTTGCAGGTGCTGGACTCCTGTAAGCCGTCGATTCGGATTGCCGTCGTAAGTCTGCTTTTCAATTGGCCATCGACAGGCGGAGGGACGGTTCATACTGCAGAGACCGTACGGTTTCTGCAGTGCGCCGGGTTCGAAACTCGTCACTTCTACATTCAGAGTGAAAGACTCGGAGTCGGTGGCGTCGACGGGTTGCCGGGTGACCTGCATTGTCCTATTCACATCAGGGACGAAACGCTATCAGCTGATAACGTTCAGCAGTCGGTCCGGAGCGAGCTGGTTGGGTTTTCTCCTGACTACGTCATTATTACTGACAGTTGGAACTGCAAGCCACTTTTGGCGGAAGCTGCTTCGGCTTATCCGTACTTTGTTCGAATAGCTGCCTTGGAGTGCTTGTGCCCTCTGAACAACGTTCGGATGCTGCCTGGTCCAACAGGTGGTATAGTTTCTTGCCCGAAACACCAATTCGGATCGCCGGCAGCCTGCAAGGAATGTGTTTCCACGAATCAAAACCTGTCAGGTTCGCTGCACAGTATGGAACGCGAGTTGGCGGGGTTTGATGGTTCTGACTATGTGGATCGTTTGAAGAAGTGCTTCGAAGATGCCGAGGGCGTGCTCGTTGTTAACCCACTTATTCGAGAAATGGTCGCCCCATACAGTAAGGCAGTCCATGTCGTGCCAAGTGGATTCGACGCTTCTCGGTTTCCGTGGCCCTGGCCGAAGAGCGACGATCGTGGTCAGAATGACCCATATCGTATCTTCTTTGCGGGTTTGGTAAGCGAGTACATGAAGGGATTTCATGTTCTGCAGGAAGCGGGGGAACTACTAAGTCAGCTTCGGTCGGATTTCCAGATCATCGCGACGGGCGACCCGCCGGGTGCCTATAACAAATTCACCGAATTCGTCGGCTGGCTTTCTCAGGATGAGTTACCGGCGGCGATTAGATCCGCAGACTTGCTGGTATTTCCCACAGTGGCAGAAGAAGCGCTGGGACGCAGTGCTGTTGAAGCAATGGCGGTCGGTCGTCCTGTCGTAGCGAGTCGGATCGGAGGTCTGCAGACGACTGTTCTCGACGGTGCGACCGGGCTCCTGTTTGAGCCGGGCAACGCGGCCGATCTTGCAAAGAAGATAGAGCGACTGCTAGACGATGGCGATCTGCGTAAACGACTTGGAGACATGGGGCGGATGCGGTTCGAGGAACACTTCACATGGGAAGTGATAATTGATCAATTTTATCGGAAGCTACTGACGCGTCCGCAGTGACAGACGGGCGAGCCCACAGAGTTGCATCATGAGTATTCGGCGAGTCGCAGTTATCTTCGACAACGACGCACGCCCGGAAACAACCGGATTCTATTGCCGCCGCGCGATCGGTTCGCTTGTTAAGGTGGAGCATTTCACTCCGTCAGAGCTCCAGTCGATTGACCCTGGTGCTTTCGATCTATTCCTGAACGTCGACGACGGAATGAGGTACCACCTCCCAGACCAGTTGCGGCCAAGTGCCTACTGGGCCATCGATACTCATATCGATTTTGACTGGAGCGTTGAAAAGGCTCAAGGCTTCGATTTTGTATTTGCAGCTCAACGGAACGGTGCCGCCCATCTGCAGGAAAGCGGCATTTCGCACGCTCAGTGGTTGCCACTCGCCGCCGATCCCGAAATTCATCGCTTCCGGCCTGAACTGGAGGCTGACTTCGATCTCACATTTGTCGGTAATGTGATTCCAGGGCCGCGTGCTGAGTTGATGAGCGAACTGCAGAGTGCCTATCCAGACATGTTCATCGGCCGAAAGTACTTTTCGGAAATGGCTGACGTCTATTCGCAGAGCCAGAGGAATCGCACGACCACCTCCTATGATTCAGTTGGACGTGTGACTTCCAACG
>CALDJX010000602.1 GCA_937899075.1 uncultured Planctomyces sp. | reverse complement strand
TCCCGCCACCGTTGTTCCCGCCACCGTTGTTCCCGCCACCGTTGTTCCCTCCGCCGTTGTTTCCACCGCCGTTGTTTCCGCCGCCGTTGTTTCCGCCGCCGTTGTTTCCACCGCCGTTGTTCCCACCGCCGTTGTTCCCGCCACCGCGTGCTGCGATTTGGCCACCAAAGTTTGGTAGGCTGGCGAGTTGATTTCCGGGGGCTGTCGGGCTGCTTGTTGCACTGGCAATCCCTCCAGAATTTCCTCTACCGGTGTTGTTGCCGTTGTCGTTTCCGTTGTTTATGAGAACGGGATAACTGTAGACGGCGAGGCCGAGTCGGTCGTCGGTACCAAGCTCGTCGATAAGAATCTCCGCGGCGGCGCGTGTCATCGTCATGCGGTTGTACGAGGACATCGACCCTGAGCAGTCGATAACCAGCATGACGTCGCGCATTCTCGTTCGGCCGATGACCGCGATTGCCTGGTCAGTGACTTCGTGAGTGCCGTCCCCCAGCACCGGCGCGAAGAACAGATTGACGGCGTTCTGGCGTGCGTTGCTGAGTTTGCCGCTGACTCTGACCGCATTGGCCAGGGTTAAATCGTTACCCGAAAACGGAGTGAACTGACCGTTCACTTCGTCCCAGATTCCAATCTCGACATCGGTGCTGCGTTGAAGCACCAGGTCGCGGCCATTTACCTGGTTGGCTGCGGCAAGATCGACAGCCGCGTCGACGACCTGATCCTGTCCGCCATCCGGTGCGAGCTGGAGTTCCTGAGCTGCGGCCAGTGCTGCACTGTCGACGGCTGACTGCATTTCCTGGTTGACCAGTACGATATAGCCGAAGTCCACTGAGAACGTCGCGAATGCCAGAATGACGACCATGAAAACTGCCGACAACACGAGGATGGATCCTCGCCGTGACCCTGAAACATCGTCGTGAAACTCTCGAATTGATTTCATTTTTCCTGCCCCTCGACCAACTGTTGCGATCCGACCGCGATTGCAAAATTCCGTCTCTAAATCTGTAGGTCACACTTTCGAAAACTGTCGTTCGGCAGTGTTCGAATTCGATCGATGGAGGGACATGCCCTATCCGGCAGGGTGAATCTGTCAGGTCTGCGATTCAAAGCCGAGCTGTCATTAGTGACAGCTCAGTCACCGAAGTCGGCCGCAGCAAACACCTCAGCATGCATCAAACGAAACCTTCTGTGGCTGCATCGAGTACCCAGACCTATGATGGTTCGTGAGTGCAAACGTCCGGGCAAGCCTGACACGACTCGTCAGCGTTTTGCCGGAACCGTCAACTTTTCAATGGCCCGTCTCTGATGACCAGCTCCGGCTCATCTTCCGATTCGCAGAAGCCAGCAGCGAGTGAGAACTCGTCGCCTGCGCACGGATTGCCGGCTGACGATGCCCCCAACCTGGCTCGAACAGACGAACTCTCCGCAGCATCGCTGCAGGAGATGCACGAGCGAGCGACGCTCGATCAGGTCGAACGAGACAGCAAGGCGAAACCAAAGACACCGTCGCCAGACATGTCGACAACGCAATCGCAGATGGCAGCGGTGTCGGGCACTCAGTCGAGTCTTAGCTCCAGCTCCGAATTGCCAGGCGAACTGACGCTGGCTGAGTCGCTCGTTTCTGCGGGCACGGCCAGTCGAACTCTCGACCTCAGTGACTGCACGCTCGGAGAATTTCGACTGCTCAGACGCCTCGGCGCTGGCGGCATGGCTCAGGTTTATCTGGCTGAGCAAACATCGCTGAAACGCAACGTCGCCATCAAAGTCATGAGGTCCGACTTTGGCAGCGACGACGCTCACCGTAAGCGCTTCGAGCATGAAGCGCGAGCATCAGCGGGACTCAATCATCCCAACATCGTGCAGGTCTTTGCGGTCGGCGAAGAGGAAAACATTCAGTACATCGCGCAGGAGTATGTTCAAGGGACCAACCTGCGACAGTACCTTCAGAAGAAGAAGCCACCCAATACACAAATCGCGCTGCACCTGATGAAGCAGGTCAGCTCGGCACTGCACGCAGCTCACCAGGCGGGCATTGTCCATCGCGACATCAAACCCGAAAACATTATGGTGACGCGGCGGATGGTTGCGAAGGTGACGGACTTCGGCCTGGCACAACTGACACTCGGCGGCGAACGTGTCAACCTGACTCAAATGGGAGTCACGATGGGCACGCCACTTTACATGAGCCCCGAACAGGTCAACGGCGCCAGCGTCGACGCTCGCAGCGATCTGTACTCAATGGGTGTGACGTTTTACCACCTGCTGTCTGGCAGCCCGCCGTTCCGAGCTGCGACGGCCTTCGCACTGGCCTACAAACATCTCAATGAGGACGCGCCGCCTCTGCAGGACCTGCGGCCGGACCTGCCACCGTCACTGATCAAAGTCATTCATCGATTGATGCAGAAAGATCCTGCCGAGCGATTTCCTGACGCCCGCGCCGTGCTGTCAGAACTCAAACGCATCGAAAAGTCCGGCGAAACCGGTGGCAACTTTGCACAAACCGAAGAACCAGAGGCAACGAGTACGTGGCAGGAATTGAAACCGACGAGCCGCCAACTGAAGAAGTACGCTCTGTGGTGTCTCGCTGTTTTTCTGATTGCCGCCGGCGCCGGGCGTGATCTACGCCGCCAGAATCCGCTGGACGCTCCGATCGACTCGGTCACGTCGGTCGACGTTCAATCGACGGCGAAAGAGCAGGTCGACATCGCGCTGTCGCTCAAACAAGGTCCATCGCGACCCGAGCGGCAGGAAGAAGCCTGGCAGGCGGTCCTCGACAACTTTGAGGACGATCGCGGAGCGGTCCTGACATCGCACCGTGAACTCGGCCTGCTGCAGCTCAAGGCCCGACGCTACAAAGAGGCGCTTGCTCACTTCGACGAACTGGCTCGCGAAAACGACAACCGCTGGAAGGCCGACGGCGTCGCCGGTCAAGCGGTGCTCGCCATGCTGGCCGGTCGCCACGAAGATTCGCACGAGCTGATTTCGATCCAACTCGCCGACCACCGAGACCTGGTCAGCCCGGAGTTGAAGAAACTCGTCGCCGAAGCGGAAGCACGCAATCGAGAGTTTGGCTCAACCGACGAGATCGATTTCGAATCTCTGTTTGAATCGCCAGTGGAAAACTGACACGATTCCGGGTCGATCCGACTGACGTCTTGAACGCGGAGGGCGGAGGGCGGAGAGGACTCGCAGAGGCACAGAGGCATCTCCTTTTTTCTCTGCGTTTGTCACCTCAGCGAACTCTGCGTTCCCTCTTTCCGAGCATTACGAACGAAGAAAGCCGGCAGTGTTAAAAGAGCACGAAATTCAAATCCGAGTCCGCTACGTCGAAGCGGATCCAATGGGCTACCTGCACCATTCCAACTACTTTACGTATTTCGAAATGGGCCGCACGGAACTCTTCCGAGCATCCGGTGGTAACTACCGTGAGATTGAAGAAGCCGGCCAGTTCTTCGTCATCACGAAGCTGGAATGCCGCTTTCTAGCTCCCGCCCGCTACGACGACGAACTGACACTTCGCACAAAAATCAGCCGCGCGACGATGGCCAAGCTCGAACACGAATACGAACTCCGCCGAGGCGACACGATCCTGACCACCGCCAAATCAGTCCTCGCCTGCGTCGACAGCACCGGCCGAGTCCAACGCATGCCGGACTCCGTCGTTGACGCCGATTAGTCGGCAACGACTAACTCAAACTTCGAATCCGTCTTCGCGGAGCAGGTCGATGGCCTTATAGAATGCTTCCGCTGTCTGGCTGATGTCGGCGTCTGAGTGGGCCAGGGATGTTGAGCCTCCCCAGCCGAACCAGTCGACTCC
>CALDJX010000601.1 GCA_937899075.1 uncultured Planctomyces sp. | reverse complement strand
CGTTTTCCCGTCGGGAAGATCGAGCCACGTTGATAGCCAGTCACTCTTATTATTTGCCCAACGCGCAATTGATTTCGGGCCTTGTGCGCCGGCAATGATGGCCGCCAGCGAGATGGCAACAATATCATCCACGGAGTGAAAGATATTGATCGGAGTGCGCGGATCATCAAGTGACTCACGGGCGGTCCGGAGTGATTCCCCTTCTGTCGTGCTGACTTCAATCATTGCATCCCTGCTGAGAAGTAAAACGAACTCGAAGCAGAAATCATGACTCATGACACGAGCAAGCGCAAGTTAACGTCTCCCCCGAAAATTGCCCTAAATGCGTGCCACGTCTTGCCGTCGCGGCCGATCTTGAATTCTCGATCTATGTATAAACGACCGGTGCCCGCCTGCGGGGCATGACCTGATTAGTTCTCTTCCGAAAAATGAATCTCTACACAACGGGATTTCTCAGTACGCCGATGCGTTGAATTTCGGAGTGAACGACGTCACCGGCTTTGAGGTACTTGTCCTTTGCAGCGCCGACGCCCGCTGTCGTTCCCGTCGAGATAATGTCGCCCGGCTCGAGCGTCACAAAGCTTGAAATGAACTCGACGATCGCTGCGACCGGAAAGACCATCTCGGACGTTGATCCGTCCTGCTCGACCTCGCCGTTCACTTTGAGTGTCAGATGCAACTGCTGAGGATCGTCGCACTCATTGGCCGGCAGGACGCACGGTCCCATCGGGCAGAACGTGTCATGCCATTTGCCGTGCAGCCAATCGAAGAAGCCGTCTTTCGCTCGTTCTTCCCGATCAGGATTCGGCTGAAACTTTCGATCGGAAATATCATTGATGACCGTGTAGCCGGCGACATAGTTCAGCGCGTCAGCTTCGGAGACGCTCTTGCACCGCTTCCCGATGATCACGCCAAGTTCCAGTTCCCAGTCGACATGGTCGGGCGAGACTTCCGGAATTCGGATCGGGTCGCCTGGGTGGGTCAACGTTGTCCCAGGCGGTTTCATAAAGACATACGGGAACGTTCGGCTTTGCTCCGAAGCTCGCCCGCCGCCTTCCTCGATATGTCGGGCATAGTTTCCAGCAAGCAGCAGCAGCTTCGACGGACTCGGATTCGGAACAAGTAGTTTGACGGCTTCGGTGTCGAGACGAAGCTCGCTCAATTCCTCGTCCATGTTGTTGGCAAGTCTAGCCTGAATTGCCTCAACGGTTCCCCGCAGCGATCCACCGGGCAGGTGCGCGATCAAGTCGGACGATTCTTCGATCTCAATCCCGGTGTGATCTGACGCCGCCATGATGGGGATGACGAAATCCTCATCGTAGAAGCCAACCTGAATTCTCGCTTCGTGCTCAAAACGGCAAAGTCGCATTTCACAGTCTCCTGGCAGAGATATTTTGATTCGTCAATCGTTAAGTAATGCTCATGATGACCGCAAGAAGCCGCAGAAGGGCACAAAACATGAATCCCGTTTTTTGCGATCCTTGTGCTGTTTTGCGGCCATCATTTTCGTCGCGGCAGTGTCGCGTTGAGATTTGTCATCTCGATAATCCGCCTTCGATACTCACGTTAGACCTGCTGAAACACCTTCGCCAATCCCAAGAAGGTACTGCCTGTCAAACTCTTTACAGCTCCGGTGGCGTTGCCGGTTCCGGATAGATCGGAGCATGCCGCACGGGAGTCTCAAGCACGAGCAGGCACATCGCCGTCATGTAGAGCCGCCCCGCTTTGTTAGCGTATTCGTCGAGCGATCCCGACGGCTCAACCGGGCTCCAGCTTCCAGCCACATCGTCAGGAGCCTTGCGACTGCCGCGGCGTTTCTGGCTATCGACAATAAGATTCTGCACGTTTCCGAACCAGAGTTTGTAACGTTCTCCGCCGAGGTTATGCAGCGTCTGCGCGACGTAGTACCACTCGTAGACGTTGCGTTTTCCATCAGACCATTGCGGTGCGAACTCCGGCCGAAGCAACCAATCGACGCCTTCCACCATGGCAGGATCATCCCTCGACCAACCCAGCCACTGGCGACCTAACAGCCCGCACGCGGTCATGGCACGACTTGCTTTTCCGGCAGGGTCACTCGGGAGGTACCGGTAAAGAGCCCCGTCCCGCGTCGCGACTTGGTCGAGAAAGAACGAAACTCGTCCAAAGGCTTCCGGCGGAACTTCGATGCCTGCCATTCGAGCCGTGTTCAGAGCCATCAGCCCCCAGCCGGTCACCGACAGGTCGCCCATCGAATCTTTTTCCTGAGGCTGGTAGCGCCAGCCCCCTTCCAGAGGATGCTGCGAATTCAGCAGGAACTGAATCGCGAGTTCGGCGGACGCGGCCAGCTCTGAATCTCCGGTCAGCGCGTACGCTTCGCAGATCGCGATCGTGGCCTGCGAGTGTGCATAGAACGCCGTCTGACGCCCCAGCTCTGTGTGGTCGTGGTAGTCGCCGTCCGGCTTCTGGATCCCCCGCAGCCACTTCAGCCCCTTCCGCACCGTCTCCTGATAGTCGCCATCGTTCTGCGTGTGGCCATCGCCCAGGAACGCCAGCAACGCGAGCGCTGTCGCTCCCGTATCCGTCCTCAGGACCGAGTATCCAGCATCCGGATACCCCGTGTGCAGTTGCCAGTTCCCTCCTGTTTTCTGCTGACGTTTGAGCCATTCCAGTCCGGACTTAATCGCCTGCTCGACAGAA
>CALDJX010000600.1 GCA_937899075.1 uncultured Planctomyces sp. | reverse complement strand
AACTCCGGTATTGGGTTTATCCCCGCCATATGCCGACTGAATGGCTTTGTTATGCCACGGACATCTTAAGAGGTCTGTAGTTCATGAGAGTGTTTAATTTGTCCCGCCTTCTCAGATTTGCATTGATCATCGTCGGTCTGCTTTGCCACGGCAGTAATTGGGCCGTCGCTCAGGAGACTGGCGCGGCACGATCGAGAGAAGTTATCGTCAGTTATGCGGAGGGCACCGGTAAGCTGCAACTGTATCGCGTGATGGAAGACGGCTCGTCAAGACGCCAGATTACCGACGGCCAGAGCGACTGCATGATGCCTGCCTGGTCGCCAAACGGAAATATGGTCGTGTATGTGCGACAAAGCAAGGAGGGCCTGAACCTTTGGCTGTGCGATGCCGACGGAAAAAAACATAAGCCGCTTACGCAATCCGGGAGAAATCGAATTCCTTCCTGGTTGCCTGATTCGAAGCACGTCGTATGGATGGTTTCCACGCCGGAAAAAGGTGCTCAGGACCCGGCGGCCAACAGTCAGTTGCGCATCATGAACACCGAGACGATGGAGTCACGGCGACTGTTCAGTGATGCCCAGCAGATCAAGTTCAGCAACGCGATGCCCGTTGTCTCGCCCGACGGAAAAAAGGTGGCGTTCGTTTCCAATCGAAGCGGCAATTACCGAGTCTGGCTCAGTAATCTCGACGGCAGCGATGCGAAACCCATTTCGCCAGTGCGGACCGAAAACGACAAAACCCTAAATTTGCCCATCGAACAGAAAGTGCCTTCGTGGTCACCTGATGGCAAATGGATTGCGCACTGGGAAGGCGTCGAGATGACCCATATGAGCCGTTTCACAGGAAAACATAATCCCCAAAGAGACCAGCTTATTGCTGCAACATTTCATGTCTACGTTGTTGGAAGTGACGGGAAGAGCAAGCGAAAAGCAGGGCGTGGCGACGATCCCAACTGGTCGCCGGATGGGTTTGTAACACGTTCCTTTCCCGACCCCAAAAAAGGTGGAGCCAAGGTCATGATCGAGGGTAAGGACAATTGGCGAGAATTGCCGATCCTTCCTTCGGGGACGGGCCGCTTTGGTCGGTTTACATGGAAGCCCGATTGAAACTGCCGAACAGGTACTGTGGCATAACAAAGCCGTGAACCGGAGCACTCAGTCACGCGGCAACCACAATCAAAGTCATCCGTTCGTGCCCGGTTACGGCAGGCGTTATGCGACAACAAGCGGACGTGAATCAGAATCCATACGCACTTCCCTCCGATGAAATGAACGGCAACCGGCGGCTACCCGCTTGGGCGATTCAACTCTGCATCATCGCAGCCATAATTGCTGTATTAATGTATCTGCCACGTTTGTACCTCCGTTCGAAAGGTGCAAGCATCGCCAAAGACCACGAGGCGTTGGTACAAGCGATTTGCAACTTCCGCGCCGAGACGGGCTTGCTCCCTTACGAGCTCGAGGATCTACAAAAGCGGTACAAAATAAAGATACCTCCCCATGTTTTCTGGTCATCTGCTGGAGTACTCGACGTGCGGGCCGGTACGCCACGGATTTCGTATGTGTTCGGCGCCGACTATGAAGGATGGTCCAGCCATTGGGGCGATCTTTCCGATGCGCCAATCACACCCACAGTCCAGCAGGTGGCCGGCGAGCGAAGGATTGACGCAGCGTTGACTGAATACGACCGACGGATCGACGAATACGAAAATGATCGTTGGCACCGAAGCGCCAAAATGGCGCTGCTGGCATCGCTTGATCGAAAAAACGACGTGTATACTGAGTGTGGTGCTGCCCTGGAGGAACATCCAGATTGGTGGCGTGCCAACTTCGGCGTTGCAATGTACGCGCCGGACAGCCTGCGATCTGAAACCGAATCGCAGTTTCGACAATGGGTTGAACGCACGCCCAGCTTCGTACACTGGTGGTATCTCGCGAAGTACTACCGTGAGCCAGCCCGCCACCCTGACGCACTTCAAGCGCTTCAAGAAGCGGCTACATACCCACTCGAACAGGTTGACGACGATGCAGGGACTGTTCCACACGGATTCGCATTTGATGCCGCGTCGTATGCGTGCAAGCAAGGAATGCCTAATCTGGTGCTCGCCCTTTGCGATGCTTGGGCAAAACCCAAAGGTGTGTACAATTATCCGAGTCCAAATCTTCCAGCATTTCGAGCCGCGGCATTCCTTAACCTCGGGCAACGCGATCAGGCAAGAGTCGAAGTCGCCAAAGTTCTCGCTGAGAGTAAGGAACGTGCGATATGGGCTGGCAATTTACAGCAATTGGGGGCCGCAATTGAGGCCAATGATCGAACTTTCATTTACGATACCGGTGTTCCATACGAAGGTTTTATGGATTGGTCACCGTTTCCCCATCCCGAAATCCGTCGCTTAACCAAGCCGTGAACCGGAGCACTCAATCACGCGGCAACTGAAATCAAAGTCTTCCGTTCGTGCCCGGTTACGGCAGGCGTTCTGCTGCAGAGATACACATGAAGCGATTCCTTTGCGTTGCAATTTCATCGTTCTTGCTTGGGCTCGTGGGCTGTACGGATTCCGCACCGAAATCAGGTGCCGTAAAAGCCGACGCCGCCCAGGATGCCGTGCTGACGGAATCTGGTTCAAGCTTTGCCGTGACGACCCAGACCTATGATTCCGCCGCAGGTAGTTACGGTGACAGCCAAACGAAAAAGTCTGCATCCCGCGAGCAAATCGAATCGGCTATTCGATCGTTGGATTGGTCGCCGGGGCCAATTCGCCCCTTGGTAAAGCTCGTTCGGATGGACGCTGGTGACATTACCGCCTATCTGCAAATCAAACGTGACCAGGACGCTGGCGATACGATTTTGGCCACCTGGCAAAGTGTTGCCGACGGCAACCAATTCACGCGACTGGCAACACTAGGCGACATGAATGCTGTCCTCGCGGTTGCCCTGGCATTTTCTGACGGCGACAATGTCGACGATACTGCTGAATGGACTAACCAATAGCTCGACAGAGCAGAACAATGCCGTGCACACGGAGCACGGCTTGCGCGGTTTTACAAATGGAAAGTCGTCTCCCCGTGCCCGGTGACGGCTGACGTTATCCGACTGAAGAATCCATTTCTACGTGGACTGAAAATGAGCAAAGAGTTCTACGATGCTGCCGTGTTCGCGGACCTGCCGAAACTCAAATCCATGATCGCATCTGATCCTGAGGTCGTTAATTCCACCGACGAATGGGGCTTCACTGCGCTTCACGGCGTCGCCGGCGAGGAACATTACGATGTCGCGACATATCTGATCGATAACGGCGCTAACGTAAACGCAAAGAACGATGAGGGTATTGCCCCGCTCCACCTTGCTGCTTGGCCCCGGATGGTTGAGTTGCTCGTATCGCGAGGCGCGGATGTTGATGTTCTTGATGAAACCGGACGTACGCCGCTGATCGTTCACGCAGAGGAAGCCGAGCACTGCGACGTGATGATGGCGTTACTGCGGCGCGGCGCCGACGCTGATGCCGCTGACGACGACGGTAATACCGCACTCTCGATCGCAACGGATCGGGAAGAATTAGAGAAGATCAAACTGCTAAACTCCCATAAACGCGGATAACAAGGCGGTCAACCCGAGCGGCGGATCGGGCGGATTCTGAAATCGAAGGATCTTGGCCGCCGCCGGGTTACCTTGGTCGTTATTTGCAAAGCCAATGCGCAAACCCACATTTGCATCCGTCACTGACACACCTTGCACGTGCAACTACCTGGAGAATTCGGCTGACGACCCGATGTTTCCGATCACCTTCGATAAGGAAACAAACGAGTATCATATCACGTTCGCAAACGGGAGCCTGTTGATCTATCACTGTCCATTCTGTGGCGGAGCAGCTCCAACATCGCAGCGTCATCTACAATTTGCAAAAATCTCAGCGGAAGAAGATCGTCGGCTTTCGTCCCTATTTGCCCCGGTAAAGACGATTGCCGACGCCATCAGGCTGTTCGGCGAACCAGACTTTAATGGTCACTCAAAGATGATCAAGCCGGAGTCCGGCCAGGAACCGCCGGTGATCCGGTACGATCGCGAGATTACATATACCAAACTATCCGATTTTGCCGATGTTCATATACAGGAATGGGATGGCCGCGCCGCCTGGCAGTTGATTGGTAAGTATCGTGGCCCCGCACCCGAGGGCAAATAACGATAACATGCAGCCGAGTTGGCGACGGCGGTTTCTCACATGGCAAGTCAGTCGCGCCAACCGGCTGATCATGGTCGTTATCCGCGATGAAGTTCGTCACAGAATGGAACTGACTCTCATACAAAATGACTTCTGTGAGTTTCCATGGCCGAGTGGCATCTCCTGGAGATTCCAGTCGATCGAACATGGCGACACGAAAACTCTGGTGTTATCCCCGCGAGGCACAACGCTGTACGGGATGGTTCAGGTGTGGGATCTCAATGGCGATGACCTCAAGACGTTTCATGCGATGCAGTGGTCTAGACTGCACTCGGCGCCAACAGGGTTCCCGCCGGGCATTACCGTTGAGCGAATCGAGACAGATGGCTACTACGCCACCTGGGAAGGCGTTTCAAATCTGATCAATTGTGACCGATTCGTTGATTACGAGTTGATGTCCCAGAGGGACGATACGATTGTCTATGTTCGTCGATCATCCAATGAGCCCGACACCTTGAACATTCAACAGGAACTGTCGATGATTAAGGTTGGTTCTCCTGCCAACTGGACTGTGGGTGCATCGCTTGAACGCAGGGCAGCCGCTGACGGCGGATAACATCTGTATGTCCTTGTAAGTCAAGCAGTACGTACCGGTAACTGGGGGAAGTTTGGCAGATTTTTTTTCGAGGGTTGTTATTCCCCGCGAAGGTACTGCTTCGGCTTCCCTGTTTCCGGGTTTCGTGTTTGATTGATACAGACGTGGGTTGCTTGATTTCTGAGGTGAAGTCTGATGCCAGTCGTGTCGCGGCTAAGCCGTGACGGCTGACGATCGAGTTGCTTCAAACATCTGTCGGCGCTCTGCCGAACCCTCAGCCGATTTCGAGGAACCCGACGCTGATGATTCGGTGCCTTCCGAATCGAAAACTTCTTTGTGGAAAACGGCAGTAGAAATTATGCGTGACGGCACTGGTCCATTCAAAAGGTGCGGCTCATCTCCACGAAGGAGCGTCCAGTTATTGGGCGGTTCGCAGTGGCGTGCAACTGATCTGATCATTCAAGTCGGTCCGGGGCCTCAACACGGTTCTGCGTCAAGGCGATTGCTGGATTGTGAGTCGGTTTGGGTTTGGTCCTCCGAGCGTTTGTCGAGCCCCGTTCGTTGATCCGTATCTAAGGCGGTAGCGTGAAAACAAGCTCCCAGTCTTTCACAGGACGAGCCCTCTCCGGGCCTGATAGCCCGACTCTCCCACGGGAGAGTGTTGGTACTTTAGTTTCACGCCAATGCCTAATTGGACAGCGCCACTTTTTGTGAGCCGAACGCGCTAGCGTCGGGCTCTACGTTGCAATAATACTGGTTCCGCACAAACCCGCGGCTAGCGCCCAATGTCACTCGGTTTAGGGATAATCTTAGTGGATGGACTGTTTGGTACA
>CALDJX010000599.1 GCA_937899075.1 uncultured Planctomyces sp. | reverse complement strand
TGCATGTCTGCGTCACCTGATCCCGACTATTGACTTCCGTCGTTTTCTCGACGAAGGGCTGTTAAATGCTTTCATCCGAAGACGAGACGTCCGCGGCCTCGTCAGCCGACGCGCCCGAAAGTTGCCGCAATTGATTCTGCAGACTGCTGAGCTTTGAGCGGTAAGTTTCCAACGCCTGACGGCGGCCCTCGAGATGCGTCTCCGCAGCCACCTCTACCGATGCTTTATCCGAACGAGTTTCAACGGTGCCCGCCCATTCGGGCTGACGATCGTCCGCGTCGTAAACAATCTCAGCCGAGTTTGCGTCCGCGACTGCGTGAGCAAGGACGCCGTGACTCGCAATGCGAGGCCGGAATTCCAACCCGGAAACTCCGCCGGTTTCTGATGGATGATCGAAGCGTCGCACCAGATTGCGGGACGGCGTCTCGACAAGCGTTGCGTCTCTACCCGGCTCCCAAGCGACTGAGTGAGCGTCAACAACTTGCTGCGCATCGGCGATTGGTTTTTCGGCGATTGGTTCTTCGGTGATCGACTCTTTAGCGGTTGGTTCTTCGGCAGCTGGCTCGTCGACGGCCTCAAGGTCGTCGACCGGCGGTTGTCTGCTGACCACGGGTTGCTCGTCAACCGGCTCGTCCGCCTGGGCAACAACTTCGCCCGAAAAGCTGACTTCAACGTCCGGCTCCGACTCAATTGGCTCTGATGTTCGCGACACCGGAACTGATGCTTCCGCCCGGTCATGCGAGACGGCGACGGACGAGATTACAGGCAGCAGACTGGTCGCGGCGGCGCGTAGTTGAGCGTCCATTTGACTGAGGCTGTTGCGGATGACACTGCGTTCCTGCTCGGCCTGCGTCCTTGTGCGAGTCATCTCGTCGTTCAAGTCGAGTTTCTCTCGCTCAAACTGCTGACGCTGCACATTGAGTTCTGCACGAGCCCGTTCCAGCTCGGCTTCGTGAGTCGCACACGTCTGCGAAAAACGTTCTTTGTCCTGAGCAATCTGCCTCGCACACAACTCGCGAGCTGATCGAATCTCGTGGTCCGCCTGCTGCATGCGTGCGGCCAGTTCATTCTTCTGTTGCTGAAGATTCTCAGCCAGAACCCGTTGTCGATTCGTCGATTCCTGCTCGGCTTGTTGCAGCGACGCCTGGTGGCTCCGCCACGACTCCCGCAGACTTTCGTCGTGCTCTGCACGTTGTCGCTCGAAATCGCCGGTCAGTTGTTGCCGTTCCGTTTCGATCAGGCTCCGCTCGGCTCGCAGTCGATCAGCTTCCGTTTCCAGTTCGCTCCGCTCTGCCTGAAGAATGGCCGCTTCCTGGCCACGCTCCCGATGCCACGCAGCACGCTCAGATTCAAACTCCTTGCTGAGACTTTCGAATCTCGCTGTGCGTTCTTCCTTCAGCCGCTCAGCATCTGCCATCCTCGCGTTGAGCAACTCCTGGGCACTGGTCTGCTCCGCACGAAGCGCGTTCCGCATGTGTTCCTGATGAGTCTCCCACTCGGATTTGTCGCGGGCGAGATCGGCGCGAACCCGTTCAGCTTCGGCTTCGACCGCGTGTTTCAGATCAAGCAGTTCGTCCTGTTCCCGCGTGAACTTTTCGTTCCATGCGCGACGCTCTCGATCGAGACGAACGATGGTTGCGTCACGTTCTCTTTCAAACTCGGCGAGTTGCGTTTTTAATTCCGCCTGTTGTTTTTCGCACTGCTGACGAAACTCGTCGCGTTGTTCAAGACGCTCGCGAGCCAGTTCTTCCCGCCGGCGACTTTGCTCCGACTGCCAGGCCGCGCGCTGCGCAGTCAGCTCGCTCATTCTCTGGTCGCACTCGTCAATGACCGACTTCGCTCGATCAGCACGCGAGTCGTCGTGAAGACTTAATTGGCTCCGCAGGGCGTCCAGCTCGTTCACGTGTTCGCGGCGAACTTCGGCCAGTTCCGCTTCGAACTGCGAAGCTCGGTCAGCGTGGACTCGGACTTCGGCTGCCAGACGGGTCAGTTCTTTCTGAGTCGATTCCCCGTCTCGCGAGATTCGACTGCGAGCTTCTGTCTCGGCTTTGGCCGCAAGTTCGCGAGCCCTGGCATCGAGTTCTCGTTCGCGGCGATCCAGCTCCTGCTCGCGAAGTTCAACTTCTGCATCTACCTGGGCAAGCTGCCGAGCCTGCTCCTCAATCGAACGTACCTGCATGGCGTGACGCTCCGTCCAACGGCTCTGTTCCTGAGCCAGTTCTTCCATCAATTCCCGACGAATTGCTTCGGCGCCGGCGTTCGCTTCGGGTGTTTCCATGAGATGCTCTGGTGTTTCGTCAGGACCGGTGAAGAGACGCAGTCCGTCGTGCCCAACTCCCTCGACGGCCGATGAGTCACTCAGCCGAGCCCACTCGCCATCAAGTTCCGAGAAAACGCCGCGGCCAAGTTGCCGACTACCTGTCCCTTGAGCCGGCGATTCGTGAGAGCCAGGACTCGGAGCATTCGGACCGGCGTCGGAAGCCAGTCGCTGCTGATCGAGGTCTGACTCGGCCTGCAACTCCTGCCTGATACGAGCGGCGAGCGCTCCAGATTCCAGAAGAAACTGAGCCTCGTCAGGCAGCGAGCCATCGCCGTCATCGTCTTTCGAAAACGCTTTCACCAAACGACCCATTTTGCGTTTCTTCCGTAAACCCGCGTCAGGAGACGAATGCGCGCGAGACCGCGCCATCTTCTTAGCGATATCGGAAGCCGAGACCGGTCCGGTTGAGCAGAAATTGCCGGTCAGAGCAAAAAGGTAGTCTGGGTAGACTTTTCAGGCTGCGGGCGGGCTTCGAAACTGGTCCGGAGCAACTTCCCGACTCGCGCCAACGCTCTTTCACTCTCCCGCTCGAGAGAGTCGGCCCCTCAGCGCCGGAGAGCACGCAAGACAAGAGCCCTCAGCGGCCGTCCGGATGGCTCTTCTTAAAGGCGACAACCATCTCGCTGCGGATACGGTCCTGGAGTTCGGGCGGGACCAGATTGAAATGGTCTCGGCCAGGAATGATCTCAACCCGAGCATCGCTGCCGAGTTTTGCTAACGACGCCTTCAGTAGAACCGTCGCGCCTTCCAGGTAGAAGGTGTCCTGATCGCCCATGAAGATGTGCAGCTTGCCTCGCAGCTTCGGCTCAAGCTGCTTCCAGTTACTTTCCAGAATCAACCGGATGTCGTACTTCTCCCACGTCTTCGTGACATCCGTGAAGACCTTGCCGGATTCGCGATCCCAGACAAGCTTAGGTTTGCCGTCTTCCCCTCGCGGACTGAAGGCCGCTTCAAAACTGTGCAGTTGCCCGCCTGAGCCGAGTGCCCATTCCATATCCGCGAAGCCTTTGTACCAAAGCCGGACCTGCCCACCGATTCGAGCCAGCGGTCGCGGGTTCCCTTCGGGCGTCGAGTACATATTTTCATTCGCCGCGTAGAGATTGATTCGCTGGAAGTCGCGAAAATCAACGGGGTCGGGAGCGGTGCTCCACACTCCGCCAAAGTAATCCGGGTAAGTCACCTGAATCCAAAGGCTGCTCCACCCACCTGATGAGTGCCCAGTTACGAACCGAGCCGTCGGCTTCGCGATACTGCGATACTGCTTGTCGAAAGCCGGCAGAAAATCATCGATCAGACTCTGACCTCGCGGGCCATTGTTGGCCGAATCGGCAAAGACGTGATGCCCGAGCGGACACGCGGGATCAAGCATCACTCGGATAAACTCGACACCATCCTGCCTTAACTCGGCAGGCGGCTGGGCACTCGCACGGTAATTGTGATCGCCACCAAAGCCTGGAATTTCAAAGATCGTCGGGTAACGTCGATCTGGACTGGTCGAATAGCTGATCGGCACGGTGACGGACGCACGAATGAAAACATCATGGCCGTAGAAATCGCTCAGCAGTTGCGATTTAACTTTCAGCAGCTTCGACCATTGCGTCTCCTGAAACTCATGCTTTGGAACGAGCGAATTGATGACCAGTTCCGGTTGCCGGCCTTCTGCTTCGACCGTTCCCGTCGCACTGAATGCGTTGCCTTCGCCTTTGCCGATTTCCCGCTGCCAGGCGTTGAACCGAGCGACCGCCTGAACTCGATATCCCGAAAGATCCAGACTGTAAAACGCTTCGGGATACGACCGAAGCGTCCCAGCAATTCCGGGCGATGACGACGCTCCGCTGGCGAGAGTCAGCGAAGTGTCCGGTGCCCAGTTCTTGACTTCTGCAGAAACAAACAGCTCGGGACTGAACCAGCTCGGTCCAAGGCGAGGCTCGCGATCGCGTTTCGTAAAGATCAGGTAAACCCGTCCGGAGTACGGAGTGGCACGAACTGCCTTCGAAAACTTGATCGGAAACTCCCAGCGATCCGCTGCCGACGCCGCACCGATTCCGAAGGTCGCCATCGCAACGGCGATAACGCACAAAATAGAAATCGTCCGAGCAAACTGCGGCATGGCTGTGCCTCTTTTATGAGCTATCGCCGATTCGGTCGGCGAGAGATTTGAATTCGCTGAAAACCGTACAAAAGGAATGAATCAAACTGCGGTGTACCGTAACCCGAGCGGCAACTCAACCGGCAGCGAACTCCCTGACCCTCTGTCTCGCAATCGAAACCTGATTTGGCCGTTTTCGAGGTCAACCACTATCATCCAGCCAGGCCATGCTCCGATTAGATTCTCGAAATTTCCACACACACAGGCTCTGCAGAAATGGATTCTGAAGTTGCAGCGATGCTCACTCTGTCCGTCTATCTGGCGGTTGCGATCGGGTTGGTTGCGCGAAGCATTCGCCAGTGTCGCGACGGATGGGGTGTCTGGTGTCTCTATTTCATCCAGCGGCTCTATGGTGGACTGATTTTCCGCTGGCGGTGCAACAATGGCCCGTGTCCAATCCCGACCGAAGGGGGCGGCCTGATCATTGCCAATCATCGCAGCCCGGTGGACCCCATGATGGTCTGGACGAACCATCATCTCCGTGGCGACGCGACCGGTGGATCACGAAACATTCGCGTGGCCGGCTTTCTGACCGCCAGCGAGTTCTGCGACGTCGCCGGAATGCGATGGCTGATTCGAACCATGAGATCCATTCCGGTCAACCGCGACGGTCAGGACATGGCGCCGACTCGCGAAGCTTTGCGACGCCTCAAGAATGGCGAACTGGTCGGACTGTTTCCTGAAGGAGGCATCAACTGGGGCACGCGTCTGAGGTCAGCCAATCCTGGCGTCGCCTTCCTGGCACTGAAGAGTCGGGTCAAGGTTTACCCGGTTTTCATTCATGACTCGCCGCAGCCGGTCACCAGCATGGTCGCCCCGTTCATTCGTCGCAGCCGCGTTCGAGTAACTTATGGTGAACCGATCGACCTTTCGGACTTCCATGGAAAGAAAACAACCTCCGAACTCCTCAACGAGGTGACTGATCTCATCATGTCCCGTCTGGCGGAAACCGGGGGAGTCGACTACACCCCCGTCGGCATGGACGACGAAGAGGGTGCTGATCGGCGAGTTGTTCCCTCTACAGCGCAGGACCAACTCTCGGCATCGGAAGGTGTCGAGAACAACTTCCCGAATTTAACCACAGAGGCACAGAGACACAGAGTTTGACAGGAGAGTTTTTCTCTGTGTCT